>JBNLVK010000001.1:0-34659 GCA_050618055.1 Myxococcota bacterium
AGGACGCGCGGCGCCGACGCGAGGCGGCGCTGCGCATGCAGCGTCCGCTCGGCGCCGCGGCCAGCCGGTCGGCCCGCGACGATCCGGAGCAGCGCGCCGAGGGCGGGCCGGGCGGCGCCGAGCGGACGCTGCATGCGCAGCGCCGCCTCGCGTCGGCGCCGCGCGTCCTCCTCCGGCCGCAGCGGCGGCGCGTCGCCCGGGGTCGATCGCCGCGGCGACGGCGCGGACGCCTCCTCGCCGCGCAGCGCGGGGACGACGAAGCGCGCGCCGTCCTCGTCGAAGTGGGCGCCGCCCCCGCGCAGCGCCTCGGCCAGCCGCTCGGCCGACGGCAGGCCGGGCCGCTCCGCCAGCAGATCGACGTGGCGCAGCCCGCCCGCGCGGGTCAGGAACGCGGACCAGGCGCCCGACAGCACCAGCCGGCGCTTGGCCCGCGTCATGCCCCCGTAGAGCAGGCGCACGTGCTCGGCCTCGCCCACCTGACGCCGCCGCGCCGCCGCGCGGTCGAAGCCGAGGGTGGGAACGCCCAGCAGGCGCAGCTCGAGCCGGCCGTCGACGCGCGCCGCGTCGAGCCGCGGCGGTGGACGCTCGCCGGTGCCCTTGTGGAGCTGCATCAGGTAGACGTGCTCGAAGTCGAGCCCCTTGGCGCCGTGGAGCGTGAGGATCTGCACGGCGTCGCTGGCGGCGTCGTGGGGCGGCTCCTCCTCCATCTCCTCTTCCTCGGCCACGGCGTGGCGCAGGGCGCGCAGCACGGCGTGGGTGTCGTCGCCGGCGGCCAGCCGCTCGGTCAGGTCGCGGAAGAAGCGCTCCAGGTTGGCCACGCGCCAGGGGCCGAGGAAGCGCGCCGCCTCGCTCGCCTCGATCCACAGCGACTCGCGCAGCGTCTCGACGAACACGTCGGCGGGCTCGCGGTCGAAGCAGACGCGCAGCGCGGCGATGCGCCGCAGCGCCGCCAGCAGGTTGCGCTCCCAGCCGGCCACCCGCGCGAGCCCGGGCACGTCGCCGGGCAGCGCCGCCACCACCCGGCCGACCTGCTCCTCCAGCTCGCCCAGCGCCGCGTCGTCGGCGGCGGGGTCGGCGGACCCGAGCCGGGCCACGCGCTCCAGGAAGCGCTGCGACTCGAGCGGACGCCAGGCCGCGTCGGGCACGCCCACCACCACCGAGCGCAGCGCCCCCACCACCGCCAGCCGGTCGTTGCGGTCGAGCACACAGCGCACCCAGCAGCTGGCGTCGATGATCTCGCGGCGCCGGTAGTAGCTGCGATCGCCCTCCACGGCGAAGGGCACGTTCGCCTCGCGCAGGGCGGTCAGGTAGACGTCCCAGTCACCGCGGCTGCGGAACAGCACGCCGACGTCGGACCAGGGCACGCCTTCGCGGTGCAGCGCCGCCAGGTCGTGGGCCAGGGCCCGCGCCTCGCGCCGCGTGGCGTCGCCGGCCGAGGTCGACGCCGGCGCCGCCGCTTCGGCGTCCCAGTCGGCGGCGACCCAGTACTCGACGCCGGCGAAGCGCTCGCCGGCCTCGAAGCGCCGGCCCGCGTTGCGCTCGGAGGGAACCAGCGGCTCGAAGGCCGGCTGCACGCCGGCCTCGCGGCGCATCACCGGCCGGATCACCCGCTCCACCTCGTCCAGCACCGCCGGCAGCGAGCGCATGTTCACCGACAGCCGGTGCAGCTCGCCGCCCTGGGCCAGCGCCCGCGCGACGAAGGCCTCGTAGGCGGCCAGGTCGGCGTCGCGCCAGCCGTAGATCGACTGCTTGGGATCCCCCACCAGGAACAGACCCGGGCGCTCGCCCTGCCCGCCCCCTTCCGGCAGCGCCAGCGCGGCGACGATCGCGCACTGCTGCGGATCGGTGTCCTGGAACTCGTCGACCAGCCGCTGGTCGACGTCGCGGCGGATCGCCGCGGCCACGTCGGGGCGGCGCTCGAGCAGCGCGGCCGCGTCCGAGAGCAGCGTCGCGAAGGTGGCGATGCCGCGGCGCGAGAGCTCCGCCTCCACCTCCGCGAGCAGGCCCGCGAGCAGGCGCGCGGCGCGGCGCAGGGCGTCGAGGCGCAGTGCCGCCACGTGGGCGAGCAGCGGAGCCAGGTGCGCGGCGGCCGCCGCCACGGCGCCCTCCCGGTCGCCCAGGGCCGCGCCCTCGCCCTTGTTGAAGCGGCCCTGGGCCCACGCCTTCAGGCGCGCGATCGGCTTCTCGGCGTCGGCCAGCCGCGACGTGAGGTCGCCGAGCGTCTCGGCGGCGGGCGCGTCGCGGGCGAGCGCCGTCTCCAGCCAGCCCAGCAGGTCGAGCGTCTCGAAGGTGACCCCGCCCCGCTTCACGCCCGAGAGCACACCCTGCTCGGCCTCCCGGAAGCGGGAGAGTGCCTCGCGCACCCGACCGAGCAGCGCGGCCAGGCGCTCGTCCGACACCGGATCGCCCGCCAGGTCGGCCGCGCGCACGCCTTCGTCGAGCAGCGCCCGCAGCTCCTGCTCCAGCTCGTGGGGTCCGTGGCCGTCGGCGGCGAGCGCCAGGGCGTCGCCGCCCTCGGCGTAGGCGCGGCGCAGCGCGTCCTCGAGCACGCGTCGCACCACCGACTCCTGCTCGAGCCCGTCGGCGTCGACCTCGAGGCGCGGGTGGAGCGACGCCTCGAAGGGATGGGCCGTGAGCAGACGGCGCGCGTAGGCGTGGAGGGTCTGCACCACCAGGTGGTCGAGGGCGTCGCGCAGCGCCGCCGCGCGGGGCCGGCGCGACGCCTCGTCGGGCAGCGCCTGCGCGTCGAGACCGACCACCGCCTCGCCCTGCTCCACCGCCAGCAGCGCCTGCTCGACCCGCGTGGCCATCTCGGCAGCGGCGGCATCGGTGAAGGTGATCGCCACCGTGCGCGACAGCACCCGCGCCGCCACGGCGTCGTCGGTCGCGTCGTCGAGGGCGGCGACGGCCCGCTCCCAGCCCGGCCCCAGGCTCCAGGCCAGGATGCGCGCCACCAGCGTGGCCGTCTTGCCCGTGCCCGCCCCGGCCTCCAGCACCAGGGGCGCTTCGAGCTCGCGCTGGGCGCGGGCGCGGGCGGCCGCGTCGAGGGTGCGCAGATCGTCGGCGGGAGCGTTCACGCTTCCACCCCCAGCGCGTAGGCCGCCAGCGCGGCCCGCTCGGCCGCACCCTGCGACGCCCCGTCCCCCTCGCCCCAGCGCTCCACGCGACGCCGCGCGCCCGAGTCGCCGCGCAGGCAGGCGTCGCGCACCTCGCAGAAGCGGCAGCTGCCCGGCTCCTCGTCGCGATCCGCCTGGCGCAGCCGCGGCAGGAAGCTGCCCCGGTCCCAGACCTCGAGCAGGGTCGCGAGCGTCGCGTCGAAGGTCGGGTCGAGCGAGGCGTCGGCCTCCAGCAGGCGCGCTTCGTCGTTGACCTTGTCGCTCAGGAACAGGTAGCGACCGCGCGAGCCGGGAACCGAGCGGGCGTAGACGCCGGCCTGCAGCAACCGCCCCGCTGCCACCGCCTGGCGGAAGGCCTCGAGCCGCCTGGCCGGCGTCTTCTGGTTGGCGTCCGACTTGCCGGTCTTGTAGTCGACGAACACGAGGTCCTGCCCCACGCGATCGACCCGATCCGCCTTGAACAGGATCTCTCGCGAGCGCCCGTTCGCGTCGGTGACCCGTGCGACCCCGTGCGCCTCGGTGGCGACGACCCGCGGCGGCTCCGGCGTCCAGTCGAGCAGACGCGCTCGCTCGACCAGCGGGCGTGCCCGCTCGGCGAGCACCCGCGCGTAGCCCGGCAGCGCGATCGCGTCGTCGCGCATCGCCTCCCGCGCCGAATCGAGCAGCCAATCGTCCAGCGTGGCCGGGTCGGGCCAGGCGACCGGGCGCGCGTCTCGCGACAGCTCGGCGGGATCCTCCAGCGGACGGTCCACGATGCGTTCGAGCACCCCGTGCACGACGTTGCCCAGCAGCCGCGCGTCGGCCGCCGCCGGCAGGTCGCCGGCCGCGTCGGGCACCGGCGCGAGCCGCAGCACGCGGGTCAGGAACGCCTGCCACGGGCAGCGCGCCACGGCCTCGAGGCGCGTCACGTACAGCGGACCGCCGCGCACCTCGTCGGCGCCGACGTCGCCCACGAAGCCGAAGTAGGGTCCCAGCTCCTCGCGGCGCCCGTCGCGCGGATCGATCTCCTGGAGCACCGCCAGCCGGGCCGCCGCCTCCGGCTCGCCGACCGCCCGGGCCAGCGCCTCGCCGAAGCCGGAGCGGGGCGCGTACAGGCCACCCTGGAGCAGGTGGTCGCCGACGGGCAGCCGCGCACCGACGGGCTCGGGGGCGTGGAGCGGCGGCGCGACCCCGGTCTCCGCCGCCAGCCCCGCCCGCTCGACCGACTCGAGCAGCGGCGAGCGCGGCTGCGGCCGGCCCTCGAAGCCGGTGTCGGACCAGCAGAGCGTCACCTCGTCGCCGGCGCACAGGAGCTGGGCGAACAGGAAGCGCTCCTCGTCGTGGCCGTCGCGCTTGATCGGCAGGTCGGGCAGCACCTCGCGCAGCCGCGCGCGCACCGCGTCGGGCAGCAGCGGATCCTCGCGGACGCTGCGCGGGAAGGCGCCGCGCTGGAGCCCGAGCACGAAGACGCCGTCGAAGCAGCGCGCGCGCGCCTCCATCACGGTGAGCACCTGCACGCCGCCGCCCACCCCGCCGAGCGGCGCCCAGCCGGCGGGCTCGAGCCCACGCGCCAGCAACGACGCGAACTCGCCGGCGTCGACCTCGGGCGCGGCCGGCAGGCGACCCAGCGCGGCGTCCACCGCGGCGTGGCCCGGCGTCGCGTCGCGCCAGCCGAGCACCCGGACCACACCGCGCAGCCAGTCGGCGTGCTCCGCGAGCGGAGCCCGTCCGGGCCGCGCCGCCAGCGCCGCCAGCAGCGCGGCGGCCGCCCGCGACGCCCCCGACGCTCCGAGCGCCGGCGCCACGTCCTCGACCCGCACGGCTCCGCGCCGGTGGCAGGCGCTTCGCAGGTCGGCGCGGGCGACCGGGCCCAGGTCGTCGCGCACGTCGAGCCAGGTCTCCATGGAGGGCGACGCGTCGGGAGCGACGAGCCGCAGCAGCCCCTCGATGCGGCGGCGCTCGGCGGTGGCGGCGCCGGTCGCGTCGGCGCCCGAGAAGGGCACGCCGTGGCGGCGCAGCTGGCCGCGCAGCAGCGTGCGGAAGGGCGAGAGGTCGCGGGCCACCACGGCCAGGCGCTCGGGGGGCGTGCCGGCGTCGATGCGGTCGCGCAGCCTGCGCGCCACGGCGCGCACCTCGGCCGCCGGCGTCGGCGCCCGCAGCAGCGCGACGCGGCCCCGCGCGGTCGATCCCGCCGGCTCGGACGCATCTCCGGCCGGCTCCCCGGCGCCGGCGAAGCGCTCGCGGTAGGCGGCGCCGAAGCGCGGACCGGCGCGCCGCTCCCGGTGGGTGGGGTCGGGGGGCGCGTCGAGCCACAGCGTGGCGCCGAGCCGCTCGACCAGCGCCGACACCAGGTCGGCCTGCACGCCGGTGGCGTCGGCGAAGCCGTACAGGAAGAGTGCGCGCTGCGGCAGCCGATCCGGATCGCGCAGCAGCGCCTCGCGCGCGCGCACCATCCACTGCGAGCGGTGGCCCGGGCCGTCGCCCGGCGCGCCCGGCGCAGCGAGCCGCGCGGCGACGCGCGCCGCCACCCGCACCAGCGCCCGCGCGCGCCGCGCCGCGTCGCGCCCGATGCCCTGCTCGGCCAGGTGCTCCTCCAGCACGTCGGCGTGGGCCGGCTCGAAGCCGGCGTCGAGCAGGTCGTCCACCGCGGCGGCGACGGCGGCGTAGCCGTCGACCCGATCCTCCAGCGCCTCGGCCAGCGCCCGCTCGCGGCGCGCCTCGCGACGCACGTGGAGCCCGAACAGCAGCGGATCCGGCACCGGCTCGCCGGCACGCGACAAGAGCTCGAAGGCGAGTCCGCCGAGCGTGTCGACGCGCAGTCCGACGGCGGCGCGACCGCGGTGGGCGGCGATGGCGGCGGAGACGTGCTGGCGCAGGCTGCGCGACGGCACGACGACGCGCAGCGGCCGCTCGAAGACGCCGGGCGCGTCCGGCGCGACGTCGAGCGCGCGATCGACCGCGTCGAGCAGGTCCGCCTGGACCCGCCGCGCACCGCGCAGCACGCGCACCCCGCCGCGAATGCGGTTTTCCCCCACCTGATCCCCCGATCGCTCCCGCGATGCTCTCCCGGGCATCTTCTCACGATCGCCCGGCCGCGTGTCAGCCGCGGTCACGCCGGCCCTGGCTCCCAAACCACTGTTTCATATGCAGAATTCCGCTCCGGACGGATCCGGTCCGAGGCGGCCCGAACCGCCGAAAACGACTTTGAACTTCATTTTCAAGATGGTATCCTGCCCCCCGTGATCGTCTGTCACTGCAAGGCCGTCAACGACCGCGCCATCCGCCAGGCGGTGCGCGAGGGCGCCTGCTCGTACCGGCAGGTGGCGCTCGCCTGCCAGGCGGGCCGCACCTGCGGCGGCTGCCGCCCCAGCGTGCTCCAGGTGATGGACGAAGAGCTCGCCGCGGGCAATGGCTCCACGTCGGGACCCGGCGCCGTCGCCGCCAGCTAGCCCGAACGCCCGCGACGGCCGTCGCCGACATCCACTTTCAATTTCGTTTGAGTGGACGCGCGCAGGGGCATCGATAGTCTGTCCCGACACCACGAGTCGGGAGACACGCGATGCAGGGTGATGCCGCGATCATCGAAGCGCTGAACGACGTCCTCACGGCGGAACTCACCGCGATCAACCAGTACTTCATCCACCACAAGATGTGCGAGAACTGGGGCTACGAGCGCCTGTCGAAGAAGAAGCGCGAGGAGTCGATCGGCGAGATGAAGGACGCGGACGAGATCATCGAGCGCATCCTGTACCTGGACGGCACGCCGAACATGCAGCGGCTGTATCCGGTGCGCGTCGGCGAGGACGCCGTCGAGCAGCACAAGCTCGACCTGGCCGTCGAGACCGAGGCCATCAAGCGGCTGAACGACGCCATCGCCCTGTGCCGCGAGAAGGGCGACAACGGCACCCGCGACCTGCTGGAGCGCATCCTCCACGGCGAGGAGGAGGGCGCCGACTGGCTCGAGGCCCAGCTCCACATCGTCGGCGAGATCGGCAAGGAAGCCTACCTGGCCGAGCAGATCCACGAATAGGGCCCCCTGGCCCCTGGACTCGCGCCCGACGGGGAATACACTTGCGCGCGGAGTTCGACTGACGGGAGTCCACGGTGTCCAAGAACGAGTTCCTGGGAGATCGCAAGAAGGCGCTGGAGAACGAGTTCTTCGTCAAGGAGAACGCCAGGCTCCTGGAGAAGCTGCGCCAGGAGAAGCTGCGGGTGGCGGCCAAGGAGGAGCTGGCGGAGGCCTCGGGCATCCGCGACGAGGCGCTGCTCGACCACCTGCTCGACCTGGAGATCGGTCCGGACACCTGGACCGCCCTGTCCCTGGTCCCGCTGGTGGAGATCGCCTGGGCCGACGGACACCTGGACGAGCGCGAGCGCGGGGCCATCCTCCAGGCGGCCGCCAACACGGGCGTCCGGCCCGGCAGGGCCAGCTACGAGCGGCTCGAGTCGTGGCTCGAGCGCCGTCCCGAGCCGGCGCTGCTGGAGGCCTGGGGCGAGTACGTGATCGGCATCGCCGCCCGGCTCGACATCGACGGCAAGTCGCTGCTGCGCGACGAGATCGTGGGCGGCGCGCGCCGCGTCGCCGAGGCCGCGGGCGGCATGCTCGGAATGGGCAGCAAGATCTCCGCCGCGGAGCAGGCCATCCTCGACCGGCTGGCCAAGGCGTTCGACTAGCGCGCGCGCCGGGCTGCGCCCGGCTTGCTACTCGATGGTCGCGGTCTCGATCAGCATGCGCTCCGTGGGCGTGCCGCCGCGGGTGCCGCGCTTCTCCATCTCCTTCAGCACGTCCATGCCCTCGACGACCTCACCGAAGATGGTGTGCTTGCCGTCGAGCCAGGGCGTCGCCACGAAGGTCAGGAAGAACTGGCTGCCGTCGGTGCCGGGACCGGCGTTGGCCATGCTGAGCAGGCCGCCCTTGTCGTGCTTCACCTTCGGGTCGAACTCGCCGGCGTACTTGTAGCCCGGTCCGCCGCGACCGGTGCCGGTCGGATCGCCGCCCTGGGCCATGAAGCCGGGGATGACGCGGTGGAAGACGACGTCGTCGTAGAAGCCGAGCTTCGTCAGGTAGACGGTGCTTCCGACGTGCATGGGCGCCACGTCGGGCATCAGCGCCACGACGATCTTGCCCAGGTTCGTGTTCAGCACCCAGCGGATCTTCGTGCCGTCGGCGAACTCCACCTTCGGCGGCTTGGGCACGTCGGACTTCCAGCCCTTGGAGCTCTTGTCGATCTTCTGGTCCGCGATGAAGGCCTCGATGGCCGCGATGCCGGTTCCGCTGTCGGACATCTTCTTCTCCTCCGAGTTCTGGGCCTGACAGGCGATCGCGTTGAACAGGAAGAGGAAGGCTCCGAGGCCGTGGATCGAGACTCGCGCGAGACGCATGTGGGCACTCCGTGGGAATGAACGAGGCGCAGAGAGTACCGACCCCGGGCCGGCTCACCACCCGGTACCCTTCCCTTCCGTGCAGGCCCGCTATTTCGCCTACGGCTCGAACCTCAGCCGGGCGCGCCTCGAGGAGCGCGTGGCCGGCGTGGACCTGCAGGGCGTCGCCTGGCTGGAGGGCTACCGGCTGTGCTGGGACAAGCGGGGCGCCGACGGGTCGGGCAAGGCGAACCTGCTGCGCGAGCCCGGATCCGGCGTCTGGGGCGTGCTCTACACCTTCCCCGCGCCCCAGATCCTGGCGCTGGACGCCCACGAGCCGCGCTACCTGCGCATCGACGTGGAGGTGCGGGTCGGCGGCGCCCGGCTGCCGGCGCAGACCTACCTCTCGGAGCATCGCACCGCGAGCCCGCCCTACGACTGGTACAAGCGCCTGGTGGTGGACGGCGCCCGCGAGCACGGCCTGCCGTCCGACTGGATCGCGGCGCTGGAGGCGGCGCCGACCCTCGTCCGCTAGGGAGTGTCTGCACGAAGCAGTTTCGGCTTGTGCAGATACTCCCTAGCGACCCAGCAGCGTCGCCACCCGCGCGACCGCGTCCTCCACCTGCTCGGGCGGCGCGGCCGTGTAGCAGAGCCGCACCCAGGTGTCGTAGCCCTGCCCGCACGACGGACCCGGCGCCAGCGCCACGCCCTGCCCGACGCAGTCTTCGAGGAAGCCCCACACGCCGCGCTCGTCCAGCCGCGACGCCACGTCGACGAAGTGGTAGGTGGCGCCCTGCGGCGCCGGCACGCCGAGCCGCGCGGCGGTGGCGTCGCCGATGCGCTGGTAGGCGGCGCGCGACTCGGCGATCCACGCGTCGCCGCCCTCGAGGGCGCGCAGCCCCGCCAGCTGGCCGGCGGTGGGCGCCGCGTAGAAGGTGTGGGTCGAGATCTTGCGCGCCTCGGCGACGGCGGCCGCCGGACCCACCAGGTAGCCCACCCGGTTGCCGGCCATGCCGTAGGCCTTCGAGAAGGAGAAGACCGAGAGCGTGCGCTCCGGGACGAAGCGCGCGATCGAAACGTGCTCTCCCCGGTAGACGTAGTCCTCGTACACCTCGTCGGCGAGCAGCCACAGACCCTGCGAGGCCGCCCACTCGGCGATCGCCTCGAGCCAGTCGGAGGGCAGCACGCGGCCCGTGGGGTTCGAGGGCGTCGACACGTAGAGGGCGACGGTGCGCGACGTCGTCTTCTCGCGCAGCGCGGCGACGGCGTCGGAGGCGCCGTGCACGCGGTCGAAGAACGGCACCTCGACCGGCGTGGCGCGGAAGGCCTCGACGATGCCGCGGATCAGCGGCCAGAAGGGCGCCAGCACCAGCACCTCGTCGCCCGGGCTGGCGATGGCCCCCAGCGACGCGCCCAGCGCGCCGGTGGCACCCGCGGTGACCAGCACGTCCTCCGGATCGCAGGGAATGCGGTTGCGCGCCCGCGCCTTCTCGACGATCGCCTCGACCAGCTCCGGCCGGCCGCGGGTGTCGGCGTAGCGGTGCAGGCCCGGCAGCTCGGCCTCGTGCAGGTCCTCCATGCGCGCACCGACGCACGGCTCGCGCCAGGTGTCGCCCACGTGCAGCGGACACACGCCGCCGGGCACGTCGGCCATGCGCCCCGCGATGGGCGAGAAGACGGCGCCGGGCATCGCCCGGGTGGCGGCGGCGAAGTGGGGAGCGCGGGGCACGATCGGGGGTTCTAGCGCATCCCGTCGATGACGGCGGCGTAGCCCTCGCGGAAGCTCGGGTAGAGCAGCTCGTAGCCGGTGCCGCGCAGCCGCGCGTTGCGGCAGCGCTTGTTGCTGCGTCCGCGGCGTCCCTCGGGCGTGCCCTTCTCGGCGCGCGGCTCGGGCGCGCCCAGCGCCCCCGCCAGCCAGCGCTTCACCACCGCCTCCTCGGCCGGATCGTCGTCGACGGTCAGGTAGAGCGACGACGGCCCCGGCGCGTCCATCAGGTGGACCAGGAAGCCGGCCACGTCGTCGCGGTGGATGCGGTTCGTGTAGCGCGGACCGGAGCGCGGATAGGTGGCGCGCCCCTCGCGCACCTGGTCGATCAGCCGGGTGCGCGTGGGTCCGTAGATGCCGCCCAGACGCAGCACCGTGCTGGCGAAGGGCGAGCCGGCGAGGATCGCCTCGGCCTCCAGCAGGCGCCGTCCGGAGAAGTGGGTGGGCTCGGTCTCCGACGTCTCGTCGACCCACTCGCCGCGCGACTGGGCGTACACCGCCGTGCTCGACAGGAAGAAGATGCGCCGCGGCCGCTGCCCCTGCTCCGACAGCGCCTCCAGCAGCCGCGTCATGCCCTCGACGTAGGCGGTGCGGTAGTGGGCGTCGTCGCGACCGCCGGGGCTGGCGGCGTAGACCACGTGGTCGAGGTCGGGCGGCAGGTCGCGCAGCGTGTGCGACACGGCCAGGTCGGCCTCGAGCGGTTCGACGCCCGCCGGCAGGCTGAGCGGTCGACGCCGCATGCCCCACACCCGGTCCGAGCGCGCGACGAGCCGTTCGCCGAGCGCGCACCCCACGTAGCCACAACCGGCGATCAACACCCGCGCCATCCCCCCGAAGGTATACTGCGCCCGATGCGACCGCTCATCGGCATGCCGCCGTGTCTCGACGCGCGCGGTCGCTGGAAGCCGGGCCGCGCCTACCACTACCTGGACGCGGCCTACGCGGCGGCGCTCTCGGAGGCCGGCGCGCACTGCGTCGTGCTGCCGGAGCAGGCCGAGCCCGAGGCGCTGGTCGACCGCCTCGACGGCCTGCTCCTGCCCGGCGGCGACGACCTGCTGCCGGACACGCCCTACCCGGACGACGTCCGGTTCGACGCGGTGCCCGAGCGCCAGCTCGCCTTCGACCGCAGCCTGCTCGCCGCGGCCCTCGGGCGCGACCTGCCGCTGCTCGGCATCTGCTACGGCATGCAGCTGCTGGCCCTGCACGGCGGCGGCCGCTTCCACTACGACCTGCCGACCGACCGGCCCGAGGCGCACGAGCACCGCCTGCCGGAGGCGGACGGACGCCACGCGCTGTCGGTCGCCGCCGGCAGCCGGCTGGCCGCGATCCTGGAGGGCGGCGAGACGGCGGTGAACAGCCTGCACCACCAGGCGGTGTCGGAGCCGGGCGAGGGAGCCGTCGCCGTCGCCTGGGCGCCCGACGGCGTCATCGAGGCGATCGAGCGACCGGGAGCGGCGTTCGCCCTGGGCGTCCAGTGGCACCCGGAGAAGCTGCCGGCCGAACACCGGCGGCGCGTCTTCGGCGCCTTCGTCGACGCCTGCCGCACCTGACCCGGCGCGGACTCAGGCCTCGCCGTCGGCGGCGACGTCCGCCTGCGCCAGCGCCTCGCGCAGCAGCGGGTGGGCCGGGTTCAGCGCCAGCGCCTCTTCGAGGGCGGCGCGCGCCTCGTCGGGCCGACCGAGCGCGAACAGGGCCTGCGCCAGCTGGTAGTGGCTGATCCAGCGGTCGGGCCGCAGCGCGATGCCGCGCCGGATCGCCCGCACCGCCTCCTCGTCGCGACCGAGCGCGCGCAACGCGGTCCCCTCCAGCAGGTGCGCCGAGGGCTGGTGGGCCTCGACCGCCGTCGCCCGCTCGGCCAGCTGAAGCGCCGCCGCCGGCTTGCGCTGCTCGAGCTCGGCCGAGCCCCGCTGGGCCAGCGCCCGGGCCAGGTGGATCTGCACCGGGCGGTAGTCGGGATGGCGGCGGTGGACCGCGCGCAGGTCGCGCAGCACGTTGGCGGCCAGGCGCGCCATCGACATCGACGACTTGGCGTCGCGGAACTGGCGCAAGCGCTCCCGGTCCGACGCGTCGGCCCCGCTGAGCGTGAAGCTCGCCGATCCCTCCAGCAGCCGGCGGTGGCGGCCCACGTTGCGCGCGATCACGCTCGCCTGGCCCGCCCCCATGCTCATGGGCGTCGAGAACTCGAGGAAGAGGTTGTCGTCGGTGTTCTTCGGCGCGCCCTCCGTGAAGCGGCGCACGCCGGCGTCGTCCATGCCCAGCTCGGCCAGGAAGACGTGGGGATCGTCCAGGCCCAGGCGCGAGAGCTGGGCGGCGACCCGCGGCGCCGACAGGCGGCGCCCGAGGTCGGGCAGGTCGAAGCGCAGCGGTCCTTCGCTGCCGATCAGGATCACGTCGTGGCTGCTCTGCCAGACGGTGGTGTTCGGGAAGACGCCGGCGAAGGTGCCGATCACCGACCTGGCGTCCTCCAGCGAGAGGTCGGTGATGGGCAGCCACTGGCACATCACGCCGCCCTCGTTCAGGCGCGAGAGCGCGATGCGGTAGTACTCGGTGGTGTACAGGTAGGCCGAGCCGCGGGTGAAGGGGTGGATCGGGTCGGCGGTGATGACGTCGAAGCGTCCGCTCGTCGTCTTCAGGTAGTTGCGTCCGTCCTGGATGGCGACCTCGAGCCGCGGATCGCCCAGCGGGTCGCCGTTCACGCGGGCGAACCAGGGCCGGGCCCCGAGCACCGCCGGCTCGATCTCGGCCAGCACCACCTCCTCGATGCCCTCGTGGGCGGTGACGCTCCCCAGGGTGATGCCGGTGCCCATGCCGATCACCACCACGCGCTTCGGGTCCGGGTGGGCGATCACCGGCACGTGGCCCAGCAGCAGCTGGATGTGGCCGTCCACCGGATCGTCGGACGCCACCGCCTTGCCGTTCACGATCAGCGTGCGGTCCCAGCCCTGGTCGACCACCGAGACGGTGGAGACGCGGCCCTCCCGGTAGTAGAGCACCGTCCAGCCCTCGGTCCGCGAGCGCACGTCGGCCTCGCCACGCAGGTAGAAGGGCAGCTGGTTGCTCTGGAAGGAGCCCAGGATGGCCAGGTCCCAGGGCGCGACCCACACGGGCACGCCCACCACCAGGGCCGCGAACGCGCCGGCGGGCAGCAGCGCGCGCCGGCCCAGCGCCGCCACCAGCACGACGCAGCCGTAGAGCGAGTAGAGCGCCGCCACCAGCAGCATGCCGCGCTGGAGACCGAGCGACGGAATCAGCACGAAGCCCGCCAGCAGCGATCCGGCGATCGAGCCCAGCGTGTTGAGTCCCAGCGCCTCGCCGGCCGACCGGCCGAAGCCGACGCCCAGCCGCGCCCGCGCCTCGCCCGCCAGCGGGAACGCCACGCCCATGAAGATGCACGGCACCAGCATGACCAGGAAGCCGATCAGCAGGGTGGTGGCGCCGCGCACGCGCGGCTCCAGCCCGTAGAGCTCGGCGTTGAGCGGCACCACCAGCTCGGGCAGCCGCGGGATCCAGAACGAGGCGAGCGTGCTCGCCGCACCGATCACGCAAAGCACCAGGCCGAACTGCACCGCCAGCCCCACGCGCCGCAGCGGCAGCACGGCGTGCAGCCAGCTGCCCAGCCAGATGCCGGTCAGGAAGGCGGCCAGCATCACGGTGAAGCTGTAGGTGGTGGTGCCCACCGCGATGGAGATGCCGCGCGTCCACATGACCTCGAGGGCCAGCGCGCACAGCCCCGACACCGCCGTGCCCCAGTACACCAGCACCAGCGCGCGGCGCTCCTCGGCCGGCGGCGGGGGCGGAACCTCGGACGGCTCCGACGCCGCGGACGCGCGCGCACGCTCGGCGGCCCGGTTGCCGGCGATGGCGGCCACGCCGATCGCCGTATTCGCCGCCACCGCCAGCAGCTGCGAGTGCCAGACGCCGAGCGCCGGGATCAGGAAGAAGCCGGCGGCCACGGCGCCCACCACCGCGCCCAGCGTGTTGATGCCGTACAGCCAGGACAGCCGCGACCCGAAGTCGCCGTAGCGCTCGACCATGCCGCGCGTCAGCACCGGCAGGCTGCCGCCCATCAGGAAGGTGGGCACGAAAAGGATGGCCAGGGCCATGCCGACGCGCAGGACCTGGAGGCCGGGCGTCACCGCGTCGCTGGCCAGCGCCGCCTGCACGTAGAAGCGGTCGAGGGCCGCGAGCAGGGCCGGGACCACCAGCGCGAAGGCGGCGATGCCGATCTCGATCCAGCCGTAGACCGCCAGCGCGTGGCGCATGCGCTCGGCGCGCCGTGCGAACACGAAGCCGCCGGCCGAGAGCCCGGCCATGAAGGAGGCCAGCACGATGCTGGTCGCCTCGAAGCTGGCGCCGAACACCAGCGACAGGTTGCGCAGCCACGTGACCTGGTAGACGAGAGCGGTCGCGCCCGACAGCAGGAACAACGAATAGATGACGATTCGGAGGGGGCGACTCATCTCGTGGGGGCGTCACCCTACCACGCGCCGGCGCGCTCCGATCGGCGCCGGGCTCGCAGCCAGGCTGGAAGCGGACCGTCCCAGCTGGGATAATCCGCAGCGATGCGCGCGCTGCTGTCCACCCTGTTCTGGCTGTTCCTGACCGTCTCGTCGGTCCTGCTGTTTCCGGTGGCCGTGCTGATCTGGGCGCTGACCGCGCCCTTCGACCGGCGCCGCAGCTGGCTCCACCTGTTCACCTGCTTCTGGGCCTCGCTCTACACCTGGCTCAACCCGGCCTGGCCCGTGCGCATCGAGGGGCGACAGCACATCCGCCGCGACGAGGCCTACGTGATGGTCGCGAACCACCTGTCGCTGCTCGACATCCTGGTCATGTTCCGCCTCTTCACCCACTACAAGTGGGTGTCGAAGATCGAGAACTTCCGGGTGCCCTTCATCGGCTGGAACATGCGACTGAACCGCTACATCCAGCTCCGCCGCGGCGACCGCGCCAGCGTGGTGCAGATGATGAAGGCCTGCCGCAGGACGCTGGCCGAGGGCAGCTCGGTGATGATCTTCCCGGAAGGCACGCGCTCGCCGACGGGCCGCATGCGCCGTTTCAAGCCGGGCGCCTTCGAGCTGGCGCTCGACACGGGCCGACCGATCCTGCCGATGGTGATCCAGGGAACCCACGACGCGCTTCCCAAGCGCGGCTTCGTGCTCCAGGGCCGGCACCCCATCACCGTGAACATCCTGCCCGAGCTGCCCGCCGAGAGCTTCGCCGGATCGAGCGTGGAGGAGCTGACGGAACGGGTGCGCGGCATCATCGCCGCGGAGCTGGGCGAGAAGATCGAGCCCGCGCCGTAGCTTGCACCGCCGAGCTGCGCGTCGGCCGCGGGTCCGTCGCGCGAACGGACGCGATTTTCGACACCGAACCCGCGCCGGTGCGGCTTATGATCGCGCCCGCGATGGCGGCGCACGGACCGACGACGAACCCGATGACGGCGGAGGAGGCCGTCGACTGGCTGCGCGAGGTGGACGGCGAGCTCTACCGCACGCGCCCCAACCGTCGCGGTCGCGAGGCGTGGGTGGCGGTCGTGCGCGCGCCCGACGCGCCGGCGCCCGCCCCGGGCCGCGCGAAGGGGCGCCTGATCGTGGCGCTGGGCGAGACGTTGCAGGAGGCCGCCACCGCCGCCGCCAGCGAGTGGCGCGAGGTCTTCCGGGGGGTCGGACCGCTACATTAGAGCCCATGTCGAGAATGCGCCCCGCAAGGAGCATCCACCCACCGCGCAGCTCCGCGCCAGGGCGTTCTCGAGATGGGCTCTAGGCGGCCCGTGGACCGACCCCTCGCCACCGGAAAGCTCCCCGCCGCGCTGCTGGCGGAGCTGCTGCGCGGGGCACGACGCGAGGCGCCCGAGCTGCGCGTGGGACCGGCGGTCGGCGAGGACGCCTGCGCCATCGACGTCGACGCCGGCGCGCTGGTGGCCGCCACCGATCCGATCACGCTGGTGGGCGAAGGCGTGGGCGCCCACGCCGTCGTCATCAACGCCAACGACGTGGCAGTGATGGGCGTGCGCCCGCGCTGGTTCCTGTCGGTGGTGATGGTTCCGCCCGGGACGAACGCGAACGACCTGCGCGGCCTGTTCCGCGAGATGCAGGCGGCGCTCGACCGTGTCGGCGCCGTGCTGGTGGGCGGACACACGGAAGTGACGGACGCGGTGCGCCAGCCCCTGGTGGTCGGCCAGATGCTGGGACACGGCGACGGCCGCATCGTGGCGACCGGCGGCGCCCGACCGGGCGACGTCGTGCTCCAGGTGGGTCCGGTGCCCGTGGAGGGCGCCGCGGTGCTGGCGGCGGAGCGCGCCGACTCACTGGAACGCCTGGACGCACCGCTGCGCGCGGCCGCCGTGCGCGCCCTCGAGGATCCCGGCATCTCGGTGGTCGAGCCCGCGCTGCTCCTCGCCGGGCTGGGGGCCACCGCGCTGCACGACCCCACCGAGGGCGGCCTGGCCACCGGCCTGCACGAGCTGGCCGAGGCGTCGGGAACGTCGCTGCGCATCGACGAGGCCGCCGTGCTCTGGTTCGAGCCCGGACGCGCCCTGTGCGCAGCGGTCGGCGCCGACCCCTGGTGCACGCTGGCCTCCGGCGCCCTGCTGGCGACCGCCGCCGAGGCCGACGCGGAGCGCGCGCTGGCTGCGTTGCGCGACCGCGGCCACCCGGCGGCGGCGATCGGGCGCGTCGGCGAGGGCGCCGGCGTCGTCACCACCGCCGGACGGGCGCTGCCGCGCAGCGAGCGCGACGAGATCGCGCGGGTGCTGGCCGGCTAGGACGGATCAGGAGAGGAAGCGCGCCGCCTCGGCCGGCGTGGGAATGGCGCAGCTGTCGCGCCGTCCGAAGAGCCGGTAGCGCAGCCGGGCGAACAGCCGGTAGCCGGCGTCGGTGAGCCCGCGCGGCAGCACCCGCAGCCAGGCCAGGTGGCGCCAGGGCGACTGGAGCAGGGCCAGGGTGCGGAAGACCGCCTCCGAGTCGGTGTAGACCCGCTGGTCCCCGGGCGGACCCTCCACCAGCACCATCGTCTCCAGCGCCTCCGGGATCTGCGGATGGCGCGCGCGCAGCGCCGCGGCGGTCTCGCCCTGGAGCGGCGCGAAGCGCAGGCGCTCCTCCGGATCGCGGGCCATCAGCCAGCGCACGGCGCCGTCGCAGAAGACGCAGACGCCGTCGAAGAGCACCACGTGCCGGGGCAGCTCGGCCATGGCCCGAGGGTAGCTCAGTCGCCGGCGTCCCCCGCGTCACCGATGCGGAAGCCGGCGCGGGCACTCTTCTCCCACTGCGCCATCGGCAGCTGGTCCCGCGCCGCGCGGATCTGGTCGAAGATCTGGCGCGACTGCTCCTGCTGGCCCGACCACTCCTCGGCGAACTTGCCGCTGCGGATCTCCTCGAGCACCGCACCCATCTTCTCCTTCAGCGCACCGTCCAGGTCCAGGTAGCGGGCGCCGCGGGTGATGCTGCCGTACTGGCTGGTCTGCGAGTGCAGGTCCATCTGCCTGAACATGCCGAGCTCGCGGATCTTCTCGAGCGAGTAGGCCAGCTCGCCGGACAGGTAGAGCTCGACCAGCACCGCCTCGGGCGGGAAGCCGGCGTCGACCAGCAGCTCGCAGGCGCTCATCAGCACGCGGCCCCAGGCCGGTCCGAAGCCCTGCTCGGTGAACAGGTCGAGGCTGGCCTCGTCGTTCATCGACATCGCGATGCAACCGCCGCGCGTGGCGCCGATGCCGGCGCAGAGCGCCAGCATGCGCTGCCTGGCGCGGCCGGTCGCGTCCTGGTGGACACCGACGAAGGCCGGGTAGCCGCGCCCCGCCACGTAGGCGTCGCGGACGCCGGAGCCGATCATGCGCGGCGCCACCAGCACCACGTCGAGGGAGGCGTCCGGCGTGATCAGGCCGAAGGCCACGTTGTAGCCCGACGCGAAGACCACCAGGTTCCCGGCCGCCAGGTGCGGGGCGACCTTCTCGTCGTAGACCTGCGGCATCACCTCGTCCGGGATCAGCAGCATGACGACGTCGGCCGCGCGGCAGGCCTCGTCGATGGGCCGCACGTCGAAGCCGTCGGCTTCGGCGGCTTCGTGGGCGTGGTCGCGGATGTTGCCGATCACGACGGACACGCCGGCGTCGCGCAGGTTCAGCGCCTGCGAGCGGCCCTGGTTGCCGTAGCCGACGACGGCCACCGTGCTGCCGTCGAGGACCGAGAGATCCGCGTCTTCGTCGTGGTAGATGGTCGTGGCCATGGCGTCTCCTCGTCGGGGGCGGCCAGGATATCACCGCAGCGCCGCGAAGCGGCGCAGCAGGCGCGGACCGGCCGGGGTCTCCTCGACCGCCGCCAGCAGCGCGTCGACGTCGAGGACTTCACTCGCGATGCGCTGGCGCCGGACGGTCAGGTAGCGGCGCATCACGTCCGCGTCGAACTCCGGGTGGGACTGCACGCCGAACACGCGCTCGCCGACGGCGAAGGCGTGGCAGGGATCGAGCCGCGTGCGGGCCAGGTTGCGCGCGCCGTCGGGCAGCCGCAGCACCGACTGCACGTGGGTGGCGTGCAGCCGCTCGCCCGGGGCGACGGCGGACAGCAGCGGATCGGTGCGGGCCGCCTCCTCGAGCTCGATCTCCACCGTGCCGACCTCGCGGCCGTTCGGGTTGTCGGCCACCTGGCCGCCCAGGGCGTGGGCCAGCAGCTGATGGCCGTAGCAGATGCCCAGCAGCGGCGTGTCGGCCTCGACCACGCGGCGCAGCCAGGCGGCGGTGCGCTCGCTCCAGTCCTCGCGGTCGGTGACCATCGAGGAGGATCCGGTCACCACGATGCAATCGGCGAGCGCCGGGTCGGGGAGCGCCTCGCCCCGATGGACGCGGACCACGCCCACCTCGCTGCGTTCGAGGCCCATGCCGGCGGCGATCCAGTCCTCGAAGTCGCCGCGCACCGGCTGGATCTCGGGAAGCGTCTCGCCGGTCTTCACGATCAGCGGGCGGCTCATGCGCCGACGATCCCGAGCCGCGCCGCGACCTGCGCCAGCGCGATGCCGCTGGCCGTCGCCGCGTTCAGCGAATCGACCTCGGCCGCCATGGGGATGGTGACACAGGCGTCGCTGGCGGCGCGCGCGCCCGGCGTGACGCCCTCGCCTTCGTTCCCCACCACCAGCACGATCCCCGTAGCGCCGGCCGGCCGGGCCGGCGCGAGCGTCGACAGTGCCGGCGCGCCGCGGTCGGCCACCAGTGACACCACCGTGAAGCCGGCGCGCCGCAGCGTCGCCAGCTCGGCGGGCCAGCGCGGCGCAGCCGCGAAGGGAAGCCGCAGGCTCGCCCCCATGGAGACGCGCAGCGCCTTGCGGTAGAGCGGATCGGCGCAGCGCGCGGTCAGCAGCACCTGCGCGACGCCGAAGGCCAGCGCGTTGCGGAACGCGCCGCCCACGTTGTCCGGGTTGGTCAGGTCCTCGAGGGCGAGCCACCGGCGCGGCGTCCGCGCCTCGCGCGCCAGCGCCTGGTCGAAGCCGGGGAGCGCGCCGCGCTCGCCGGCCGCCAGGCAGCCGCGGTGCAGGTCGTAGCCGACCACGCCGTTCAGCACCGCCTGTGGTGCGACGTAGACGGGCACCGTCCCGGGCAGGCCCTCCAGCGCCGGGCGCAGCCCGTCCAGGCCGGCCGGCGTCAGGAACACGGAGCGGGTGCGGTGGCGACCGCCCGCGACCAGGCGCTTCACGTTCAGCCGGCCCTCGGCCAGGAACAGCCCGCGCGCGGCGCGCAGGTCGGCGTCGCGGACGTTCCGGTAGTCGGCCACCCGCGGGTCGTCGAGATCCTCCACCGGCTGAAGATTCACGCGGCGGAGCATACTGGATACACTGCCCATCCCCGTCGTAGGAGGGAGCCCCATGACGCGACCGGTCCGCTTCGGCGTGACGCTGCCCCAGATCAAGCGCACCTGGCCCGAGGCGCGCGCCGCCGCCCAGGCCTTCGACCCGCTGGGCTTCGACTCGCTCTGGGTGTGCGACCACGTCTACGGCGTACCTCTGCCGAACCTGCCGATCCTGGAGGCGTGGAGCGAGCTGGCGGCGGTGGCCGCGGTGACGGAGAACGCGAAGCTCGGCACGCTGGTGACCCCGCCCTTCTTCCGCAACCCGGCGATCCTGGCCAAGCAGATGGCCACCGTCGACCACATCGCGGGCGGCGGTCGCGTGATCGCCGGGCTCGGCGCCGGCTGGTTCCAGCCCGAGTTCGAGGGCACCGGCTCGCCCTTCCCGGGCACGCGCGAGCGGCTGCGGGCGCTGGAGGAGATGATCCAGATCCTGAAGGGCATGTGGACCGAGCCGAGCTTCAGCTTCGAGGGGAAGCACTTCTCGGTGAAGGACGTGATCTGCGAGCCCAAGCCGGAGAGCCCGCCGGAGATCCTGGTGGGCGGCGGCGGCGAGAAGGTGCTGATGGGCATCGCCGCGAAGCACGCCGACACCTGGAACAACATGGCCGTCTTCCAGGCCGAGCTCCCGAAGAAGGTGGAGGCGCTGAAGCGCCGCTGCGACGAGGTGGGGCGCGACTTCGACGAGATCGAGATCTCGCAGCAGTGCGTGGTGGTGCTGGCCGAGGACGACGCCAAGGCCCGCGAGGCGCTCGGCAAGGCGTCCAAGGTCTACGGCGGACACATGGGCGGGCAGATCGAGGAGCACGGCATCTGGGGCTCGCCCGAGGGCGTCGTCGAGCGCATCGAGCGCCACCGGGAACACGGCGTGTCGAGCTTCATCATCGAGTTCTTCGGACGCGACACGCGCGAGCCGGCGCGCCTGTTCGCCGAGAAGGTCATGCCCGCGTTCGCCTGAGGCGAGCGCCCCGGAGGTCCCCGTCATGCTGGCATCGGTCCACCGCATGGGCTTCGGCCCGCGCCGCTTCCTCGACGAGATGCGCCAGGAACTATCGACCGGCAGCTACGAGCGCATCGGCGTCGCCCCGGTCGGCGCCACGATCGGCGCCGAGATCTCCGGCGTCGACCTGCGCGAACCCCTCGACGACGAGACCTTCGCCGAGATCCAGCGCGCCCACCTGGAGTTCAAGGTCGTGTTCTTCCGCGACCAGGACCTGTCGAGCGAGCAGCACCTGGCCTTCGCGCGCCGCTTCGGCGAGCTGGAGGAGCACCCCTTCCTGCCGTCGGCCGACGGCGAGGTGGAGGTGGTGCGCTTCGCCAAGGACGCGGACACGGTGGGCGTCGAGAACATCTGGCACAGCGACGTGTCGTGGCGCGAGGTTCCCGCACTGGGGTCGGTGCTGCGCGCCCGCGAGGTGCCGCCCATCGGCGGCGACACGCTGTGGGCCGACATGGTCGCCGCCTACGAGGGGCTGTCGGACGCGGTGAAGGAGCGCATCGAAGGCCTGCGGGCGGTCCACGACTTCACCTACAGCTTCGGCATGGGCATGCCCAAGGAGCGGCTCGCGGAGATGCAGGAGAAGTTCCCGCCGGTCGAGCACCCGGTGGTGCGCACCCACCCGCAGACCGGACGCAGGATCCTGTACGTGAACGGCATCTTCACCAGCCACATCGTCGGCATGGAGCACGAGGAGAGCAACGAGCTGCTCGACTTCCTGTGCCGCCAGGCCACCATCCCCGAGTACCAGTGCCGCTTCCACTGGCAGAAGAACAGCATCGCCTTCTGGGACAACCGCTCCGCGCAACACTACGCCGTGAACGACTACTGGCCCCAGGAACGCGTGATGGAACGAGTCACCATCATCGGCGACCGCCCGTTCTAGGGGTCCCGGGCTGCCGGGCATCGAGGAGGGGCGGTCGGGGGACGCGGCTCCTTGACTGCTTCGACTCGGCTGCGGGCCCGCGCCGCAGCGCACCGGGTCGCCCACCAGACGATCGCCCCGCCTCCCGCCCGTTTCCGCCGGGGCCCTCCGCCGCTCTCAACGCCTGCGGATCCGCGCCCCCCGACCGCCGCCAACGTCTCCGCGTTCCGCGGGCGGACGGCGAGCGGGATCCGCAGGCGTTGAGGCCGCGCAGGGCCGCCGCGAAGCGATGGGCACGATTGCGACGGCGTGACCGTTCACCGTCCCGGGTAATCGTCCGCGGGCCCGGAGCGGACCGAAGCAGTCAAGGAGCCCGCTCGCCGGCCGCCCCCACCTCCGAGCGGAAGACGAGAAGCCGAGCCCCTAGGGCTGCACCTCGCGGCCTCGGATGAGCATTCGTTCGCGGCCGGGTTCGCGGAGGAAGTCGGCTACGAGGTGCTGCTTGCGGGCGTCGCCGGCGTCGGTCCAGCTGGGGGTGAGCGCCGCCTGCTTCGAGTCGAAGACGCGGATGCGCAGCGTCTCGGCGCCGCGGTGGCGGGCGCGGATGTCGCGCACCAGGCGCTCCACCCGTTCGTCGGACAGCCCCGGCTCGACCACCGCGATGAACAGGCGCCGCGGACCCTCCCCTTCCGCCTCGGGCGTCCCGTCGTGGGCGGCCACCAGCTCGTAGTCCACGCTGCTCCAGCTCTGGCCCCGGTACTTCTCCTCGAGCGGGTAGTCGACGGTGGTGGGCATGCGGGCCAGCACCTCGGGCGACTCGCCGGTGCCCATGTCGCGCAGGTCGGCCAGGTTCAGCGCCGGCAGGTCGACGCCCTCCTCGGCCGCGGCCTCTTCCGGGAGCGCCACGACCGGCTCGGGCAGCGGCGGCGCCGGCTCGCGCTCGGCGTCGGCCTCGGCGGGCGGCGCGGGCGAGGGCGGCGGCGCCGCGCGCTGGCGCTCGCCGAACCACAGCGAACCGGTGGCGACCAGCACGATCCCGATCACCACCACCGAAGCGGCCTCGACCCGCGTCATGCGGCAGAGGTTAGCCCGCGCGACCGGACAGGTGCGCGGCCACCGCGTCGGCCAGGCGGAAGACGTGGTCGTCCTCGACGTCGAGCGCGCGCAGCGACTCGGCCAGGCGCAGCACGTACTCGGTGTTGGCGCCGCTCTTGCCCCGGGCCGACACCACCTGCGCCACCATCTCGTCGTGGGACGCCGGCCCCAGGAAGTTCGGGTTGCCCTCGGGCGCCACGTAGACCAGCGCCGGAGTAGGCCGGCGCCCGGCGTCGGCGAAGCGCAGCTCCACCTCCAGCCGCTCGAAGCCGCCGCTCTCGCGCTCGTCGAGGGCCACCACCACCTCTTCGAAGACGCGCCGCGAGACCCGATAGCCCATGCCCCAGCAGACGGCGCCGGGCTCCGGCACCAGCGTCACCACGCGGCCGGGAGCGTGGGGCTCGCCCCGGTGGTCCGGCGAGCCCTGCCAGAAGCGGCGCGCGAAGTGACGGATCGCACCGGGAGCGCGCTCCAGGTGCTCGAAGGCCGGCCGCCAGACCAGCGATCCGTAGCCGAACACCCAGGGATCCGACGCGTCGTCCGCCACGGAGCGGATCCTAGCGTGGAGGGCTCGCGGGAACGTAGAATCGGAGCATGGCGACGGCACCCCGCGACTCCGGCACCTGGTCGCTCGAAGGCAGGACCTGCCTGGTGACCGGCGCCACCAGCGGCATCGGCACCGAGACGGCGCTGGCGCTGGCCCGCCAGGGCGCCCACGTGGTGATCTCGGGCCGCAGCGCCGAGAAGGCCGAGGCCACCCGCTCGGACATCGTGCGCAAGAGCGGCAACCCGAACGTGGACGTGCTGCTGGCCGACCTGTCCTCGCTGGCCGAGGTGCGCAAGCTCGCCGACTCGTTCCTGGCCGGCTACCCGGCGCTGCACGTGCTGGTGAACAACGCCGGCGTCGTGCACACCGAGCGCCGCGTGACCGTCGACGGCTTCGAGGCCACCTTCGCCGTCAACCACCTGGCCTACTTCCTGCTCACCAACCTGCTGCTCGATCGGCTGCGTCAGAGCGCGCCGGCCCGCATCGTGAACGTCGCGTCCGACGCCCACGCCTTCGGCTCGATGGACTGGGACGACCTCCAGAGCGAGCGCGCCTTCGGCGGCCCCCTGCCCTTCGTGTCCGGCATGCGCGTCTACGGGCGCTCGAAGCTGGCGAACATCCTGTTCAACACCGAGCTGGCGCGGCGCCTGGAGGGCAGCGGCGTCACCGCCAACTGCCTGCACCCGGGCATGGTGCGCACCGGCCTGGGCCAGAACAACGGCGGCATCGCCGCCACCGTCGCCGGCCTGCTGATGCTGCCCCTGGCGCTCTCGCCGGCCAGGGGCGCCGAGACCTCGATCTACCTGGCGTCGTCGCCCGAGGTGGAGGGCGTGTCGGGCAGGTACTTCGCGAAGAAGCGGGAGGCGCGGCTGTCCCGCGACGCGCGCGACACGGACGCCGCCCGCCGGCTCTGGGACATCAGCGCCGAGCTGGTGGGGCTCGGGAACGCCTAGTGTCCAGCTCCGTCGCCGTCACAGACGGCCTGCGCATCGAGGTCGAGGCGGCCTACTCGCCCGAGCACTCGCAGCCCGCCGCCAACCACTGGTTCTTCCTGTACACGATCCGCATCTCCAACGAGGGCGCCGAGACCTGCCAGCTGGTGTCGCGCCACTGGATCATCCGCGACGGCACCGGCCGCGTCGAAGAGGTGCAGGGCGACGGCGTGGTGGGCGAGCAGCCGGTGCTCGAGCCCGGCGACCAGTTCGAGTACACTTCCGGGTGTCCCCTGGCCACACCCTTCGGCTCGATGGAGGGCACCTACCAGATGGTCACCGAAGGCGGCTCCCACTTCGACGCCGAGATCGCCCGCTTCGAGCTCCGCGAGCCGGGCGCGATCCACTAGGGCGCGTCAGGCACGCTTCCGCCGCCGGAGCAGGCCCTCCTGGGCGATCGTGACGATGTGGGTGCCGTGGGCGTCGAAGCCCTGGCCGGTGGCCAGGCCGCGGGTGCCGATCAGGCCGTGGCCGGCCATGTCGAGCAGCACCCAGTCGTCGGCGCGGGCCGGATGGTGGAACCACATGGCGTGGTCCAGGCTGGCGGCCATGATCGACTCCTCCCAGCTGCTGCCCTCCGGAATGAGGTCGGGGGACGACGCGCCGATGGCGCCGATCATGTTCACGTCCGACAGGTAGGCCAGTCCGCAGGCCTGGAGCCGCGGGTCGTCGCCCAGGGCCTCGGGGAAGCGCACCCAGGCCCGGGCGCCCGGCGGCGCCACCGGTGCCTCCACCTCGCGCAGCTCGACGCCGGCGTCGAGGTCGCTCTCCAGATCCTCGGGCCGCGGCACGTCGGGGAAGACGGCCGACTGGTCGCTCGGTCCCTCCTCGGCGCGCTGGAAGGAGCAGGCCAGCGTGAGGATCGCGCCGCCGCTCTGGCGGGCGACCACCCGCCGCGTCGAGAAGGAGCGGCCGTTGCGCACCCGGTCGACCTCGTAGCGCACCGGCTCCGAGAGATCGCCGCCCAGGATGAAGTAGGCGTGGAGCGAGTGGACCCCGTGGTCCTCGCGGACCGTGTCGGTTGCGGCCCACAGCGCCTGGGCGATCACCAGGCCGCCGTAGATGCGGCCCCACTCGTAGGACGGGCTCTCGCCGACGTAGGTGTCCGGCCCGTGGGGCTCCAACTCGAAGACGCGGGAGAGATCGAGGGGCTTCTGGCTCATGCGCGCCGGAGCGTAGCGGAGACGTCCCGGCGCGGAATTGCAGCGAAGCTATTCGATCTCGAGGGGCGGCGGACCCGGCTCGAGCGACGCCAGCAACCGCTCGAGCTGCTGCCGCGTCGGCGCGTCCAGGTGGAAGATCAGCGACGCCACCACGGCGCGGTCGCCCACCGAGCACTCGCGCACCACGGAGCCTTCGACGTGCAGGGGCTCGCCGCCGGCGAGCCGGGGCGGGATCGCGAGCGACACGCGGCGCGCGCCCGAGAGCGGCGATCCCAGCCGCAGCGAGCAGCCGCGGGCGTTCAGCTCGATGAGCTGGGCGTCGCGACGCCGCCAGCCGGTGCGCAGCGTGACCGGGTAGCCCACCGGCATGCGGCGGCTGCGTCGCTGCTCCGGCCCCCGGTACAGGGCGTCGCGCAGCAGGGCGCGCAGCGTCACGCCGTCCACCGGCCGCTCGACCACCAGGTCGAAGCCCATGCGGTGGATCCGTTCCCGCAGCACCCGCGAGGTGCGGTGCATCACGACCAGGGTCACGAAGCGGTCCTGCTCCTGGGCGGTCGGCCGGCCCAGGTCGGGTACCCGGCGGTCCGACACCACGAGCAGCCGCTGGGGCTGGCGCCAGCCCTCGGCGGCGTCGCGCGGGTGGCGCCGGACCGACGCCCCCAGCGACTCGGCGATCTCGCGCAGGTCGTCGAGCTCGCCGTCGTCGACGAGCAGCACCCAGGGTCGCGGCGCGGGCAGGTGCTGCGGGTCGCTGCGCGTCGGGTCGCTGCGCGTGAGGGTCTCGGAGCCGAGCTGCATGGGAGGATCCGCCGGGTTGCGTACGGGTTGCACACGCGCGCAGGGGGTGCGCGCACACCGGTGAGGGACCGTCAGGTGGGGAAAGGTGACGCGCGAAACGTCAGCGCAGCGTGCGGACGGCGCGCAGCCCGGTCACACACGCGACCCCGATGCAGCTGGCCAGCAGTCCGCTCGTGACGAGCGTCGCCTGCGGGCCGAAGGCGTCGGTCACCAGTCCGGCCTGCCCGTAGCCGAGCGGCATGGAGGCGAAGAAGACCAGCGAGTACATGCTCATCACCCGGCCCATCATGCGCGGCTCGGCGTTCTCCTGGAGGAGCACGACCACGTAGTTCATGAACACCGAGGCGCCGAGCCCCCAGACCACCAGCAGCACCGCCGAGACCGCCAGGTTCTCGGACCAGCCGTAGAGGGTGAGCACGACGCCGCCGGAGAGGATCGACAGGCAGGACGCCAGCCCGCGGTGATGCAGCGTGACGAGCGTGAGCGTCACCGACCCGGCGAAGACGCCCACGCCGAAGCAGCCCCACAACAGGCCCACCCACTTGTCGGTCTCGCCGAAGACGTCGGGCACCATCAGCGGCACGGTGACGGCGAAGGGTCCGATGAACAGCACGCCGATCACCGGACCCATGACGAGCAGGCCCCACAGCGCCGGCTCGCCGGCCACGTAGCGCAGGCCGTCCAGCAGGTCGCGGCGGATGTCGCCGCCGGACGCCTCGGGCAGCGGCGTGCGCACCCCGAAGAAGAGCAGCGCGCCCAGGGCGAGCAGTACGACCTCGACCGAGAAGGCCGCCGCGAGCCCGCTGGCGTCGGTGACGAGTCCCCCCACCGACGGTCCCAGGAACTGGAGGCTGGCCATGAAGCCCATCGTTCCGAAGATCACGCCGTTCTGGATCTGCCCGGGCTGGAGCAGCTGGGGGAGCATGCTCTGGCGCGCCGGGTTGGTGAACGCGCCGGCCGATCCGACCAGCGCGGCCAGCCCGTAGACCGGCCAGATCTCGCGCACGTCGAAGCCGCACAGCGCGACGTAGACCGTCGACACCAGCGTGGCGACGCCGTAGGTGCGCAGCAGGATCCGGTGGCGCGGGACCCGATCGGCGATGGTGCCGCCGAGCAGGGCCAGGAACGCGGCGGGCAGCGTCTGCGCCACCAGCGCCGACGCGATCATCAACCCGCGCTCGTCGAAGTCGACGCGGTCGCGGATGAACAGCGGCACGGTGACCGACTGGATGCCCACGCCGGTGCCCGCCACGACCGAGGCGATCCACCAGCGCAGGTAGCCCGCGGCGACGAAGGGGTTCCGCACCGGTCGATTATCGCCGGGCGGTTCGTGTTCCGCAGCTCATGCGAGCGGCGCGGCGAAGATCCAGCGGGTTCCCTCGGGATCGACGGCCCGGTACATGCGTTCGCCGTACTCCTGGTCCTCGGGCTCGGCGGTCACCACGGCGCCGGCCTGCTTCGCCCGCTGGTAGTGGGCGTCGACGTCGTCCACCAGGCAGCGGATCTGGCAGTGGAGCACGGGCAGCTTCTTCGGGCTCGCGAGACCCATCTCCGGGTACTCCGAGGAGAGCGTCACCAGCGCCCCCTGGTACGCGAGCTCTGCGTGGCCCAGGCGCCCGTCGGGCATGGGCATGCGATAGCGCTCCTCGAAGCCGAAGGCGCGGCACAGGAACTCGATGGCGGCGGGCGCGTCTTCGTAGACGAGCATGGGAACGATGCGCGGGGCGGTGTCGGGCATGGCATTTATTTAACTCTAACGTTAACTAATGTCAAGGCGCCGCCACCAGCAGCAGCACCGCCGGGATCGTCAGCAGGCTCGCCAGCGTGCCGATCACGATGGCGGAGGCCACCAGCCCGGTGTCGGTCTGGTAGCGCTCGGCGATCACCGCGTTCACCACGGCGGCGGGCATGACGCCCATCAGCAGCAGCACGCCGCGGTCGACGCCCTGCACGCCCAGCAGGGTGGTGAAGGCCAGGGCCACGGCGAAGCCTCCCCCCATGCGGACGCCCACCGCCACCAGCGAGTGGTGCACGTCGCTCACCTTCAGGCCGCGCAGCTGGATCCCCAGGTTCAGCAGCATCAGCGGCACCGCCATGGCGCCCAGCATCTCGATGGGCTCCATCACCATGCGCGGCAGCGTGACGCCGGTGACCGCCAGGGCGAGCCCGCCGACGGCGCCCCAGATCATGGGAATGCGCAGCGCCTCGCCGAGCCCGTTCTCGCCCTTCGCGATCCAGATGCCGAACAACGAGGTGAAGGTGGCGATCACCACGAAGGGCACCGCCGCCGCCTCGAGCCCGTCGGCGCCGAAGGCCAGCCGCGAGCAGGCGAGCCCCATGTTGCCGCCGTTGAAGAAGACCGCCGGCAGCAGGAAGCCGCGCCCCACGTCGCTGGCGCGCACGTAGGCCGCCGCGGCCAGCGCCGTGCCGGCGACGATCGCCAGCGTGCCGCCGGCCAGGTCGGCCATGCGGGCCGCGTCGAGGCCGGTGCCCGACAGCAGCGAGAACAGCAGCGCCGGCGACGTCACCCACAGCGCCAGCTCCGAGAGCGTGGCGGCGTCCACCGGGCGGCCCGCCAGCCACCAGCCGACCGCGACCACCGCGAAGACCGGCACGATCGTGCCGAAGACCACCTCCACGGTGCGCAGGGTAGTCGGGAACAGCCTGTTTTTGCGAGCGATTCCAGCGGGCTGCCGGGCCGGGTCCAGCCGCTTGACGCGGCCGCCGATCTATTAAACACTTTATCCGCATAAACGAATGGACTCGTCACCCTTCCCACCCACTGGAGATCCCATGTCCACCTCCGATCGCCCGCCCTTCAAGGTCGCCGACCTGTCGCTCGCCGACTTCGGCCGCAAGGAGATCCGCCTGGCGGAGCACGAGATGCCCGGCCTGATGGCCCTGCGCGAACGCTACGCGGGCAAGAAGCCGCTCGACGGCGTGAAGATCATGGGCAGCCTGCACATGACCATCCAGACCGCCGTGCTGATCGAGACGCTCACCGCGCTCGGCGCCGACGTGCGCTGGGTGTCGTGCAACATCTTCTCCACCCAGGACCACGCGGCGGCCGCCGTCGCGGTCGGGCCGGACGGCACGGTCGAGGATCCGAAGGGCATCGCCGTCTTCGCCTGGAAGGGCGAGACGCTCGAGGAGTACTGGTGGTGCACCAAGGAGGCGCTGGTCTGGCCCGACGGCTCCGGCCCCGACCAGATCGTCGACGACGGCGGCGACGCCACGCTGTGGATCCACAAGGCCCGCGAGTTCGAGCAGGCCGAGAAGGTGCCGGACTACAACCCGGAGACCGACAGCGAGGAGTGGGGCGTGATCCTCGAGCTGGCGAAGTCGGAGTACGACGCCGACCCGAAGAAGTGGACGCCCATCTCCGAGGCCATCCGCGGCGTCTCCGAGGAGACGACCACCGGCGTGGCGCGGCTCGAGCAGATGGCCCGCGCCGGCACCCTGCTCTTCCCCGCCAACAACGTCAACGACTCGGTCACCAAGAGCAAGTTCGACACCGTCTACGGCTGCCGGCACTCGCTGCCCGACGGACTGATGCGCGCCACCGACGTCATGCTCGGCGGCAAGGTGGCGGTGGTGGCCGGCTACGGCCAGGTGGGCAAGGGCTGCGCCCAGTCGCTGCGCGGCCAGGGCGCCCGCGTGATCGTCAGCGAGATCGACCCGATCTGCGCGCTCCAGGCCGCCATGGAGGGCTACGAGGTCAACACCATCGACGACGTGGTGGAGACGGCCGACATCTTCATCACCACCACGGGCAACTACAACATCATCACCGCCGAGCACATGTCCCGCATGAAGGACAAGGCGATCGTCGGCAACATCGGCCACTTCGACAACGAGATCGACATGGCCGGGCTGAAGAAGATCGCGGGCATCCGCCACGAGAACATCAAGCCCCAGTACGACGAGTGGATCTTCCCCGACGGCCACTCGGTGCTGGTGCTGGCGGAGGGACGCCTGCTCAACCTGGGCTGCGCGACCGGCCACCCGTCCTTCGTGATGAGCGCCTCCTTCACCAACCAGGTGCTGGCCCAGCTCGAGCTGCACCAGAACCCGGACGACTACGAGAAGCAGGTCTACGTGCTGCCCAAGCTCCTGGACGAGGAGGTGGCCCGCCTGCACCTGGCCCAGCTCGGCGTGAAGCTCACCGAGCTCTCGCCGGACCAGGCCGCCTACATCGGCGTGTCGGTGGAAGGGCCGTACAAGCCGGAGCATTACCGCTACTAGCGGAAAGCCCTGCAAAATCAGATAGTTGTGCCCGGGCCTCGATTCCCGTCGGGGGCCGGGCGCGGCTCCCTGCCCCCCTTTGGCGGAAGCCGACGCTAGGGTAAAGATATGGGGCGAAGGCCACCGATATCTCCTTGATGCGTCGAGAAAAAACCGTCCCTCGTCCCCTGGCCGGCCTGCTCGCCGGACTCGCCCTGCTGCTCCCGCTGGGAGCGGCGGGGGACGGGCTCACCTGCGAGTCGATCCCGCAGCTGGCCCGCGAGTTCCTGAAGGGCCACGTCGAGAAGAACCGGCTGACCGAGGAGGGCGAGGCGCGGGCCATCGACCTGTTCATCCGCCGGCTCGACTCGTCGCGCAGCCTGTTCCTCGCGAGCGAGGCCGCCGCGGCGCGCGCCGGCCTGGCCGGCGCCTTCGACCGCATGCGCAAGGGCGACTGCCAGCCGCTGGCCGACCTGCACAAGTCGCTGATCGCGCGCAACGCGACCATCGAGAGCTTCGTGCGCGAGGTGGTCGAGGACCCGGAGTTCCAGCTCGACGAGAGCATCGAGCTCCAGCTCGATCCGGACGAGCGCGGGTATCCCTCGACGGTGAAGGAGCGCGAGAAGCTGCTGCGCAGCCTGGTGCACTTCCAGATGTCGAACTACCTGTCGGCGGGCGAGCCCGAGGACGAGGCGAAGCGCCGGCTCGTGCACCGCTACGAGCTGCGCACGAAGCGGCTGAAGGAGCTGGAGCCGGTCGACCTCTACGCAGCCTTCCTCGACTCCTTCGCCCTCTCGCTGGATCCCCCCTCGAACTACCTGTCCGCCGAGGTGCTCGAGGACTTCCGCATCTCCATGTCGCTGTCGCTCGAGGGCATCGGCGTGGCCCTGGCCGAGCGCGACGGCTACTCGGTCGTGGAGCGGATCATTCCCGGCGGTGCGGCCGACCGGCTCGAGAACGGGCTGCGGCCGAAGGACAAGATCATCGCGGTGGCCGAGGACGGCGGCGAGCCGGTCAACATCATCGACATGCCGCTGCGCGACGCGGTCAGCCTGATCCGCGGCAAGAAGGGCACGCGCGTCCACCTGACCGTGCTGCGCCAGGGCGAAACCACCGAGCGCTTCCCGCTGGCGATCGTGCGCGACACCATCGACCTGGCCGAGCAGGCCGCGAAGCTGCGCTTCGAGACGCGCAAGGCGGAGAACGGCAAGACCTACAAGCTGGCGGTGATTGAGCTGCCGTCCTTCTACGGCGACTCGGACCCGTCGCGGCGCCAGTGCACCGACGATCTCGAGCGGCTGCTGGCCCAGGTGAAGGAGGAGGGCGCTGACGGCCTGGTGCTCGACCTGTCGCGCAACGGCGGCGGCCTGCTCGAGCACGCCGTGAAGATCTCGGGCTTCTTCCTGCGCAAGGGCGAGGTGGTCGGCGTCGAGGACTCGCGCGGCCAGCTCCAGGTGCTGTCCGACCGCGACGAGCGCATCCTCTACAGCGGACCGATGGTGGTGCACACCTCGCGCCTGTCGGCCTCGGCGTCCGAGATCCTGGCCGGCGCGCTCAAGGACTACAAGCGGGCGGTCATCACCGGCGACGACCACACCTTCGGCAAGGGCACGGTGCAGACCGTGACGCCGCTTCCGCCGGGCCAGGGCGCGCTCAAGATCACCACCGCCCTGTTCTTCCGCCCCGGCGGCAAGTCGACCCAGAACGACGGCGTCCTGGCGGACATCACCATCCCGTCCGTACTGTCGGCCCAGGACTTCGGCGAGCGCACCCAGGAGTACGCGCTCACCAGCCGCCGCATCTCGCCCTTCCTGTCGAGCTACGCCAACGCCATCGGTCCCAGCGACCGCTGGAGCCGCGTGCCCGACACGGCGCTCCAGCAGCTGGTCGTGCGCTCGCAGCAGCGCGTCGAGTCGAGCGAGCAGTTCGCCGAGGTCCGCGAGCAGATCCGCGAGGCCCAGGAGGCCGACGGCGTGGTGAAGCTGGCCGAGATCCTGAAGGAGCAGGCCGAGGCGGAGGCCCAGTCGAGCGGCACCGCCAGCGGCGTGCCCGAGGGCGAGGGCGCGTCGGCGGACACCGGCGCGGTGGCCACCGAGGACTCGGACGAGCTCACGCCGCAGGTCGAGGAGGCGCTCAACGTGCTGGCCGACCTGGTGGCGATCACGCGTAGCGGGGACACCTGATGGCCCTCCAGATCCAGACCTCGCCCAGCCAGCCCGGCGACACCGCCCGCGACCTGGCGCGCGCCATCCGCGAGGCGCTGCCCGGGGCCGAGGTCCACGTCGAGGACCGGGGGCCCGGCCACTTCGAGATCCGGGTCGTGGCGGCCGCCTTCGAGGGCCTGTCGCGGCTCAAGCAGCAGCAGCTCGTCTACGGCGCCATCGCCCACCTGATGAAGGGGAACGCGGCGCCGGTGCACGCGATCGACCGGCTCCAGACCGAGCTGCCGTGACCCGACGGCTCGTCCGGGTCCTGCTCGCCGGCCTGCTGCTCGCCTGCTCCGCCGACGCCCCCGACGGCGCCGGCCGGGACGCGGCGACCGCGCCGCCGCTGACGCGCCTGCTGCCCTCGGACGCGGTGGCGACGATCGGCGCCGAGACGCGGCTCGCGCTGATCCTGAAGCCGCCGGCCGTCTCGCGCCGCGAGTTCACCCTCACCCTGCCCGCCAACGCGGTGCTCCACTTCGGCTTCGGCATCCCGAACTCGAGCCTGGCCGAGGGGGCGTCGGGCGCCCGCTTCGCCGTCGAGCTCGACGACGGCGAGGGCACGACGCCGGTCCTCGACGCCCGGGTCGATCCGAGCCAGCCGAGCCACCGCCGCTGGTTCAACGTCGAGGCGGACCTCTCCGCCCACGCCGGCAAGACCGTCATCCTGGCCTTCACGGTGGAGGCCGAAGGCGACGCACCGCCGCTCGGCGTCTTCAGTGACCCGGTCGTCAGCGACGCGGCCTTCGTCGACCCGCGTCGCAACCTGGTGATCGTGTCGCTCGACACGCTGCGGGCGCCGAGCGTCGGCAGCTACGGCTACGGCCGCGAGACGTCGCCCTACCTGGACTCGCTGGCGGAGCGCGGCGCGCTGTTCGAGGGGGCGATCACCACATCGGTCACCACCGGCCCCTCCCACATGAGCCTGTTCACCGGGCTCTACCCGGTGAACCACGGGCTCTCGACGGGTCTCGAGTACAAGGCCGAGCCGGTCTCGACGCTGGCCCGGGTGCTGCGCGCCGCCGGCTACCAGACCACCGCGTTCACCGAGAACGGCTACATCGTGCGCGCGCGGGGCTTCGGCGACGGCTTCTCCGAGTACACCGAGAACAAGGCGATCCTGCGCAAACGGGGTCCGGGCGAGGTGCGCGTCACCTTCGGCCAGGCGCAGCGCTGGCTCGAGGCGCCCGGCCGCGCCCGCGAGCCCTTCCACCTGTTCATCCACACCTACGAGGTCCACTCGCCCTTCCGCCCGCCGAAGGAGTACGCGGCGCTGTTTCGGGACGACGACCACCCGGGCCCCGAGGATCCGGCGCTGCGCCGGCAGCGCGACAACTACGACCGCGAGATCCGCTACGTGGACGACAAGCTGCGCGAGCTGGTGGGCACCCTCGAAGAGCGCGGCCTGATGGAGCGCACGCTGCTGGTGATCACCGCCGACCACGGCGAGGAGTTCCACGAGCACGGCCGCTACCAGCACGGCGGCGCCGTCTTCGACGAGACGCTGCGGGTGCCGCTGCTCTTCCTGGGTCCCGACGTGCCGCCCGGACGCCACGCGGGCCAGGTGTCGCTGATCGACGTGCTGCCGACGGTGATCGACTACCTGGACGTCGAGGAGACGGCGCAGCGCGACGGCGTGAGCCTGCTGCCGGTGATCCGGGGCGAGACGGACGTCGCGCCGCGCACCCTGTTCGCCGAGGCCCGCGGCAAGAAGCGCTGGCTGCGG
>JBNLVK010000002.1:0-16240 GCA_050618055.1 Myxococcota bacterium
GTGAGGTTGACTCTCCCTCGTGATCTCGCTTATACGACCCAGGTAGTCGTCAGAAGCTTCTTCTCGTAAGATTTTATCTATGGTTCCATCATTTCCAGCTGTAGCTATAAGGATGTTAAATAAATTTTGTACCGTTTCCGAATTTGAAACTAGAGTTCCCTTCTGCTGATGGCTTTTTACCGCGCGGCTGCACCAGGAGGATCCTCGGGCCTTTCCGCGCTTCGTGCGCGAGTCGCTGGGCGGCGTGCTGCTGGTGGCCGCGCCGGCCGCCGCCGGGCTGTGGCTGGTGGGTCCGCAGCTGCTCGGGCTGGCCTTCGGACCCGAGTTCGACGACTCGGCGTCGGTGCTGCGCATCCTGGCCGGCGTGCTCGGGCTCTCGTTCGTGAGCCGCCTGCTGGGCAGCTTCCTGATGGCGGCCCGGCAGGAGCACGTGCGCAACCGCTCGTACCGCGTCGCGGCGGCGGTCAGCGTGGCGGGCAACGCCGTGCTGATTCCGGCACTGGGCATCCACGGAGCGGCGCTGGCGGCCGTCGCCGTCGAGATCGTGCTCTGAGTGTTGTTTGCGCGCGCCCTGCGCGCGCGGGTCGGATCGCTCTCCGGCGACGGCGTGTTGGCGCGGCTCGGCATCGGTCTGCTCGGGACGGCCTGCTTCTGGGTTCCCTTCGCGATGGTGGATGCGCCGCTCTGGCTGGTGGTGCCGGCGTCGCTGCTGGTCCACGCGGCGGTGCTGCTGGCGTTTCCCCAGGTCCGCGGCCGCGAGCTGCGCGGGCTGGCGGCGTGGGCCGGCCGCGGCTGAGGCGGGACCCGCTACCCTCCCGGGTCGGGGATGGGGACCCACCGAAGGGTGAGAGGGACGTGCGCATGAATCTGTGGGTGGCGAGGCTCCTGGTGTTCGCGCTGGCGGTGCTGGCGCTGTGGGCTCCTGCGTTCGGTTGCAGCAGCGGCGGCGGCAGCAGCGGCAGCAGCAGCAGCGGCGGGGGTGGCGGCGGAGGCGGCGGTGGATCCACGCCGCTCATCCTTCCCAGCCAGGGCGACTGGGTCGATCGCGGCAGCACCGGCATCGAGGCCTCGGGCGTGATGGGCGACTGGGACTTCCGCATCGACGGCGCGATCTCGCCGGTCGACGTCGTGAAGCGCGGCGGCGTCTACTACCTCTACTACATCGGCGCCGACGGCAACCGCACCGGCAGCAGCGGTCCGCGGCACCGGGCGCTGGGGGTCGCGACGAGCACCAACGGAACCGACTTCGTCCCGCACACGAGCAACCCGATCGTCGAGAACCTGCCCAACAACGGCGAGGAGGAGGGCGTCTTCTCCGGCGCCATCTACATCGACGACGGCGGCCAGACCGTCCTCTACTACTCGGCCATGGACGAGACGAGCTCGACCACGGTCAGCGCGGACGCGCGCCGCTCGACCTCGAGCAACGGCATCTCCTTCGCGCCGGTCCCCGGACCGATCGTGCTCGACCACGACGACAGCTCGGTCTGGAACTCCGGCGACGAGCTCTACCCGATCGGCGTCTTCCGCGACGGCTCGACGGTGAACCTCTACTACTCGTCCCAGGGCAGCGTCACCGACTGGGGTCTGGGCATGGCCACCGGCAGCTCGAGCAACTTCACGTCGAGCCAGTCCCTGATCATTCCGAGCAACTCCGACGACGAGATCATCGGCGGCGGCGCGGTCATCCAGGACACGGCGGACACCTTCCTGCTGTGGACCCTGCGCGACTTCTCCGAGCGCGTGCTCGAGGTGCGCGAGGTGCCGACCGCCGACCCGTCCGACATCGGCAACCCGATCCAGTCGTACACCGCGTTCCCGAACGTCCAGCACTTCACGGTGCTGCTCGACGAGGACGCGGGGCTCTGGTTCCTGTACATCGCGGAGCTCTCGTTCATCAAGGTCTACACGGCCGACGTGATGCGCATGTAGGTGCCCCACACGCTGGCCCACATCGGCGCCCAGGCGCTGGGCACGCGCGCGCTGCTGCCGCGGGCCGACGGCGTGTGGATCCTGGCGGCCTGCGCGGTGCCCGACCTGCCCTGGCTGATCCAGCGCGCGCTCCAGCTGCCGGGGGTGGGAGACCCGTACGCGCTGCGTTTCTACGCCGTGGCGCAGGCGTCGCTGCTGTCGTGCCTGGTGCTGTGCGGGGCGCTGGCGGCGCTGGCCCGCGCGCCGGGCCGGGCCTTCGCCGCCCTGGCCCTCGGCTCGCTGCTGCACCTGCTGCTCGACGCGACCCAGTGGAAGTTCGGCAACGGCGTGCACCTGTTCGCGCCGGTCTCCTGGGAGCTCCTGCACTTCGACTGGTACACACCGGAGGGCTGGCCCACGCTCCTGCTCACCGGACTGGGCGCGGGGGCGTTCCTGTGGCTGTGGCGCGAGCCGCCCGCGTCGCCCTTCCGCGTCTCGCCGGGGCGCCTGGCCGTTGCCGGCGGGCTGCTGCTCGCCTGGCTCCTGCTGCCGCTGGCGCTGCTCGCCGGACCCGAGTCCAGCGACGCCCACTCGACCACCACCCTGCGCGACCGGGGGGAGCGCCCGGGTCGCAGCGTCGACTTCGATCGCAACCGTTACGTCCGGGGGCCCCGGGGGCACGTACTCCACACGTTCGCGGGGGAGTCCATCACGCTGGTGGACGCGCCGCTGGGCGACGCCGGGCTCGTCTCGGTGCACGGGAGGTTCCTGGATGAGACGACGGTCGCGGTCCTGCGGGCTCGGGAGCATCCGCCCGGGCTGCGCGACGCCGCGTCGGGCGTGGGACTGCTGGCGATCGCGGCCTTCTGGGTGCGCGCGATCCTGGCGGGCCGCTCCCGCGACCGGAGTCCCCCAGGGGCATGACTTGACGGATCCCTCTGCTTGGGGGGTCGAATCACCTCGCTAGATTGGCGGGGACGAAGGGCGGAACCGCCAAAGGTTCCGGCCTGTTCCTGCCGATCCCGGCCTTGGTCGGACTGCGCCGCGGCGCGTCGGGGGTAGGTGGAGATCGATGCGGATTCTGGGAATCACCGACGGCCAGACCAGCGGGGCGGCCATCATCGAGGACGGGCGCATCCTCGCCGCCATCAACGAGGAGCGCATCGCCCGCATCAAGCTGGCGCGGGGCTTCCCCTGGCAGTCGATCCAGGAGGTGATGCGGCTCTCGTCGACGTCACCCCAGGACATCGCCGGCGTGGCGGTGGCCCAGGTCAACATGGAGCTGTCCGAGCAGGTGCTCGACTGGCCCGGCTGGTTCGAGGCCCGCGAGGGCGACGGCAACCTGCACAGCGGCTTCTTCAAGCTGGCCTCGCGCTTCGGCGGCCTGGCGCCCCGGGTGCCGGGCGTGAAGAAGGCCTACTACGCGCTGCGCACGCCGGCCTACCGGCACCGCCGCGACCGCATCGGCGAGATCCTGCGGAACGACTTCGGCATCGCCGCGCCGGTGCGCTTCATCCACCACCACCACGCCCACGCCACCTCGGCCTACTACACCAGCAACTTCGACGACGCGCTGGTGGTGACCATGGACGGCGGCGGCGACGGCCACTGCTCCCACATCTACAGCGTCAACGGCGGCGTCTTCAAGAAGCTGGCCACCAGCGACTCCTACGACTCGCTGGGCAACTACTACGCGTACATCACGGCCATCTGCGGCTTCAAGGCGAAGCGCCACGAGGGCAAGATCACCGGACTCGCCGCCCGCGGCGAGCCGATCTACCGCGAGATCCTGGACGGGCTGATCGGCGTGAAGGACGGCCGCCTCGAGAACCGCGGCCGCGTGCTCTTCAACCAGGCGCTGGCGAAGATCGAGCGGCTGCTGCCCCACGGCTGGACCATGGAGGACCTGGCGGCCACGATCCAGGTGGTGGCCGAGGACGTGGCGCGCGAGTACGTGCGCCACTGGGTCGAGGCCACCGGCCACCGCAACGTGGCCCTGGCCGGCGGGCTGTTCGGCAACGTGCGCATCAACGAGGAGATCCACGAGATCCCCGGCGTGCAGCGCACCTTCGTGCACCCGGGCATGTCGGACGAGGGGCTGGCCGTGGGAGCGGCGCTGGCCCTCGACGGCATGAACCGGCGCAAGGAGCACCGCCCCTACGAGCCCAGGCCGCTGGATACGGTCTACCTGGGCAACGACTACACCGACCGCGAGATCGCCGAGGCGCTGGACGCGAGCGGCATGGAGTACCAGCACCTGCCGGGCGCGCTCGAGGCGGAGGTGGCCGAGCAGCTCTCGAAGGGCAAGGTGGTGGCCCGCTTCAACGGCCGCATGGAGTACGGTCCGCGCGCGCTGGGCAACCGCACGATCCTGTACCAGCCCGGCGATCCGTCGGTGAACGACTGGCTGAACGAGCTGCTCAAGCGCACCGAGTTCATGCCCTTCGCGCCGGCGACCCTCGACGAGCACGCCGACCGGCTGTTCGTGAACGCCCACGGCGCCCACGACACGGCGCGCTTCATGACCATCACCTTCCACTGCACCGACTGGATGACCGAGCGCTGCGGCGGCGTCGTGCACGTGGACGGGACCGCCCGGCCCCAGCTGGTGCGCGAGCAGGACAACGCGTCCTACTACATGATCATCGAGGAGTACGAGAAGCGGACCGGCGTGCCGGTCGTCATCAACACCTCGTTCAACGTCCACGAGGAGCCGATCGTGCGCTCGCCGGAGGACGCGGTGCGCGCCTTCCTCGACAGCGACCTCGACTACCTGGCGCTCGGCGACTTCCTGGCGCGCGGACCGCGGGGCAGCGCCGAGACCCGCAAGAAGTGGGAGGGCCGCAGCGTCTGGGGCAAGGCGTCGCACGCGGCCACGTCCCGGTAGCGGTAGGATCCCCCCGATGTGCGGCATCGTCGGCATCGTCCCCCAGAGGCCGTCGGATCCGGCCCACCTGGACGCGCTGGTCCGCAAGATGGCGGCCTCGCTCGCGCACCGTGGTCCGGACGACGACGGCTTCCACGTCACCCCCGAGGTGGCGATCGGCATGCGCCGGCTGTCGATCATCGACGTGGCCGGCGGCAAGCAGCCCATCTTCACGCCCGACGCCAAGAAGGCCATCGTCTTCAACGGCGAGATCTACAACTTCCGCGCGCTGCGCGACGAGCTGGTGGCCGACGGTCGCGCCTTCGCCACGAAGAGCGACACCGAGGTGGCGCTCCACGCCTTCGACGCCTGGGGCGAGGACGGCATCCGGCGCCTCGAGGGCATGTTCGCCGTCGCGGTCTGGGACGAGGCCAGCAAGACGCTGACCCTGGCCCGCGACTGGATGGGCCAGAAGTCGATCTACTTCGCCGAGACGGCGGACGGCTTCGCCTTCGCCTCGGAGATCAAGGCGCTGCTCGACCTGGACGGCGTGCCGCGGGAGCTGGACCTCCAGGCCGCGTCCCACTACATGAGCATGCGCTACCTGCCCGGGCGCAGCACCTTCTTCGCCGGCGTCTCGAAGGTGCCGGCGGCGCACACGGTGCGCGTCCGGGGCGGCGACCGCCGCTTCGAGCGCTACTGGAACCCGGCCTACCAGCCCAAGTGGCAGGGGTCCGAGGCCGACGTGCTCGACGGGCTGGACCAGGTGCTGGCCACCGCGGTGGGCGAGCACCTGGAGAGCGAGGTCCCGCTGGGCGCGTTCCTGTCCGGCGGCATCGACTCGAGCCTGGTGGTGGCGTACGCCTCGCGCATCTCCGGTGCGCCGTTGGGCACCTACAGCATCGGCGTGAACGACGACTCCCAGAGCGAGCTGCCCTGGGCGCGCCAGGTGGCCGAGCAGTACCGGACCGCCCACTTCGAGACGGTGGTCGAGCCCGACCTGGCGAGCCTGGCGCCGCGCATGGTCGAGGCGATGGAGGAGCCCTGCGACCCGCTGGCCGCCGGCAACTACGTGGTCAGCCAGGTGGCGGCGGAGCACGTGACCGTCTGCCTGGGCGGCGACGGCGGCGACGAGCTGTTCGCCGGCTACGACCGCTACGTGGGCCAGCAGCTGGCCGAGCTCTACGCCCACGTGCCCGCCGCGATCCGGCGCGGCGTGCTGCGGCCGCTGATCCGGCGCTTCCCGGACAGCTTCGGCTACAACAGCGCGGCCCAGCGGCTGCGCTGGATCGACCAGATGGCCGACCAGGGCGGCTGGGAGCGCTACGCCGACAGCGCCGCCTACCTGCGCTTCCCCCACGACCGCAAGCAGCAGCTGTTCCAGCCGGACGTCTGGGAGCGGCTCTCGCGCCAGCGCAGCGAGGCGCTGCTGGCCGAGTACTTCGACGACGGGGCCGCCAGCGACTTCGTGGACAAGATGCTCCACACCGACCTGTCCACCCGCATGGCCGACCACCAGTGCCCGATCGTGGACAAGATGTCGATGGCCCACAGCCTGGAGGTGCGCAGCCCGTTCCTGGACCACCGGGTGGCCGAGTACGCCATGCGCATTCCGGCCGCCTGGAAGATGAAGGGCCGCCGCATCAAGTACGTGACGCGCAAGCTCGGCGAGCGGTACCTTTCCCGGGAGCTGCTCTACCGGAAGAAGCAGGGCTTCGGCTTCCCGCTGGCGTTGTGGATGAAGGGCGCGCTTCGACCCCTGCTCGAGGCCGTCGTCGCCGACAGCCACCTCGTCCGCGAGGGCGTCTTCCGCCGCGAGGAGATGGGCCGCCTGCTGGCGGAGCACGTCTCCGGCGCACAGGACCACAACTACCGACTCTGGATGCTCTTCAACCTCGAGATCTTCCAGCGCCTGTACATCGAGTCGACGCCGCGCGGCGACGTCGAGGCGTGGGTCGATCGGGCCCGCCGGGGGGAGGTCTAGTGGGCTTCCGGGCGCGCAGCATCTCGGTGGTGGTGCCGGTGTTCGACGAGGAGGAGAACGCCCGGCCGCTGGTGACCGGCATTGCCGAGGCGATGCGGCCGCTGGGCGTGCCCTTCGAGATCGTGTGCGTCGACGACGGCAGCCGCGACGACACCCTGCGCGTACTGCGCAGCCTGCTGGTGCTGGTGCCCGAGCTGGTGGTGGTGGCGCTGCGGCGCAACTGCGGCCAGACGCTGGCGCTCCAGGCCGGCCTCGACCGGGCCCGCGGCGACGCCGTGGTGACCATGGACGGCGACCTCCAGAACGATCCGCGCGACATCCCGAAGCTGCTGGCGGCGCTGGAGGACGGCGCCGACGTGGCCAGCGGCTGGCGCCAGGCGCGCCAGGACACGCTCTTCCTGCGCAAGGTGCCGTCGTGGATCGCGAACCGGCTGATCCGCCTGGTCACCGGCGTGCGCATCCACGACCAGGGCTGCTCGCTCAAGGCCTACCGCGGCGACGTGATCCGCGAGCTCGACCTCTACGGCGACATGCACCGCTTCATCGCCATCCTCACCATGCCGGTGGGCGCGACGATCGCCGAGGTGCCGGTGCGCCACCACGCGCGGGTGGCCGGCGAGAGCAAGTACGGTCTCTCGCGCACCTTCAAGGTGCTGGTCGACCTGTTCACGATCCAGATGCTCACCTGGTTCCGCGAGAGCCCGCTGCGCTGGTTCGCGCTGCTGGGCGTGCCCTTCAGCCTGGCGGCGGTGGCCATGATCGCGGCCTGGCTGGTCAGCGGGTCGGGCGGCGTGGTGTTCAGCGCCGTGGGCCTGATCAGCGCCATGACCTTCGGCTCCTGCCTGCTGGTGGGACTGCTCGGCGAGTCGGCGACGGCGCTGGGCGATCGCGGCCGCGGCCGGCGCGTGGTGGCCCGCGAGTGGGAGCCGGCCCCGGTGGCGGGGGCGCCGGCAGGGGGGGGGTCGCGATGAGTCCGCGGGTGTCGGTGCTGGTGCCGGTGAACGAGGCCGCGCCCGACCTGCGCGAGGTCCACCGCGAGCTGGCCGACCGGGTCTCCCGGCTGGATCCGGGCTACGAGCTGCTGTTCCTGGTACGCACCGATCACGCCGACACGGTGGCGGCGGTGCGCGAGATCGGCGAGCGCGATCCCAAGCGCGTGCGCGTGCTCCAGTTCGCGCCGTCGGCGGGCGAGGCCTTCGCCCTGTCGGCCGGCGTGGAGAAGGCGCGCGGCGACGTGCTGGTGACCGCGCCGGCGCGCTTCGAGACGGACCTCGCGGCGCTGGCCGACCTGCACGACGCGGTCTGCGAGGAGGGCGCCGACGTGGCGGTGGCGGCGCGCCAGCGCGGCACGTCGGGCAAGTCGGCGCGCGCCCAGTCGCAGCTGTTCAACCGGCTCATCTCCCGCGCCGCCGGCGCCCACTACCAGGACATCGCCAGCGGCACGCGCGTGATCCGGCGGGCGGTCTTCGACGAGATCCCGGTCTACGGCGACTTCCACCGCTACCTGCCGATCCTGGCCGACCGCGCCGGCTTCCGCGTGATCGAGCTGCCGGCCGGCCAGGACCAGCGGGCGAAGGCGCCGGTGGTGCACAACCCGCTGCTCTACCTGTGGCGCGCCATCGACGTGCTGACGGTGCTCTTCATCAGCCGCTTCACCCGCCACCCGCTGCGCCTGTTCGGCGGCGTGGGCTCGGCCTTCGCCGCGGTGGGCGTGCTGCTGCTGGGCGTGATCGGGCTCCAGCGCCTGTTCGGCACGCCGCTGGCCGACCGCCCCGTGCTGGTGCTGGCGACGCTGCTCATCGGGCTCGGCGTGCAGGCCTTCGCGATCGGCCTGCTGGGCGAGCTGCTGCTCTTCTTCCACGCGCGCCGCGTGCGCGACTACCGGGTGTCGGCGGTGTACGAGTCGGAGACACCCGCGTTGCCCGCCGCGGGTGCTCCGGAGACCCCGGCGCTGCCCGCCGCGGACGAGCCGTCGAAACCGAACGAATGAGCGAAGGAATGAGCGGGCGGCAGTTCGGGATCCTGCTGCTGCTCGTGACACTGCTGGCGCTCGGGCTGCGCCTGTACCGCCTGGGCGATCCGAGCCTGTGGTCCGACGAGATGTTCCAGGCCCGCGACTCGCTGGTGGTGGCGAACGCCGGCTACCTGCCGACGCGCTGGGGCATGGCGCTGGCCGGCGCGCCGCTCGCGTCGCTCGATCCGCAGCGCCTCGCCGACTGGCGCGCGGCCGGCGTCGCTCCGGCGGACATGCGGCTGGGCAGCGCCCTGGTCGGCGCGCTCAGCGTGCCGCTGCTGGCGCTGGCCTGTGCTCCCTGGCTGACGCGGCGCACCGCGCTGGTCTTCGCGCTGCTGCTGGCCACCAGCACCTGGCACCTGGAGTGGTCGCAGCAGGCGCGCCACTACACGGCGATCTTCCTGTACTCGAACCTGGCCCTGGCGCTCTACGCCCTGTACCTGAAGCAGGGCGCGCTGCGCTGGCTGGCGCTCGGGCTGGGGCTCGCCTTCGTGGCGGTCACCGCGCGGGCCACCTCGCTGATGGTCTTCGGCGTGATCGGGCTCGACGTGGCGGTGGAGACGCTGCGCCGCCGGCGCATCGCGCTGGCGCCGTCGGCGCTGGCGGCCGTCGCCGTGTGCGTGGCGGCGTCGCTGGCGGTGCTGTTCCTGCGCAGCTTGGGGTCGGGCGCCGGCGGATCCGGCGAGCAGGCCGCCTTCCTGGCGCGCAAGCTGGGATCCTCCTCCTTCCGGGTGTTCGCCGGCAACGCCCTGCTGTCGGGCATTCCGCTGGTGGTGCTGGCCGCGGCCGGCTTCGTGGCGCACCGCCGCCGGGCCCCGCGCGAGGCGCTGCTGCTCGCCTTCGTGGTGGCGGTGCCGCTGCTCGCCTTCGGGGCGCTCGCGTCCTTCGCCCACGTCGAGGTCCGCTACACGTTCGTGAACCACTTCGGCTGGCTGGTGCTGGCTGCCCTGGGCGCCGTGGCGCTGTGGGACGCGGTGCGGCCGACCCTGCCGGCGCTTGCGGCCGCGTCGCCGCTGCTCGTGGTGCTGGCGAGCCACGCCTACGCCGGACTCGTCTACTACGAGTCGGCCTACGGCAACCGGCCGCGCTGGAACCACGCCTTCGCCTACGTGGGCGCGCACTGGAAGCCCGGCGACGCGCTCTACGCCCACTCCTCCTGGGCCGGTGAGTACTACCTGGGCAGCGATCGGGTGCGCAACGTGGACCTGGACTTCGAGGGGATCGACACGCTCACCGGCGACACCTGGTTCGTGGTGAAGTCGACCGCCGCCGAGCACGGCGCCGGCCGCGACCACTGGCTCGACGCGGCGGCGCGCCTGCGCGCCGTCTACCCCATGCGCACGGCCTATCCGCAGGACACGGTCCGCGTCTACCACTACGAGCACGCGCCGTGAGCGATCGGGTGGTGCTCGTGTCGCCGTGCCGCAACGAGGCGAAGACCCTCGCGCGGACCATCGCCTGCGTCGAGGCGCAGACCCATCCGCCGGCGCAGTGGGTGATCGTCGACGACGGCAGCAGCGACGAGACCGCGTCGATCGTGGCCGAGGCCGCCGCCCGGCTGCCGTACATCAAGCTGGTGAGCCTGCCGGACCGCGGCTACCGCAAGGTCGGCGGCGGCGTGGTCGAGGCCTTCGACGCGGGGCGGGCCGCCGTCGACGTGCCCCACGAGTTCATCGCCAAGCTCGACGTCGACCTGGAGTTCGAGCCCGAGTACCTGGAGCGGGCGCTCGAGCTGTTCGCGCGCGACGACAAGCTCGCCGCCGTCTCGGGCAAGGTGTTCCGGCCCGAGAGGGACCGCCTCGTCGAGGAGTTCATGATCGACGAGATGGTGGCGGGCCAGTTCAAGCTCTACCGGCGCGACGCGCTCGACGCCATCGGCGGCTTCGTGCGCGAGGTGATGTGGGACGGCATCGACATGCACCAGTGCCGGCGCCTGGGCCTGCGCACCGCCAGCGTGCAGGACGCGGCGCTGCGCATCGTGCACCTGCGCATGATGGGCGCCTCGGACCGCAACGTCTTCCGCGGGCGGCTGCGCTGGGGCGGTGGCCAGTGGTTCATGGGCTCGTCGTTCCCCTACGTGCTGGCCAGCGGCGTCTTCCGCTTCCGCGAGAAGCCCTACGTGATCGGCGGCCTGCTGATCATCCTGGGCTACCTGTGGGCCGCCCTGCGCGACCGGCCGCGCTACGAGGAGCCCGGCTTCCGCGAGTCGCTGCGCAGCTGGCAGCGCGAGCGGCTGGTCCAGCTCGTGCGCGGCGGAGGCTTCCGCTAGTGGCGACCGCGCGACGGACCCTCGTCCTGGGCTCGCTCCTCGTGCTGCTCGCCCTGGCGCTCGGCGTGGTGTTCGGACCGACCGCCTTCCGCGTGCTCCAGGCCCTGCGCCACCACGGACCCGAGCGGGCGCGCCACGAGCTGTCGCGCTTCGAGCCGCCGTGGCAGGGTCCGCTGGTCGCCTACGAGACGGCCACGCCCGACGAGCAGGGGCTGTCCGAGTCGCAGCTCGCGGCCTGGACCGCCCGCCTCGCCGACCACCGCACGCAGCATCTGCTGGTCGTGGCCGGCGGCAAGCTGGCCTGGGAGTGGCGCGCGCCCGGACGCCGCGCCAACGACATGGTCCACGTGTCGGCGCTCACCAAGGGAAGCGCCGGCACCGCGGCGATGGCCGTCGCCATCGACGACGGGCACGTGCGCCTCGACGACCCGGCGTCCCGCTGGATCCCGGCCTGGCGCGACGATCCACAGCGCGCTGGCATCACCCTGCGCATGCTGATGGACCACACCTCGGGCGTCCAGAACGTGGTCTACGGCGGCGACGGGGCGGGCCTGGTCGGCTGGGAGAAGGAGTTCTCCGACCACCACGAGCGGCGCTTCCCGCTCACGCTCACCCGGGCGCCGCTGCGCTTCGCGCCGGGCAGCCGCGTCGAGTACACGAGTCTCGCCTACTACGCGCTCAGCTACGCGCTCACCGCGGCGCTTCGCGACAGCGACACGCCGGACCTGGTGACCCTGCTGCGCGAGCGCGTGCACGGTCCGCTGGGCATTCCCGACGCCGCCTTCGAGATGAGCTACGGACGCCACGAGGAGCTGGACGGCCTGCGCCTCTACACCGTCGCCAGCGGCGCCGCCTACACGCCCCGCGCCCTGGCCCGCGTGGGCGAGCTCTTCCTGAGCGGCAGCCGTCGGGGCGTGCGCATCGCGCGCTGGCGCACCCTGGAGGACCTGCTCACGCCGAAGGACGTGCCCGCCGACCGGCCCGCCGACGAGCCGCCGCCGGCCTGCGGCTGGTGGTCGAACCGCGACCGCTTCTTCCCGTCGCTGCCGCGCGACGCGGTGCTGGCCGCCGGCTCGAACCACCGCATCCTGCTGGTGGTCCCCAGCCTCGACCTGGTGGTGGTGCGCCTGGGCTCCTGGCTCGAGCCGGCCGACGCGCGCGGGGGCTACTGGGACGGCGTCGACGCGCTGCTGTTCGCGCCGCTCGTGGCCGCCGTGCGGGGTTGACGCTCGTGGGGCCAGTGGGCCTCGAACAGGGCGTCGACCCGGGCGCCCAGCTCCTGGAGGCGCGCCCGGGCGACGAAGGGGTCGCCCAGGAGCGGGGTCGAGAGACGCACCAGCGCCCCGTCGGCGCGGCCGGTGAGAATGCGGCTGGTGAGCCGGTCGAGGCCCTGGTCGAGTCCGCCGAGCAGCCCGGTGCTGCGGTGCGAGCGGTAGTAGAAGTGCACCAGGCGCCGCTCGCCGGCCTGCTCGACCACCAGCTCGTTCACCCGGTGCGGCGGCTCGCCGCGCCCCGTGACGGTTTCGGCGCTGGCGATCTCCCAGCCGGCGGTGGGGTAGCAGACCCAGGGCGTGTGCTCGGGGCGTCCGCCGCGCTCGGTGCCGTAGTAGCCGACGTAGAGCCAGACCAGGCTGCCGGCCGGTCCGACGTAGACGCGCTGCACGTTCTCGGTGGCGTCCAGCAGGCGCGAGACGTCGTCCTCCAGCGGGACGTCGCGACCGCGCCAGTCGCCGATGCGGTAGGGCAGGGCGCGCAGCGCCGCGGTGTCGACCTCCGGCGGCGGCCGCAGCTCGAGGGCCCAGGCCAGCGCACCGGTGCCCAGCAGCAGCGCCAGCGCGAGCGTGCGGATGAGCGTCTCGCGCACCGCCCGAATTTGCCTCGCACGCGGGTTGCTGGCAACGTGCGGAGGGCCGCGAGTGTCTCTTCGCGCGCGACGGGAACGCCCAGTTGAGCTTCGGAACCATCGACGGCATCGACCTGTGCGGAATCCGCATCGCGCGCGTCCGCGAGCGCGAGGTGGTCGACGGCATCGACGCGGCGCTGGCGCGCGGCGAGGGCGGCTGGCTGGTCACCGCCAACGTCGACTTCCTCCAGCGCGCCGACGCCAGTCCGGACGCGCGCGCCCTCTACCGCCGGGCCACGCTGGCGGTGGCGGACGGCGCCCCGGTGGTCTGGGCCAGCCGCGTCGCGGGGCGTCCGGTGCCGGAGCGCGTGGCCGGATCGGACCTGGTCTGGTCGCTGGCGCGCATGGCGGCGGCGCGGGGCCGCCGGCTCTACCTGCTGGGCGGCGAGGGTGACGTCGCCGGGCGCGCCGAGCAGGTGCTGCGGGCCGAGCTTCCCGAGCTGGTGGTGGCCGGCCGATCGAGCCCGTGGCGGGCCAGTCCGCCGACCGCCGACGAGCTGGACCGGCTGCGCGACGAGGTCGCCGCCGCGCGGCCCGACCTGGTGTACGTGGCGCTGGGATCGCCCAAGCAGGAGCAGGTGATCGACGCCCTGCGCGGCGCGCTTCCCGGCGCCTGGATGATGGGCTGCGGCATCAGCCTGGCCTTCATCGCCGGCGAGGTGGCGCGGGCGCCGCGCTGGATGCAGCGCGCGGGGCTCGAGTGGCTGCACCGGCTGGTGCAGGAGCCGGGCCGCCTGGCGCGCCGCTACCTGCTGCACAACCTGCCGTTCACGCTGCGCCTGCTGGCGCAGGCCCGGCGCCGGCGCGGGGCGGGTCAGGGGAGCTGAGCGTCGAGGCGGGCGGCGTTTGCCGCCAGGGAGAACTCCTCCTCCACGTGCCGGCGTCCGGCCCGGGCCAGGCGCTCGCGGAGCGCGGCGTCGCCGGCCAGCCGGCGCAGCGCCTCGCGCAGCGGCGACACCTCGCCCGGCGGCGTCAGCAGGCCCGTCTCGTCCGGACGCACCAGGTCGCGCAGCGTCGGCAGGTCACCCGCGACGACCGGCAGGCCGGTGGCCATCGCCTCCATCAGCACCACCGGAATGCCGTCCCGGTCGCCACCCGCGTCGACGCGGCAGGGAAGCGCGAACAGATCCGCCTCGCGCATGCACGCGGCGACCCGGTCGTTGGGCAGCGGTCCGTGCAGGGTGACCCGATCGCCGACGCCCAGCTCGCGGGCCAGGGCCTCGAGCGACGCCCGTTCCGGTCCGTCCCCGACCACGTCGAGCCGCCAGTCGAGGTCGCTCTCCGCCAGGGCGCGGACCAGCAGGTCGATGCCCTTCTTGGGGACCAGCCGCGCCACGCTGAGCACGCGCAGCGGTCCGTCCGCCGGGGCGTCGCCGGGCGCGAACTCCCCGGGCTCGACCCCGCAGCGGACCACGTGCAGGCGCGGCGCGCAGGACGGCACCAGCCCGGCGTACCAGTCGCGGTGCCACTGGCTGATGCAGGACACGAAGGCGGCGCGCGCCAGCTTGCGCCGCAGCAGCGAGCGGTTGCGGAAGAGGTCGTTGGCGTGGCCCACGAAGCTGAAGCGGCCGCCGATCTGCCGGGCGGCGTAGAGACCCACGCCGGTGGGCGCGTGGGCGAAGTGGCAGTGCAGGTGGCCGATGCCGTGGGTGCGCAGGTCGTCGGCCAGCGCGAGGCCTGCCCACGCCTGGACCAGCAGCGCCGCGCGCCCGCGCAGCGACAGCGGCTCGCCCGGAGCCAGCGCGTCCCGCACGGCGAGCGCCAGCGTGCCCAGGCCGCGCAGCGGGTGGCGCAGCAGCTCGCGCAGACCGCGCGTCGCGATCCCCGGCGCGTAGACCACGACGTCCGCCGGGCCGACGTCGCCGAGCAGCGCCGCGTCTCCGTCGCCCCCGGCGTCGGGGGCGCGCAGCGTGACCGTGCGCACCGGGCGTCCGCGCGCGCGCAGCGCCGCCACCTCCCGGTAGACGAAGGTCTCCGAGAGCTTGGGATAGCGGCTGGCGACGACGGCGACCGGCGCCTTCGGACCGGTGCTCACGCCTCCGCTTCCGCAGCGCCGGCTCCGCCCGCCCCGTCCGCGTAGCGAGAGACCGCGTCCTCCCACAGCTGCACGACGCGCAGGGCGTCCGCCTCGGTCACCGGCGGGTCGTCGCCCTCGCGCAGGCTCTCTATGAAGGCGCGGATCTGGCGGGCGTGGGGCGTGTCGCGCTGCGAGCGGGCGGCGGCGCGGCGCCGCAGGCGGCGCTCGAGGCGCGCGACCAGCCAGCCCTGCGCCATCTCCAGCAGCTCGGAGCTGTTGGGGCCGCCGGGCGACCAGCGGTAGACGGCCTCGTTCTGGCCCAGCATGGCCTGGAGCGTCGCCTTCGTGCCGGTCACGATCAGCGACTGGGCGATGGTCGCGTTCAGGCTGTAGAGGACGCTGGCGTGGGTGCCGTCCGGTCCGGAGAGCTCGACGCGCAGCTCGTCGGCGCCCGGGTCGAGGGCGCGGCTGTGCTCGGGCACTCGCACGTGACCCAGCTTGCGCGCCTCGGCCCAGCGCACCGAGAGGTCCGGCAGGAAGGCGGTCAGCAGGTAGAGGGCGTGGGGCAGCGTCTCGCCCAGGCGACCGCCGCGCGTCTGGAAGTACCAGGGATCCGGCACGTAGCGCTGGTCGCGCCGGCCGTGCATGAAGTGCACCGAGCACACCTCGCCCACGTCGCCCTCGGCGACGCGCTCGCGCAGCAGGGCCACCGACGGGTGGTGGAGGTAGTTGTGGACGACGGACACGCGCCGGCTGCGGCTGCGGGCCAGCTCGAGGACGGTCCGCGCCTCGGCGCTGCTGTAGACGAAGGGCTTCTCGACCAGCACGTGGCAGCCGGCCTCGAGCGCGGCCGTCGCCAGCTCGGCGTGCGATTCGGGACGGGTCAGCACGTGCACCACGTCGGGCGCGCCGTCCTTCAGCAGGCTCGACGCGTCGGCGAAGAAGGGCACGCCGAACTCCTCGGCCAGGGCGCGCGCCCGCTCCCGGTCGGCGTCGGCGATGCCGGTGACCTCGACGCCGTCCAGGCCCTCCAGGGCCGGCAGGTGGACGTCGCGTGCCACGGCGCCGCAGCCGACGAGACCCACCCGCAGCGGGGGCGATTCCTGCTGTCCTGCCTGCGAGCTCGCGCTCCCGCCCACCCGGCCTCCGCCTCGTTTCCCCGCGTCGACGGTAGCACCGCGGCCTCGGCTCCGGTCGTTCAAGTGGCGGCCGCGAGACGCCGATCCAGGGGCGGGCGGACCCTTCGCTAGACTGATCCCTTCGCCCTCGACGTTCC
>JBNLVK010000003.1:0-13127 GCA_050618055.1 Myxococcota bacterium
GCCAGCAGCGGTGCGCCCAGCCAGAAGCAGGCCGCGAAGACGGCGAAGTCGAGCAGCGTCGTGCGCAGGGCGCGCATCAGCACCAGGAAGAACACCAGGTAGACGCGCAGCGAGTCGGCGATCGGGTCGAAGTGGGAGCCCTGGTTGTCGTCGCGGTAGAGCGTCTGGATGGGCACCTGGAGCAGGCGCACGCCGTGGCGTGACGCCAGCACGATCATCTCCTGCTCGAAGTCGTAGCGCGAGGCGCGGATCGGCAGCAGCACCGGGACGAAGTCGCGCGGGATGCCGCGCAGGCCGGTCTGGGTGTCGCCGAGCCGCTGGCCCGACAGGATCCACAGGATCCAGCGCGACAGCCCGTTGCCGATGCGGCTCTTCCACGGCACCGGACCCTCGAAGGCCCGCACGCCCATCACCAGCCGGTCCGGGTTCTCGGCCAGCGCCGCCGCCACGCGCCGCACGTCCTCGGGCAGGTGCTGGCCGTCCGAGTCCACCGTGACCACGCCCCACAGGTCCGGGTCCTCGGCGAACAGGTGGTTGAGACCGGTCTTCAGGGCGGCGCCCTTGCCCAGGTTCACCATGTGGGTGAGGACCTCGACCCGCGGCAGCCGCCGCAGGCGCTCGAACACCGGCCGGTGACCGCTGCCGGAGCCGTCGTCGACGATCACGATGCGCGGGTAGCCGTCCTCGAGCAGCCGGTTGACGAGTGGCACCAGGCGGGCGGCGGGGCGCAGCGCCGGGATCACGAGCGCGGGGAGCGGGTCCACCGCCCTACCTTGAACTGCCGGCGCCCCGATGTCGAGCGGCGCGGCGCCAGCTTCCGCTGTGAATCCGTGCAGTTGCCGGTCCGCTTCCGGTAGCCTGAAAGGCCGTGACGGAGATCGCCCCGGAGCCGCGCCGCCTTTGCTGGGTGCAGCTCAACGAGTTCAATGCGGAGCTGGCGCGCGCCCTGGCCGAGCGCCACGACCTGCCGCACCTGCGCCGGGTGCTGGCGCTGCCCGCCAGCCGGCTGTCCACCGACGACCGCGAGGAGACCGGCTTCCTCGAGCCCTGGGCCCAGTGGGTCTCGGTCCACACCGGCAGCGCGTCGTCGGTCCACGGCATCAAGCACCTGGGCGACGTCGACAAGCTGGCCCGGCCCCAGGTGTGGGAGCGGCTCTCGGAGGCCGGCGTCAGCTCGGGCGCCTGGGGCGTGATGAACGCGACCCGCGGCGGCGCCGCCCACTGCCGCTTCTTCCTGCCCGACCCGTGGACCTTCTCCGAGCCGGGGTACCCGGCCGAGCTCGAGGAGCTGCTGGCGCTGCCGCGCTACGCGGCGCGCAACTACCTGAAGCTCTCGAAGCGGCGCGCGCTGCGGCTGGCGCTGCGCCTGCTGCGCGTGGTGGTGGCGTCGGGCATCGCGCCGCGGCTCGTGGCCGAGCTGCCGCGCCTGCTCGGCGCGCTGGCCCGCTTCGGCGCGAAGCACTTCGTGTTCATCAGCTTCTTCGACTACGCCTCGACGCTGCTCTTCCTGCGCTACAAGCGGCGCTTCGACCCCCAGCTCTCGATCCTCTTCATGAACAGCGTGGCCCACGCCCAGCACCACCACTGGACCGCCGGCGCCACCGGGTCCACCCCGCAGCTCGAGTTCGCCTACCGCTACGCCGACCGCTGCCTCGGTCTGGTGGAGGACGCCCTGGCGCCGGACGAGGCCCTGCTCGTGATGAACGGCCTCACCCAGACGAACACCAACCACGAGGAGCCCTGGATCCTGTACCGCCCCTACGATCCGGAGCGCTTCCTGGCGGCGCTGGGCGTGGACTTCGAGCGCAACGAGCAGCTCATGACCCACGACTCGCATCTCTTCCTGGCGAGTCCCGACGCCCGCGAGGCCGCCTTCCAGACGCTGAAGTCGGCCTGCGTCGACGGCGATCCGCTGTTCTTCGTCGAGCCGGACCCGGAGGACGCCTGCCGCCTGTTCTACCGCGTCGAGTTCACCCGCGAGGTGGGCGACGGCTCGCACATCGAAGCGGGCGGCGTGCGCCTGGCGACGCTCGAGTGGCTGTGCCCGGTGGTCGTGCGTACCGGCCGCCACGTCCCCCGCGCCGACGCCTTCCGCCGCGGCATCGCGCTACCCGACGAGCTGCCGAGCACGGCGGTGGCGTCCCACGTGCTCGCCTACTTCGACGGCGCGGAGCGGACCTAGGGAGCCGGGGTCGGCGCGCGCTATTCGGCGCCCGCGCCGCGCAGCCAGGCGCGCAGGCGCGCGGGCTTCACGGGCTTGCCGAGCAGCGGGTGCCCCGCTGCGCGAATGCGCTCGACCGTCTCCGGCGAACGGTCGGCGGTGGCGACGGCCGTGTACAGCTCGCGCCCCAGGGTCTCGCGCAGGCCTCGGGCCACCTCCAGGCCGTCCTCCCCGTCGGCGAGCTCGTAGTCGACGAGCAGCAGCTCGGGCTCCCAGGCGTCGGCGAGCTGGGCCCGGGCCTCGCGCAGGCCGCCGGCCTCCCGCGTCTCGCAGCCCCAGGAGCGCAGCAGCGCCAGGCTGGCCGCCCGCACGCGCGGATCGTCGTCCACCACCAGGACACGACGTCCGCCGGAGGCGGGCGAGCTGCTGGCCGCCGTCGCGGGTGGGGGAGAGGTACGGCGCACGTCCGGCCGGGCCGTCGCGCACAGGACGCGGAAGGTCGCCCCACGTCCCGGCGCGGAGCGCAGCTCGAGCTCGTGGCCCAGCACCCGGGACAGACCGTCGACGATCGAGAGCCCGAGGCCCAGGCCGCCGCGATCCGCACCGTCGAGCTGGCGGAAGGCCTCGAAGACGTCGCGCTGGCGTGCCTCGGGAATGCCGGGACCGCTGTCGCGCACCTCGATCGCCACGCGGTCGCCCCGGCGACGCGCCGCCAGCAGCACCGAGGCTCCGTCTCCCGCGTAGCGCAGTGCGTTGCTCACCAGGTTGCGCAGGATGCGCGCCAGCATCAGGCGGTCGGAGCGCACCGCCAGCCGGCTCGGCACGATGCGCAGCCGGATCCCGCGCTCGTCCGCCGGACCCCGGAAGTCGCGCTCGAGCTGCTGGAAGACGTCGGCCAGGGCCACGTCCTCCACGTCCGGTCGCACCGCGCCGGCGTCGAGCTTGGAGCGATCGAGCAGGCTGGTCAGCATGGCGTCGAGGTCGTGGGTCGAGTCGCCGATGCCCGCGATGAGGGTGCGCACCTCCGGGTCGGCCACCTTGTCGCGCAACGCCTCGGTCAGCAGCGACATGGCGTGCAGCGGCTGGCGCAGGTCGTGGCTGGCGGTCGCAAGCAGGTTCGTCTTCGCCCGGCTCTCGCGGTCGGCGGCGCGCTTCTGGAAGTGCAGCCATTCGCTCTCGACGCGCGCCGCGACCCCGCCCAGTACGGCGGCGTCGTCGTAGGTGAAGATGTCGCCGGAGCGCTTGGGTCCCAGCGCGACCAGCGCCTCGATCCGGCCTCCGGGACGGATCGGCACCGCCATGTCGAAGTGGGGCGTGAGGCTCGGCGGAACCTGGTGGGGCCGTACCCGCGTCGGCAGGTCGTCGGCGTCCACGAGGGAGGCGGGTGCCGCGGTGGCGGGGTCGCGGGCGAGCACCAGGCTGTCCCCCTGCCGCGTGTAGAGTGCCACGCGCCGCGAGTCGAAGAGCTCGGCCGAGCGCCGTGCGGCACGCCCGAGCAGCTCGTCCGGGCTCTCGCAATGGGCGAGTTCTTCCACCAGCGCCGCTGCTTCCTCCTGCAGGGCGACGCGCGCCGGGAACAGGAAACGGTCCACGTGGGGCCGCAGGCGGGCGCCGATGGGCACCACCAGCGCGCCGAGCACGGCCGCCAGGGCGAGCCGAGCCGTGGTGGCGTCGATGCCGAGCGCCTGGGAGAGCCCGGCCGACACGACCGGAACCGCCACGGCCAGTCCGGCGACGGCACCCCCCGCGGCCAGCGACCACGCCGCCGTCGCGCCGATCAGCCGGTCGACGTCGAAGGCGTTGTCGCGCACGGTCCCGAGCACGGCCCCCATCATCCAGATCACGCTCGAGAGGAAGCCGACGGCGAACGCCTGGCGGAAGCCCTCCCACGCGGGCACCAGCAGCGGCGCGAGGCCGGCCACCATCACCGGCACCGAGCCCAGCGCCGTGGCCAGCAGGATCCAACGCAGGCGCCGCCGGCCCGCCGGGCGGGCATGCAGGTAGTTCCAGCACAGCACCGCGACCCCGACGACGGTCATGAGCGCGTGCGCGCCGAACGAGACGCGGGGAACCCAGGCGATGGGCAGCGGCCAGGCGAGCACGTAGTTGGCGCGCACGAAGACGAAGAACAGGCCGGTCGCCAACCAGGGGACCGCGGCCGGCACGCGGTCGGTTTCGTCCATCTCGCGGGGGAACAGGCGGGTGAAGCGCAGCATGAAGAACAACATCAGCGTGGAGGCCGCGTTCCAGACCCCCGCCGCCAGCCAGCTCTTCCACTCCGGTCCGCCGTAGAACTGCGCCTGGCCGATGGCGTAGGTCATGAAGCACAGGTAGAAGCGCTGCACGTCGGGCTGGCCGGGGGCGTGGAGCAGCAGCAGCACGCAGACCAGCGGGATCACCAGCAGGACCGGCACGCGGGACCAGGGCTGGGGGTGGGGCCGCGCCTCGAGCGGAATCGTCCGGCGTTCGCCGTCGCGCTCGAAGACGAGCGGCACCGGGTTCCCGGGCGTGGTGCGGGCCAGGCCCACGGCGTGGAACCCGGTGTAGCCCACGCCGCGCAGGTCGCGATCGCCCACGCGCACCAGCCGGTCGCCGGGCAGCAGGCCGCTGCCCGAGCTGTCCGTCTCCAGCCGGTAGCCGCCCACCTGCGGGTAGTCGCCCGGGTGCCACTCGGCGAACACCGGGAGCTGGGCCAGGCCGGAGCGGTGCGTCTCGTGCACGTGCGCCAGGAAGACCACGGCCATCAGCGGGACCGTGGTCCAGAGCAGCAGCTTGTCTCGGCGGGTCAGGCGGGGCCGCAACGGTGTCTCATCGGCCGGCGGGTGGCGATCCAGCATACGCGGAGCCGCACGTCGCAGACAGCCCCGCCGGCGTGGTTCTCCCGGCGGACCCTGGTGGGCGGCCACGCGGCGTGCCACCGTCGTCCGGCATGCGGATCCTGCTGTGCGACGATCATGCGCTGTTCCGCGAAGGACTCGAGCTGGTGATGAGCCAGCTCGACGGAGAGGTGGAGCTGGTGGGGGTCGGCGACGCGGAGTCGGCGCTCGCCCGCGTGGAGCAGGACGACGATCTCGACCTGGTCCTGCTCGACATCGAGCTGCCCGGCATGGACGGCTTCGCCGGGCTGGCCGAGCTGCGCCGCCGGCACCCGGCGGTTCCGGTGGTGCTCCTGTCCGCGTCGGAGCGGCCCGAGGACGTGCAGCGGGCGATCGACGGGGGCGCCTCCGGCTTCATCCCCAAGTCGACCCAGGGAAGCGTGCTGCTCGGCGCGCTTCGCCTGGTGATCTCGGGCGGCATCTACGTGCCGCCGCTCATGCTGGGGGTCGTGCCGGAGGCCTCGCGACCCCGCCCCGACGCCAGCGGGCTCTCGCCCCGCCAGCTCGAGGTGCTGAGGCTGCTGGGTCGCGGCCTCACCAACAAGGAGATCTCCGAGGTGCTGGGCATCGCCCCCGCCACGGTGAAGAGCCACATCGTGCACATCTACGAGATCCTGGACGTGAGCAACCGCACCGAGGCCGCCATGCGGATGCGGGAGCTGGACGTCGACGGGTGAGCCCGCGCGCGGCCGGCTAGCGCGCCGCCCGTGCCGTTCGCGCCGAGGGGCGCCGCGAGACCACCGCTCCCACCAGTCCCAGGCCGAAGGCCAGCAGCATCTGGAGCTCCGGACCCATGGCCGGCACCACCGGGGCCGGGCTGTTCGCATCCAGCGGATCGCTGGTCACGCCCGGGTCCGTCGCCGGAACGAAGACGGCCGCGTCGGTACCCAGCAGCGGCCCGGCGCCGTCCGGGTCGGCGACGGACGTCAGCAGGCCGCGCTCGGTGCCGTCCTGCCGTCCGTCCCCGTCGCTGTCGGCGAGACACGGACTCGTCTCGCCGGCGTCGACCAGGCCGTTGCGGTTGGCGTCCTCGAGACCGTCGGACAGGCCGTCGTCGTCCGAGTCGGCGTCCTGGGCCGAGCTGCAGGTCACCGCCTCCAGGGCGTCGGAGAGGCCGTCCCGGTCCGCGTCCGCCGCCAGGTCGAGCACGGCGAACGATCCGCCCGTGAAGGTGTCGCCCGCGACCCCGACGAAGGGATCGTCGCCGCCGCGCCGGGCCTCCGCGAAGGGCTCGGTGGCCGAGAAGGTCGAGCGGAAGGCCGCGAAGGTGAGCGGAGCGCCGAACTCCTCCATGGCGTCCCAGATCTTCCCGTCGATCGACACCTGGAGGAAGGTGTTCTGCCAGGCGAGCGTCCACAACGGGTAGGTCTCGTTGCTGAACACGTTGTTGCGGAAGCTGTAGTCGACGCTCACCTGCACGCCGCCGGCGGGCTGGCGCACCTGGAGCGTCGCCGGCAGGGCGGCCAGTGCGGCCGGCACGCTGCCGCCCACCGGCCTCACCGCCAGCGTGATCACCTGCCCGGCCGGCAGGGTCACGAAGTCCTGGAGGGTCTCGTCGAAGTAGTCGACCGCCACGTCGAAGCTCACGTCCGCCACCAGGTTCGGGTGGAAGCGAAGCTCCTGGTCGAAGTGGTTCCAGAACACGGCGTCGCTGTCCAGGATGTCGACCGACAGGTCCAGCAGCGACTTCGGGTCGGAGAGGTTTGCGCCCAGCAGGAAGGCGCCACCGCTGGCCAGGCTCATCAGTCCGTCGACGTCGATCTCGGCGCGGATCGCGTCGGCGGACAGGCTGGTCTGGTCGGTGAAGACCTGCTCCAGCAGGTTGGTGTCGTCGGTGAAGTTGGTGGCGGGCCGGTAGCGGCTGGGCATGCTGTTGAGCAGCGACCCGTCCGCCTCGATCACACCCCGCGCCGGCTCCACCGGCGTGTTCGAGCCGAGCTCCACGACGCCCCCGTCGTAGTCCGGGCCCGCCGGGCTCTCCAGGTCCGGGATCTGGAAGCGGATGCCCGCCAGCGTGCTGGTGATGGGCGCGTCGGCGAACGAGCAGATCGGCTCCAGCAGCAGCGTCGGGCAGCTCGGCGGCGTCGTGAAGCCGAAGTCGATGCCCAGACCGACGGGCAGCGGCGGGATCTCCCAGAAGACGTCCCGGTAGCCGTCCGGCGCGTAGGGCACCCCGTTCATGAAGCGCATCTCGAAGCCCTCGAAGAGGCCGGTGCGCATGCCGATCAGCTCGCCGGTCTCGACCAGGTGCTCGTCCAGCACCGTCGCGCTGAAGTAGCCCTGCTCGCCGGTGCTGGGATCGATGCTGGCGTAGTCGACGTCGACCCGGGCCGAGATGTCGAAGGTGTAGTCGGCGATGAAGCTGGCCGCGGGCCACTGCGAGCTCATGGAGGACGCGCCGGCGTCCGGGTCGTGCAGGGCCTCGAGGGTGAAGGTGTCGCCCGCCGCGACCGTCGAGCGGTCGGAGCGCAGCCAGGCCCGTGTCTGGTACTCCAGGTCGACCAGGCCCCCGTCCTCCAGGTCGAGGGTCACCGAGATGTCGCCGCTGACGTCCACCGCGTGGGTGACCTCGGCGCCGACGTCGAAGCCCTGGGGCGGCGGCGGCTGGGTGGGACGCGGTCCCAGGCCGGGCCCCACGCTGATCGAGGTGGGGATGCTGACGCCGGGGAAGCCGTTCAGGGTGGCCACCGTGAAGGTGTCCTCGCCGCCGGGGAACTGGCAGCCGTTGTGCATCGAGTCGCTGTCCGGGATGCCGGCGAAGGTGCAGCAGGTGAGCGAGCGCGAGGCGATGTTCGCCGTGCCGCTGATGCACTCGCTCTCGGTGGGCGACACGCGCAGCGTACTGTACGTGCTGTTGGGCGCGCCGGTCGTCTTGCAGGCGTCCGGCGGCTCGTTTCGCACGACCACGGTGCCCGTACACTGGGCGAGGGCGTCGTCCCAGATCTCCTGGGCCTTCCACAGCGGCACCTGCTGGTCGACCTGCACGATCTGGCCCGCGGTCCCGGAAGACGACTCGTCGACGATCGGGATCACCCAGGGCGGGGTCGCCAGCGAGGAGAACAGCGGCTGGTCCTGGGACGCGAAGGTGAGCGCGCTCGAGACGCCGACCGTCACTCCGCTGCTGGCGGAGTCGAGCGGGTCGGTGCCGAGGATGTTCACCTCGTCGCCGTCGGGAACGCCGTCCCCGTCGCTGTCCGGCAGTAGCGGGGCGGTGCCGAGCTGAAACTCGCGCAGACTGGTGAGCCCGTCGACGTCCGGGTCCGCCGCCGCGTCGGAGGCGAGCAGCGGATCCAGTCCGCTGGCCACCTCGTAGCCGTCGGACAGGCCGTCGCCGTCCGTGTCGGCGAGCATCGGGTCGCTGCCGTGGACGTTCACCTCGTCCCCGTCACTGAGCCCGTCGCCGTCGCCGTCCGCCAGCCACGGATCGCTGCCGGCGGCCTGCTCCTGGAGGTGGGTGAGGCCGTCGCCGTCCGGGTCGAGGCCCTGCTCGCCCGGGGTGAGCGGGTCGAGCCCGGCGGCCACCTCGAAGCCGTCGGACAGCCCGTCGCCGTCCGTGTCCCAGAGCAGTGGATCGCTGTCGTGGGTGAGCACCTCCGCCGCGTCGCTGCTGCCGTCGTCGTCGCTGTCCGCGTCCAGCGGATCGGTGCCCGCAGCGTTCACTTCGCTGCCGTCGGACAGGCCGTCGCCGTCCGTGTCGGCGAGCGACGGGTCGGTGCCCAGGCCGGGCTCGACGTCGTCGGGCAGCCCGTCGCCGTCGCTGTCGGCGAGCGCCGGGTTCGTGCCGGCGGCCACCTCGCTGCCGTCGGGCAGTCCGTCGCCGTCGCTGTCGGCGAGCGTCGGATCGCTGCCGTGGACGCTCACCTCGTCCCCGTCGGACAGCCCGTCGCCGTCCGTGTCCGCCAGGCCCGGATCGCTGCCGGCCGCCGCCTCGGCGGCCTGGTCGAGTCCGTCGCCGTCCGGATCCCCGGCCGGATCGTCGGCCGTCAGCGGATCCAGGCCGTGCGCCAGCTCGAAGGCGTCGCCCAGCCCGTCGCCGTCGCTGTCCGGCCGCAGCGGATCGCTCCCCGCCAGGGCCTCGTCGGCGTCGCTCACGCCGTCGAAGTCCGAGTCGAAGGCGCTCTCCTCGTGCGGGTCCTGGGGACTCGCGCAGTCCGGGTCGCCGCCGGCGAAGTCGACGAGGCCGTCGCCGTCGTTGTCGACGCCGTCGCGACAGGCCTGCGGACCGGTCAGCAGCTCGACCAGGGCGTAGCGGCCGTGGCCGGTGCTGCTGCTCTGAGCGCCGCCGAACACCAGCCGGTCGAGGGTGCCGGCGATGCCGACGCCGTTCGCCAGCACGAGCTGCCCGTCCACGTAGAGGTCGGCCAGGCCGGCGAAGGGATCGCCGGCCAGCTCGACCAGGTGGTAGCCGGTGGCGCCGGGGACGGCCGGCGGCAGCGTGGCCGTTCCGTGTCCCCAGAAATCGACGATCAGCGCGCCGTCGGGCTGGCTGCCGAAGGACAGCGCGAAGCGCCGGCTGCCGTCGGCCAGCTCGAGGAAGATCGACGCGTCCTCGGCGTCGCCGGGCGCGAACACGCGCAGCCTGGCGCGCAGGGTCCAGCCCGCGGCGAGCCCGGCCGGGGTCGCGGGGCTCACCGCGTAGGTGAAGGTGGAGCCGCCGGCGGTGGAGGCGTCGTTCACGAACCAGGCGGCCGGGTCGTCGGGGCCGGGGGCCACCGGACCGGCGCTCACCCCGGCCGGCGGTGAGCCGGCCGACGCCGTCCAGCCCTGGCTGGCCGGATCCTGCTGGCCCACGTGACGGGCGAAGGTCGCGGACGTGGCGGGCGCGGCCACCGCCGCCACCAGCAGCGCGAGGGTCGGAAGGTCCGGAAGACGCAAGAAGGACGATCGGGCCATGGGCACCACCTGGTCTCGAAGGGAGGTCCCAGGTTCGGCCAGCCAAGGACGCCCCGAAATCGACCAGCCGGTCTAGACCAGATGGTGGAGGCCCCCGCCGTTCGAGTCCGCCGCGATTGCGTCGCGATTGCGCCATGCGATCCCGCCGCCAGCCCCCCACCCGACACGGGCGCAGGCCCTCAGCCACAACGCGCGCCGTCCCGTCCGCGACCCAGGTGCGGTCGGGCAACCCCACGCGCACGGCAACCCACGTTCGTCGCGTCCGCCGACCCGCACGCCTCCGGGTCGAACGGCCGACCGGGCCCGTGGGCGAGGAGTCCTTCGTCCGCCGCAAGCCCGCCTTCGGCGGGCGCGCAGCGAGCCGCAGGCGAGCGAAGCCAAAGAAGAGGCGTGGCGGAGAGGGTGGGATTCGAACCCACGGATGAGCAAGCCCATCACCTGATTTCGAGTCAGGCCCGTTCAACCGGACTCCGGCACCTCTCCGCGCGGTGGGGGAGCCTAGCACCGGACCGGGGGCGCGGGGGGTCGAGCGAGCCCGATCGCGACCCCTGTGGCCGTGACCGGGCCGCTCATTGCCCGCGCACTGTTGGCAGTTTAAGTGCCAATATTTTCGGGGGCAAGACAAAACTGGCATTTTCTATGTCAGAATCTTCGCCACGCCCGCTGCGCCCTGGAGACCCCATGACGCTTCCCGAGATTCCGGCTCCCCACCGCGTCGAGCTGTCCGGCCTGACCCTCTCCGTGCACGAGGCCGGGGAGGGGCCCGCCGTCGTCTTCTGCCACGGCTTCCCCGACCTGGCCCGCAGCTGGGCCCACGCGCTCGCCGCGGTGGCCGGCGCCGGCTACCGGGGTCTGGCGGCCGACGGCCGCGGCTACGGCGGCAGCGACGCACCGCCGGAGGTGTCCGACTACGACATCGTCCACCTGACCGGCGACCTGGTCGGCCTGCTCGACGCCAAGGGCATCGATCGCGCCGTCTTCGTGGGCCACGACTGGGGCGGCTTCGTCGTCTGGGCCATGCCGCTGCTCCACCCGGAGCGCTGCCTCGGCGTCGTCGGCGTGAACACGCCCTACGTGCCGTCGCCCACCACGGCCATGTTCCGCCTGGCGTTCCCCGACCCGGAGAAGTTCTACGTGCTCTGGTTCCAGGACGAGGGCGTGGCCGAGGCCCGCCTCGACCCGCAGGCGCGCCGCGTCCTCCAGATCGTCCACCAGCGCCTGGGCGAGCCGGAGACGCTGGGCATGGCGAACCTGGAGGACGCCAACCCGTTCCGGAACGTCGAGGAGCTCTCCCTCGACGGCGAGCCGCTGCTCTCGCCCGAAGAGCTCGACCTCTACGCGGACGCCTATGCGCGCAACGGTTTCCGCGGCCCGGTCAACTGGTACCGGAACCTCGACCGCAACGCCGAGCTGGTGCCGCAGCACGGCAAACAGGTGCTCGAGCTGCCGTGCCTGATGGTCACCTCGGCCTGGGACGTGGCGCTGCCGCCCTCGGCCGCCGACGGCATGAAGGACCTGTGCAGCGACCTCGAGCGCGTCGACATCGCCGCCTGCGGTCACTTCACGCCGCGCGAGAAGCCGGTGGAGCTTTCGCGGGCGCTGGTCGACTGGCTGGACCGGAAGATCCGGCCGATCGCCGGCTAGGAGTCGCTACGCCTTCTGCGGACCCCGGATGAGGCGGCCCGGCATGGCGCCGGTCGCCTCGTCGTGCTCGTAGGTCACGACGCCCGAGCAGATCGTGGCGTCGTAGCCGTTCACCTTCTGGATCAGGCGCCGTGCGCCGCCGGGCAGGTCGAAGACCATCTCGGGCCGGTGGATCGTGAGTCCGTCGAAGTCGATGACGTTCAGGTCGGCCTTGTAGCCCGGACGCAGCTGGCCGCGGTCGTGCAGGCCGTAGAGCGCCGCCGTGTTGCGCGTCTGGGCGCGCACCACGTGCTCGAGCGGCAGCTTCTCGCCGCGCGTGCGGTCGCGCACCCAGTGGGTGAGCAGGAAGGTGGGGTTGCTGGCGTCGCAGATGAGTCCGCAGTGGGCGCCGCCGTCGGACAGGCTGAAGACGGCCCGCGGGTGCATCATCATCTCGCGCAGCGCGTCGAAGTTCTGCTCCGCGTAGCCCAGGAAGGGGAAGTAGAGCAGCTCGCTGCCGTCGCGCTCGAGCAGCAGGTCGTAGGCCACCTCCTCGGGGCGGCGCCCCTCGCGCTGGGCCCGGGCCGCCACGCTGCTCTCCGGCGCCGGCTCGTAGTCCGGCGGATCGCCGAAGGCGAACAGGTTGTGGAAGGAGGAGAGGATCAGCAGCGCGATGGGCATCTCCGCCGACGGCTGCTGCGACAGGATCCGCTCGCGCACCTCGGGCCGCTTCATCGCTGCCACGCGCTCGGCCAGCGGCAGCTCGGCGATCTCCTGGTAGGCCGGGTGGGTGATGAACGGGTGGAGCGAGCTCTGGAGGCCCATCAGCAGGCCGGCGGGACGCGGCGCCACCTGGGGCGTCACGCTGCCGCCGAGCCCCGCGTCCTCCTCGCAGAAGTCGAGCAGGCGCCGCCACTGCTGCGGGTCGATCGGGTTCTGCAGGCACGCGAAGCTCACCGGGCGACCGGTCTTCGCCGACAGCTCGCGCATCCAGCGCAGCTCGTTGCGCTCCGACAGCGGGTTGCCCGGGCTCACGTGCTCCGGCGCCAGGTCGCTGGCCACCTCGAAGACGCCGGCGCCCGCCTCGCCGAGCGCGCGACCCAGCCCCTGGATCTCGTCCTCGGTGGCGTAGGTGCCGGGCACGACCTCGCCGTCCTTGCTGCGGTGCACGATGGTGCGGCTGGACGAGAAGCCCAGGGCGCCGGCCTGGATGGCCTCCTTCACGATCTCGCCCATCTGGTGGATCTCTTCCGCGGTGGGCTTCTCGTTGCGCGCGCCGCGCTCGCCCATCACGTAGGCGCGCACCGCGCCGTGGGGCACCTGGGTGCCGATGTCCAGGGCGCGCGACATGGCGTCCAGCGCGTCCAGGTACTCGGGGAAGGTCTCCCACTTCCAGTCGATGCCCTCGGCCAGCGCCGTGCCGGGAATGTCCTCGACGCCCTCCATCAGCTCGATCAGCCACTCGTGGCGATCGGGCGCCGCCGGCGCGAAGCCCACGCCGCAGTTGCCCATCACCACCGACGTCACGCCGTTCCAGCCCGACGGCGACAGGTACGGGTCCCAGGTGGCCTGGC
>JBNLVK010000004.1:0-11880 GCA_050618055.1 Myxococcota bacterium
GCTGCGCGCCGCGCTGGATCGGCTGCCGGCGGATGCGGAGGTGGTGGTCGCCGAGATCGAGGCGGCGGTGGTGCGCTGGTGCGAGGGTCCGTGTGCGTCGACGCGCACCGAGACGCGCGGATCCGCCAGCGCCCGCGACGACGCCGACGCACACGGACCCTCGCACCAGCGCACCACCGCCGCCTCGATCTCGGCGACCACCACCTCCGCATCCGCCGGCAGCCGATCCAGCGCGGCGCGCAGCGTGTAGCCCAGGCCCAGTCCGCCGATCAGGACGCGCGGGCGCGGCCGGCCGGCCAGGGGCTCGCACACCAGCGTCGCCAGGCGCTGCTCCGAGCGGTGCGCGGCGCTGGTCATCAGCACCCGCGGACCGAGCGCGATCAGGAAGTCGTCGTCCCCGCGCCGGCGCAGCTCGAGCGGGCCGTGGTCGGTGGGGACCGAGTCGAGGGTCTGCCAGGGACGAGCCACGCGCGGGCGGCGCTAGCGGCCCTTCCACTGGGGCGGACGCTTCTCGGCGAAGGCGCGCGGCCCTTCCTTGAAGTCCTCGCTCTTGATCAGCGCGTGCACCTGGTCGTAGCGGGCCGCCATCGCCTCCTCGAGCGTCGGCTTGTCCAGCCCTTCCAGCGCCGACTGCTTCGACGCGCGCACCGAGATGGGCGCGCACTCGAGGATCTGGTCGGCCCAGCGGCGCGCCGCGGTCATCAGTTCGTCGGGCGCCACGACCTCGTTCACGAAGCCCAGCTCGAAGCCCTCCTGCGCCGACACGCGCCGACCGGTGAGCAGCATGCCCATGGCGTGCTTCAGCGGGATCATGCGCGGCAGGCGGTGCATGCCGCCGGCCAGCGCGGCCAGTCCGACCCGCGGCTCGGGCAGCGCGAAGGTGGCCTTCTCGGAGGCGATGATCAGGTCGCAGGCCAGCGCGATCTCGAAGCCGCCGCCCATGGCCACGCCGTTGACCGCCGCGATCACCGGCTTCGGGTTGTCGAAGCGCGACGTCAGTCCCCCGAAGCCCCTCTCGGCCATGGGCAGGTCGCCGTCGGAGGAGGCCGTGAACTTCAGGTCGTTGCCGGCGGAGAAGGCCCGGTCGCCGGCGCCGGTGATGATCGCCACCCACAGGTCCGGGTCGGCGCAGAACGCGTCGAACACCTCGCCCAGCTCCTGGTTCGCCGGCGGGTGCAGCGCGTTCATGACCTCGGGACGGTCCATGGTGACGGTCAGGATGCGGCCGTCGGTCTCGGTCCGGCAGAACTGTCGCTCGCTGGGCATCGGGGGCTCCTGGGTTGCCTGGAAGGGTCCAGACTAGTCCAGGTAGACTGATCGCCGCAGGAGGGACCGACGTGGCCTACGAGATCGTCCGCTTCCCCCATGACGGCACCGTCGACGCCGACGGACACGTGCTCGAGCCGGCGAGCCTGTGGGAGGACTACCTGGAGGAGCGCCATCGCGCCAAGGCGATGCGCATCCGCACCGACGACGAGGGGCTCGAGTACCTGGAGCTCGACGGCCGCCCGTCGGAGCGAACCACCAAGGGCGTGCTGGGCCTGCTGGGCGCGATGGGGGAAGGGAACGTGCGCCGCGGTCCGGAGCGCCGCTACATGGACCACATCCCCTACGGCGCCGGCGACCCGAAGGAGCGCGTGGAGCTGCTCGACCGGGAGAACCTGGAGCTGGCCGTCCTGTATCCGACGATCGGGCTGCTCTGGGAGTGCGAGGTGACCGACCCGGAGATCACGGTCGCGTACACCCGCGCCTACAACCGCTGGATCGCCGACTTCTGCCGCGACTCGGGCGGACGCCTCGTGGCGACCGCCCACCTCTCGCTGCTCGATCCCGCGGCGGCGGCCGTCGAGCTCGAGCGCGCCGTCGCCGACGGCTGTCGCGGCGGCTGGGTCGCGCCCTTCACCCACACGCGCAAGCCCCACGGCCACCCGGACCACGACGTGCTGTACGCCAAGGCCTGCGAGCTGGGCGTGCCGATCGCCATCCACCCGACCTACGAGCCGGTGTTCGCCATTCCGGCGCGCTTCAAGCACATGGGCCGGGAGCGCGAGTACTTCTACAACATCATGGGGCGCCAGGGATCGCAGCAGGCGTTCCTCTCGTTCTTCACCATGGGCACGCTGGAGCGCTTCCCGGACCTGCGGCTCGGCGTGCTCGAGGTGGGCTGCGGCTGGGTGGGATCGTTCCTCGACCGCATGGACGCCGTCTTCGAGACCATCTCTGCCAAGGGGGTCGGCATGAAGACGCCGCCCTCCGAGACGTTCCGCCGCCAGTGCTTCATCTCCGGCGATCCGGACGAGCGGGTGGCCGCCTACACCATCGACGTGGTCGGCGCCGACTGCTTCATGTGGGCCACCGACTACCCGCACCCGGACCACCCGGGCACCTGGGCGAAGTCGCTCGAGCGCTTCGTCGAGCCGCTCTCCGACGAGACGCGCGCCAAGGTGCTGGGCAGCAACGTGAAGCGGATCTACGGCCTCGGCTGAGGTACGCTCCGCGCCCCGACGAGCAAGGAGCCCCCCATGAGCCTCGACGACGCCACCCGCGAACGCATCCAGGCCTGCATCGACAGCAGCGACGTCTTCCTGTTCATGAAGGGCAGCCCGGACGCGCCCCAGTGCGGCTTCTCGGCCACCGTCGTGCAGATCCTCGACCAGCTGGTTCCGGCCTACGGCAGCTTCGACGTGCTCTCCGACGGCGCCGTGCGCGAAGGCGTGAAGGAGTTCTCCTCCTGGCCGACCATCCCCCAGCTCTACGTGCGCGGCGAGTTCGAGGGCGGCTGCGACATCATCCAGGAGGGCTTCGCCTCGGGCGAGCTCCAGGCGCAGCTGGGGGTCGCGACCGTCGAGACGAGCGCTCCCGAGCTGACCGTGACCGAGGCCGCCGCCGAGCAGCTGAAGCGGGCGGTCGCCGAGGCGCCCGAGGGCCACGCGCTCCACCTGGGCGTCGACGCCCGCTACCGCAGCCGCCTCTACCTGGCGCCGGCCGACAGCCAGGGCTTCAGCGTCGAGAGCGCGGGCGTCGCGCTGCGCATCGACCCGCTCTCCGCCGGCCGGGCGCAGGGCGCGGTGATCGACCTGGTGAGGACGCCCCAGGGCGCCGCCTTCCAGGTGCAGCTGCCCAACGCTCCGACGGAGCCGGCCTAGACGTCTGGCAGGCGGCCGAGGCCGTAGAAGAGCACCCAGGCCGACACGGTGAAGGCGGCGAGCAGCGCCAGCGCCGTCCGCACGCCGACGCGCGGGTGACGCCGCCACAGCACGCAGGCCGCCGCGACCACGAACACGCCCTCGAGCCCGGCGCCCAGCGCCCCGCCGTGGGCCGGGTCCCAGTAGGACACCGGGCTCATGAAGCGCCAGTCCGACAGCGGGAACAGGTGGCGGTGGCCGTCCTCGCGGTGGAACGGCAGGTCGAGCAGGCAGTGCAGGAGCACGCTGGCGCACAGCGCCGCCAGCACCCTGCTGCGCCGCCACAGCGCCGCGGCCAGGCCGACACCGAACAGCGGAATCGAGTTGAACAGGTCGAACGCCGCCTGCCAGCCCGGGTCGAAGTAGCGCTCGTCCCAGATCGCGCGCTGCGGCGTGGCCCGGACGAGCGTCTCCCAGGCGAAGAACGCGAACATCGGCAGGTCGGGCAGCAGCGCGCCCAGCGCGATCGCCCCGGCCGCGTCGCGACGGCTTCCGCCACCGAGCAGCGCCAGGTTCACCACGAGGTGCGCGGGGGTGTTCACGGCTCGACAAGACCCTACCCCACCCGTAGAGTTCGCGAGCCATGGAGCTTCTCCTCTGGGCGGGGATCGCACTGCTCCAGATCCTCGTCCTGCCGGGCTGGCTGCTGGTGCGCAGCCTGGGCCTCGACCGGGACGGCCCGATCCAGACCGGCCTCTACGCCGTCGGTCTGGGCCTGCTGGCGAACCACGCGCTGGTGGCGGCGCTGGTGCTGCTCGGTGCGTACACGCGGCCCGTCGTGCTGGGGGTCGTGGCCGTCGAGTGCGCGCTGGCCTGCGTGCTGGCGCTGCGCCGGCGCGGGTCCCCGACCGTCGACCTGCGCCGCAGCCTGATCGAACGGCTGGCGCGCGAGGACGGTCGTTCGCTGCTGGCGTGGCTGCTGGCCGCCACCGCCGTCACCGGCTTCCTGCTCTCGCGCATTCCGGTCTCGCTAGGCAGCACCTTCCAGTTCTGGGACGCCATCGTGTCCTGGAACCGCTGGGCCATCGACTGGGAGGCGGGCCGGCTGCCGGTGCACACCCTGCACTACCCGCAGCTGCTGCCCACCACCTGGTCGCTGGCCTACGTGCTGGTCGGACACCCGCTCCAGTTCGTGGCCCGCGGCGTGATGGGCGTCTTTCCCGCGATGCTCGCGCTGGTCTGGCTCGACCTGTGGTGGCGTCGCGACCGCCGCGAGTTCCTGCTGGCCGCCGTGGCGACGCCGCTGCTCGTGGCCGCCGCCATGGGCGCCCACCTGGGCTCCGGCCTCTCCGACGTGCCGGTCGCGGCCATGACCCTGCTCGCCTTCCACCCGCTCGCCGCTGTGCGCTTCGACCCGCCCGCGCGCGCCCACGCCACGCGCATCGCGGCGGCGGCGCTGCTGGCGGTCGCCTGCGCGTCGACCAAGCAGGCGGGCCTGCTGGCCGTGCTTCTGCTGCCGGTCGGCGTCTGGATCGTCACGCCGCGCTGGCCGCTGCGCGCGCGCGGGCTGGCCGTCGCGGGGACGGTCGCCATCCTGCTGCTCGGGCTCGCCCCCTGGTACGGCTGGGCCGAGTGGCGCATCGCCCAGGGCTTCGAGCTCGACGACGCCACGGTGCTGCCCGAGCGGATCTTCGGCGACATGCCGCTGCTCGAGCGGGCGCGCGCCGCCTACGCGCTGTGGGAGGGCGCGCTGACGCCGCCCGGCGCCCTGGCGGTGGGCGCGCTGGCGCTCGCCTCGCTGGCCCACCGCCGCACCCGCTGGATCACCCTGGCGGTCGTCGTGCCGGTCTCGCTCTACTGGGCCCTCTACCTGAGCTACGACCTGCGCAACCACGCCGTCGCCCTGCCCTTCCTGGGGCTGTCGGTCGCCGCCGGCTGGGAGGTGCTGCGACGGCGCGCGGCGAGGCTCGGACGCGGCGCGCGGCGCGCGCTCGGCGGGAGCGCCGCCGCCGCCGCCCTCGCCTGGCTGCTGCTCTGGGATCCGTCGGCGGCGATCCTGGCGGCGCACCACGAGCAGCTGCTGACGCGCGGCCGCCCGGCGCTGAACCACGCGCTGCTCGCGTATCACGCGGAGCACGGCTTCGAGGGCAGGATCCTCACCGACTACCGCTACCTGACCTCGTTCCCGGAGCTGCGCGAGCACTACTTCGTCCACCGCGACGCCCCGGCGGACGAGTTCTGGACCTTCCGCAACGGCTTCGAGCAGGTCCGCCGCGTGCTCGAGGATCCGGACCTCGACGTCCGCCACGTGCTGGTGGTCGGCTTCCTCGACGAGGAGACCGGTGCCTACCTCGAGGTGCTCACGCGCACGAACCACCTGGAGTACGTGCCCGAGGTCGCCGGCGGGCGCCTCTACCGGGTCGTCAGGCGTCCGGGGGGACGTAGTGGCCGGGGCGCCAGCAGTGGGGCGCAAGCCCGCTGAGCCCCTCGACCAGCGCCTCGGCATGCAGGCGGTGTCCCGCCGCGTTCGGGTGGGTGTCGGCCACCGAGTGGCGCAGCGCGTCGACGTCGCGCCCGCGGAAGTGGGGATGGCTGACCGTCGCGCCCAGGCCGCGCTCCCGGGCGCTCTCGGCCACCAGGCGGTAGATGCGCGTGAAGGGGTGGATCCACAGCTGGTTCATGCGCGTGTGCACGAACACGTGGCCGCACACGCCGGCCTCGCGGGACAGACGCGCCAGCTCGTCGAGCCCCTCGTGGAGCTGGCGGACCGCCGCCGGGTTGCGGAAGTAGTTCTCCTCCAGCGTGTGCTCGTAGGTGCCGGGCAGCGGCCACAGCGCGCTGCGCAGCATCACCAGGCGCGGCCAGATCGTCCGCAGCAGCAGCGACGGCGAGTCGTCGAAGCGCCGGCGCAGCGCCTCGCTGGCCCGCTTCGTCTCCGCCGAGGGCTCGACCCAGTCGGGCCCCATGATGTCGTTGGGCGTGAAGCCGTAGACCACCAGGTGCGGCCGGTAGCCGAGGCCCACCTTGCGCAGCCGCTTCACGCTGTGGCGGATGGCGAGCCCGGACACGCCCAGGTTCACCGCCTCCACCCGCCGCGGCGGACCGCGCTGCTCGAGCAGCCGCGCGGCCACCACCGGGTAGGCCTGCTCCTCGGGAACGCCCTGTCCCATGGTGTAGGAGTCGCCGAGCACCACCATGCGGAACACGCCGGGCGCCGGCTCGGGCGTGAACTCGGGACCGCGCACGCCCCGGCTGTTGGTGCGGTGCAGCACGCCCTTGAACACGCCGCGGGCGTTCGGGCGGCGCAGGTCGTAGAGGCGCTTCAGCTCGGGCAGGTCGCGCAGCTCGGCGGGAGGCGCCGGCCGGGGCGCCGGCGGCGGCGCCGGACCGCGCAGCCGCAGCCCCAGCTCGCCGGCCAGCAGCGCCAGGCCGGTCGCCGCCAGGGCCAGGGCCAGCGATCCCAGCCAGGCGCGCCCGCGTCCGCCACCGCCCGGGGTCCGCATCGCCCGTTGATATCGGCGGGTCCGCCCGCTGTAAAGCCCCGTCTATACTGGGGAGATGGCGGCCGCTTCCGCACCCGACGCGTCCCGCCGCTGGCTGTTCGGCCCGGTCCCCGACCTCCTGCTCGGCTGCGGCGGCGCCCACGTCCTGCTCGTCCTGCTGTTCGCGCTGCCGGTGGTCCAGCAGGGCGTCGACCCCTGGCTGGTGCTCGGCGCGGCGCTGATCTCCCAGGTGACGAACACGCCCCACTACGGGGCCACGCTGCTGCGCGTCTACGAGCACCGCAGCGAGCGCCGCCGCTTCGCGCTGTTCTCGGTCTGGATCACGCTGGCGCTGATCGGGCTCTTCGTGGCCGGACTGCACTGGGCGCTGCTCGGCTCGATCCTGCTCACCGCCTACGCCACCTGGAGCCCCTGGCACTTCTCGGGTCAGAACTACGGCCTCTCCCTGATGCTCCTGCGCCGCCGCGGCGTCGACGTCGACGCCGGCACCAAGCGCCTGTTCTACGCCTCGTTCCTGCTGTCGTTCGCCCTGACCGCGCTGCTGCTCCACACCGAGGCGGGCACGATCGCGCTGGCGCCGGTGCCCGCCGCCGTCTCGGGCCAGTACACCTTCCTGTCGCTGGGCCTGCCCGACACCTTCTCGCGCGCGATCTTCCCGCTGCTCGGCGGGGCCTACCTGGCGGTGGTGGGCGCCACCGGCATGCGCCTGCTGCGCGAAGGCGGAACCCTGCGCGACCTGGCGCCGGCGGCGGCGCTGGTCGCCACCCAGGCGCTGTGGTTCTCGTTCCCGGCGCTGCTCCGCTACATGGACGCCTTCACCACCGAGAACATCGCCTTCGGCGCCTTCGGCGTGTCGATCGCCCACTCGGTGCAGTACCTGTGGGTGACCAGCTACTACGCCGTCAACGCGGACCGGGGCGAACGGGTCGGCTCCTTCCTGGGCAAGACCCTGCTGGCCGGCGCCGCCGTGGTGGTGTTTCCCGCCCTGCTCTTCGCCCCCGGCCTGCTGGGCACCGTCCCCTTCAACGCCGGCCTGGGCATCCTGCTCTTCTCCGTCGTGAACCTGCACCACTTCATCCTCGACGGGGCGATCTGGAAGCTGCGCGACGGTCCGGTGGCGCGGGTGCTGCTGCGCTCGCCGTCGGAGGCGGCGCCGGCGGCCGAGCAGGCCGTCGACACCCGCGGTCCCTGGCGCACCGCGGTGTTCGCTGCGGGCGCCCTCGCCTTCGGCGTGGCCGTCTTCCACGCCTTCGAGATCGAGTTCGGCATCAACCGGGCGCTGCGCAGCCGCGACCTGGCGCGGGTCGACGAGGCGACGCGCCACCTGCGCTGGATCGGACGGGCCGACTACCGCATCCACCAGCAGCTGGCCGATGCGCTGGCCCAGGAGACCTGGCGGCGCGCCGTGGCCGACGGCAGCGCCGGTCGCGACACCGACTTCAGCGACGCCCTCGCCCATTACGAGGAGAGCCTGCGCATCTACGAGAGCGCACCGGCCTGGCTGGGCCTCGGCAACGTCCGCTACACGCAGGGCGACTACGCCGGCGCCCGCGAGGCCTACGAGGCGGTGCTGCGCGTGAACCCGCGCCACTTCCGCGCCCTGAACCGGCTGGGCGAGCTGTGGCTGGCCCAGGGCGACCTGGTGCGCGCCCGCGCGTCGCTGGAGCGGGCCGCCGCGCTGGCGCCCCGCGACGCGCGCATCCGCACGGCGCTGGAGCGCCTGGCCGAGGCGGAGCGCCTGGGCGGATGAATCAGTCCGGATCCCGCGAGGTGTGCAGGCTGCGTCCCTCGGCCTGGATCTCCGCCTCCGGATAGCGGGCGAAGATCAGCGCGGCGGCCAGGCACGCCAGTCCCCCGACGGGCCCCACCAGCAGGATGCCGAGCGGCTCCTCGGTCGAGTTGCCGAAGCGGGAGAGCAGGTAGGTGAGCGCCCACAGCGACACGCCGTAGATCCACTTGGTGAGGAAGCCCTGCACGCCGTAGTACATGGCCGCCCGGTTGGCGCCGGTGCGCACCTCGTCGGCGTCGATCAGCTGGCTCAGCAGCACGTGCGGAACCACCAGCAGCCCGGCCACCGCCGGACCCAGCGCCAGGCTGGCCCCGAAGGCCAGCACCAGGTTCGCCGCGTCGTGGGCGCCGCCGGGCACGTCGGGTCGCAGCGCGCCGAGCGGCAGCGACGCCAGCGCGAACAGCCCCATGCTCCCCACCATGACGCGCTTCGGTCCGTAGCGAGCCACGATGCGCACCGCCGGCACGAACGACAGCAGCAGCCCCAGGAACGTGGCGATGCCGAGCTGGGCGGCGAACGCCTCGTCGCGACCCAGCACCACGGTGGCGATGTAGGGCAGCGCCGGCTGCACCATGTTCACGCCCAGGATCATGGCCAGCGATCCCAGCAGGTAGAGCCGGAACGGTCCGTTGCCGATGGTCGTCCGGAAGGCGCGGCCGAAGGACAGGTCCGAGGGGCGCGTGCGGGCGAAGCGCCGCTCGTCGACGGCCAGGATCGGCGCCAGGCACAGCAGCGTCGCCAGCACCGACGCCACGACCACCACCTGACGGATCGCCGCCAGCGGCTCGTGGCCGGCGGACAGCCCCCAGTCGTAGCCGAGCGTCCAGACCGTGCCGAAGCCCACGCCGATCGGGAAGCTCACCGCGGCCAGCAGCCGCGACAGGCGCACGCGCGCCTGCTCGGTCCAGGCGATCTCGGGAATCAGCGCCAGGTAGGGCGCCACGTAGAACGTGAACGCGACGAAGTAGGCGGCCAGCAGACCGGTCAGCCAGAGGGCGTTGGTCCCGCTCTCCGGCGCACCCGGCGGAAAGAACAGCAGCACCGGCGTCGCCACCATGGGCAGCAGGCCGTAGATCATGAACGAGCGGCGCCGGCCCAGCCGCGAGCGCGAGCGATCCGAGGCGTGACCCACGAACGGGTCGGCCAGCGAGTCGAAGGCGCGGCCCGCCAGCATGGCCAGCCCGAAGACGGTCAGGAAGCCCAGGAAGACGTCGGGGGCGACCTGGCTCTCGAGGCCGCGACCCGGCGGCGGCAGGTAGAAGTAGACCGCGATCGAGACGACGATGCGATCGGTGACCAGGAAGCCGGCGTTGCCCAGCGCATACCAGAACACGCGCGACGTGGGCATCGGCTCGGGCACGCGGGCAAGGTGACAGAAGCATGACAGCAGCGAAAGCGCGGCCTTGCGGAAACGGTTGCATCTCCGAACGAACCTCTGGCATGCTCCGCGGCTCCATGCCGGCCTCCTCCGTCTCCGAGCGCTACGCGCTCACCGAAAGCGACCCACACGAACAACGCGACTCCCTCGCCACGGCGGTGGCCGAAGGCCTCTCGGACCGCCCGCGCAGCCTGCCCTGTCGCTTCCTCTACGACGAGCTGGGGTCCGAGCTCTTCGAGGCCATCTGCGAGCTGCCCGAGTACTACCTGACGCGGGCCGAGCACCAGCTGCTTCGCGACCACGCCGACGACGTGGTCGCGCACCTGCCCGAGGTCGTGACGCTGGCCGAGCTGGGCAGCGGCAGCTCGACCAAGACGCGCCTGCTGATCGAGGCCCTGCTGCGACGCCAGCGGCGCCTGCGCTACGTGCCGGTGGACATCTCGCGCAGCATGCTCGAGGAGTCGGCGGAGGCCCTGCTCGCCGACTACGGCGCGCTCGAGATCCACGCCATCGCCAGCGAGTACCAGGTGGGCCTGCGTCACGTGCGCAACGAGAAGCGCGTGCCGAAGGTGATCGCCTGGCTGGGCTCGAACGTGGGCAACTTCGACCGGGCGGCGGCCGCCCGCTTCCTGCACGGCATCCGCGACGTGCTCCAGCCCGAGGACCGCCTGCTGCTGGGCATCGACCTGCGCAAGGAGCGCCGCGTGCTGGAGGCCGCCTACGACGACGACGCCGGCGTGACCGCCCGCTTCAACCTGAACCTGCTCACCCGCATCAACCGGGAGCTTGACGCCGACTTCGACCTGGCGGGCTTCCGCCACTACGCCGACTGGCGCGAGCAGGAGGGCCGGGTCGAGCTGGGCCTCGAGTGCCTCGACGGCCAGCAGGTGTCGATCAAGGCCCTGGACCTGTCGCTGCGCTTCGAGCGCGGCGAGCGCATCCACACCGAGGACTCCTACAAGTACTCGTTCGAGGAGATCGCCGGCCTGGCGGACGCCGCCGGCCTGCGGGTGGCCCACCGCTGGCTCGACGCCAGCGGCGCCTACAGCCTCCAGCTCCTGGAGCCGGCCTAGCGGCCTGGCGGCCGCCGCTGCCCCGCTCTCGGCGCGGAGGAGTGGCGGTCGGGAGGCGCGGCTCCTCGACTGCTTCGACTCGGCTACGGGCCCGCGCCGCACAGGACCGGGTCGCCCGCCACCTCGTTCACCGACCCAGGCGATCGGCCGCGGGCCCGGAGCGGACCGAACCCGTCAAGGAGCCCCCTCTCCGGACGCCCCTGGCTCGAAGCCTGCCCCCGGGGGACCACCGGAAAATCGCGCCGCCCGTGACACCTCCGGGGCCGGGCTGCCACTACCTCCATGACAGCAAGACAATCCCCTTCCCAGGGAGGCCCGGCGCCGAAAGGTTGCCGGGCCGTTCCTTTTGCGGGGACCGCCGCCGCCTGCGGGCTACTGCTCGGCGGGCTCGATCGAGAGCACCAGGTCACCGTCGCCGTGCTTGCCGGCGCGGATCACCAGCAGGTTGCCCTCCTTCACCCGCGCGTCGATCTTCGCCGCGTCCTCCACGTCCACCGCCATCAGCACGCCGTCGCTGCCGGTGTGGATGGGCTGGACCCGGGCGGCCCGGCCGTTGGGCAGCCGGATGCTCTCGACCCCGTCGACCTCCGGGTCGATGCGGCGCTTCTCGAGCACCCGCAGGCTGTCGTACTTGAACTGGCCCGACAGCTTCTCGTCCAGCCGCTTGGCGTCGCGATCGATGCCCGAGCCGTGGTTCGACATCTCGGTGACGAGCACGTTCATCGGCACCCGCTTGCGCTTCTCCTGGGCGGAGGCCGTCCCCGCCACCAGCAAGAGCGCCAGCGCGAGCCCCAGAGCGATTCTAAGCCTGGTCACGTGTGCCTCCGATCCAGGCCCCTTCGGTGGTGGCGCCGTCGAGTACCCAGATGATCGTAGTATCCGGCTGGTCATCCAGCACCATCACGCTCCGCTCGCCGGAGTCGATCCAGCGCACCACCCCGCCCGAGGCCGCGGGCGCCTCGGGCCAGAGCCCGACGTAGAGGGCCACCATCGCCACCGCGGCGGTGGCGGC
>JBNLVK010000005.1:0-26848 GCA_050618055.1 Myxococcota bacterium
GCCGAAGATGCTGCCGGTGCTGGCCGCCAGCAGCAGGTCGATGCGGCCGTCGGCGTCGAAGTCGTGGAACATGACGCGCACCGAGCCCGACGAGCGGATGTGGTCCGCCAGGGTGAGCTTGCCGAAGGCGACGGTGCGGCTCGGCGCCGCGTCGAAGCCGCCGTCTTCGCGCTGGAGGAAGACGTGCAGGGCGTGGCGGTCGCTGGCCAGCAGGTCGAGGCGGCCGTCGCCGTCCACGTCGCCGGTCTCCAGGCGCGGGTGGTCGAAGTAGATCTCGATCTCGCTCTCGGCGATCAGCGGACCCGGCCGCGGCGGCACGAAGTAGTTGGCGCGGGCGCCCACCTCGAGGGTGGCCACCGGGGTGCCGTCCGGCTCGAGCAGGAAGGCCTGGCCCATGCCGGGCACCAGCACGCGCTGCTCGGCGCCCAGGCCGCGCCGCACCAGCTTCAGGCGATCGAGACCCCGCTCGTCCTGCACGGCGGCGATGGTGGGGCTCGCCGGCGTCACCAGGTCGTGCAGGGCGGGGCTGCGTCCGTGCAGCGAGATCCGCGTCACCCGGTCGCGGCGCAGGAACAGCAGCTCGGCGCCGGGCCGCCCGTCGACGTCCGCCAGGTCGTAGGCGGCGCTGCCCGACGGAACGCGCATGGACCAGTCGGGCGCCGGCGGGACCCGGCGGTCGGCGCCGAAGTGCACGTAGAGGGTGCGCTCCTCGTCGGGGGGCATGCCCTCGACGCCGGTCCACACCAGGTCGCCGTGCCCGTCGCCGTCCAGGTCGTCGATCTCCGCCTGCACCACCCGGGAGCCCGGATCGACCTGCTGCACCGCGAAGGGCTCCTCGTCGCCGGACGCCACGCCGGGCAGGGTGACGAGCAGTGCGGCGAGCCGCGCGACGATTGCGATGCGGCGCCGCCTCACGGCCGCCCCTCCGGCGCGACGTCGCGCCGCACGCGCGGCAAGCGCGGGGGCAGGTGCCAGCGCTCGCCCACCGCGAACACGCGCACCGCCGCCGGATCGCCCCGCTGCTCGGCCACCACCTCGCGCAGCACGCGCGGCGGCAGGTCGAGGGGCTCGTCGGTCAGGTCGAAGGTGCCCCAGTGCATGCCGGCCAGGCTGCGGGCCCGCAGGTCGAGGAAGGCCTGGTAGGCCTCGGCCGGATCCATGTGCTGCCACTTCATGAACCAGCGGGGGGCGTAGGCGCCGATCGGCAGCATGGCGACGTCGATGTCCGTGTAGAGGCGACCGTACTCGCGGAAGCCGTGAAAGTAGCCCGTATCGCCGCCGAAGAAGTAGCGGCGCGCGCCGGAATCCACGAGCCAGGCGCACCAGAGCGAGGCGTTCACGCCCTGCTCGATGCGCCGCGACCAGTGCTGCGACGGCAGGCAGGTGATCTCGTGGCCCTCGTGCACCACCGTGTCCCACCAGTCGAGCTCGGTCACGCGGGTGCGGTCCAGGTCGCGGAACCAGTCGCCCAGGCCGAGGGGCACGTACCAGTGCACGCTGGCCGGCAGCATCTCGATGCTGTCCACGTCCAGGTGGTCGTAGTGGTTGTGGGAGATCACGGCGAAGGCGTCGGCGGGAATGGCCTCGGCCGGCAGGCCCGGCGGGTGCAGGCGCGGCGGAATGAGCGCGCGCCTGCCGAAGTGGGGATCGGTCAGCCAGACCGTGTCGCCCTCGTGGACGACGAAGGTGGAGTGGCCCACCCAGGTGAGCGACGCGCCGGGCTCGGTCTCCGCCAGGTAGCGTCCGTCGTTCTCGACGCGGGCCACCTGGGGCGGCGTGCTGCGGTCGTAGGCGTTGGCGGAGAGCTGCCAGCGCAGCAGGCCGGTCACCGTCTTCGGGTCCCGCGACCAGGGCACGAAGAAGCCCTCCTCGAGCGACCCGTGGGGCGCGCGCAGGCTCTCCGGGGACATGGCGTCCCAGTCCCATTCGGGCTCGGGCGGGGCCGCGCAGCCGCCGAGCGCGATCGCCAGCAGCCAGGCCAGGGGGAGGGACCGCGCAGCAGCCACGGCGCACAGGAAACCCGCTCCCGCCCGCGTGTCAAGCGGAGCGGTCGGAAAGCCGCGCCAGGGCCGCGTCCTCGGCCAGCGCCACCAGCTCGTCGGCCAGGCAGCGGTCGCGCAGCAGCACCGGGTCGCCTCCCGCGGGCGGCAGCGCCATGGCGTCGCCGCGCATGGACGTGAGCTGCGGGTACACCGCGCGGCGCGGTCCGTAGCTCACCGCGGCGCAGGGCTCCTCGCGCGACAGGCGCGCCTCGAAGCCGAAGAAGCCGAGCACCCGGTCGCTGGCGCGGGCGTCCGGGTCGAGCAGGCGCTCCAGCAGGTCGACCGCCGCCGCCATGCGCCGCGTCTCGCGGCCGTGGGAGACGAGCCACGGCTCGATCTCGGCGGCGAGACGCCGGTCGGCGAGGCGTTCGCGCAGGGTGTCCGCCGCGCCGGCGCGCTCGGCGAGGGCGCGGCGCAACGCATCGAGGGCGGGGCGCGCGTCGCCTCCGGCGTCGATCGCGCCGCGCAGCGCCGCCACGGCGTCCTCGAGCGCGCGGTCGCGGTCGTCCGGCGCGAGCGGCGAGCAGCGGTGCGCCGCGGCGAAGCAGCGGAAGGCCTCGGGGGCGCCGCGCCCCAGCTCCTCGCAGGCCCGGTCGAAGGCGGCCTCCGGGTCGTAGCCGGTCGGGTCGGCCAGCCAGTCGGCGGCGCTGCGCAGGGTCACGCCCGAGGCGCGCGGGTGCTGCATGGGGTTCAGCAGCACGCCCGACGCGTGGTCGACGAGCCCCGGGTCGCGGCCGGTGTAGGGGTTCAGGTGCAGCAGGTGGCGCATGGGTCCGTCGGAGACCGGCGTGTTGTCCCACAGCAGCAGCGGCCGGCCGAGCGTCTCGCTGCGCGCGCGCGCCTCGCGCGCCTCGATGGTGGGCGACAGCACCGTGCGACCGGTCCAGCCCACCTCGATCTCCGGCGCCAGCTCGCGACCCAGCTCCGCCAGGTAGTCGGTGGGCTCGACGCCCAGGTAGTCGGTGGGCACCAGCCAGAGCGTGCAGCCCGCGCCGAGCGACGCCAGCAGCTCGTGGGCCAGCGCCACGTGGGCGGCGGCCAGCGAGGCGAAGGCGGCGCGATCGCCGGCGTGCACCAGCTCGCTCGGCACGTCGTCCAGCGCCAGGCAGAAGAAGCGGGCGCCGAGCGCACGAAAGGCCCCCAGCTTCTCGCACACGGCGCGGCGGTCGTCGCGGCTCGCGTACTCGATGGACAGGCCGGGCGACAGGGCGAAGCCCGCCTGCACGCCGCATTCGTCGCCGCGCGCCACCAGCTCGGCGAACTCGTCCTGCTGCGCGCGCGGGTACGCCTCGCGCCAGCGCGCCCGGTGCAGCGGATCCTCCTTCGGGGCGTACACGTAGCGGTTCATGCCCCAGGCGCCCATGCGCTCGAGACACGCCAGCCGTTCGGCGTGGGACCAGGGCGTTCCGTAGAAGCCCTCGACGACGCCCCGGTGCCGGAACGGCCCGCTCGGCTCGCTCACCATTCGGCGTCCCGGAAGAACATGGCCGACTGGTCGCCGGTGTAGACGAGCTTCTCCCCCTGCTCGAAGCGGAACGCGTAGCGGATCACCACCCGCTTCGGACCCACCCGCGTGCGCGTCTCGCTCGAGTGCAGCTCGAGCGGCGGACCGAGCCGCGCGATGTGCTTGAAGTCGGCGCGGTGGATGCGGTTGCCGAAGCCGGTCCAGCCCTCGTCCCAGCGGCAGCCGTGGAAGATCCAGGCGTGCAGGCAGCCCAGGTTGCCGGTGACCATCAGGAGGTCGGCGGCGGAGACGTGGGCCGGGTGGCCGGGGCCGGTGCGCTGGTGGCGCGAGATGGGAAGCTCGCGGGTGGTGTCCATGCGCGCGTGCAGGGCGCGCGCCTCGCGGTCGACCGCCACGATCTCGTCGACGAAGAAGGCGCCCTCGTCGTAGAGGAAGGTCTCCTGGAAGCGCCGCAGGTCGCCGGCGTCGAGCGACGCGGGGACCCGCACGCTAGTCGGCCCGCTCGATCAGGGTGAGCTTCGACAGCGCGCACAGGTTGGCCGCGTCGTCGAAGAACTCGACCTGCACGTGGGCGGTGCGGGCGCGCCGGTGGAGGACGCGCCCCTCGATCTCGATGTCCGGACCGTGGATCGGCGCGAAGTAGTCGACGCGCAGGTCGGCGGTGGCCAGCCAGCGCCGCGGCGCGTCCGGCGCGCGGGTGGTGTGGAAGACGTGCAGGCCGAAGAAGTCGGCGTAGGTGGGCGTGAAGCCGCCGAACAGCTCGCCGCGCGGGTTCATCACCCGCTCGGGAAGCCGCGCCTGGACGCGCAGCCGGCCCGGCTCGCGCAGCACGACGCGCCAGTCGTGGGCATCGAGGTAGTCGCCCACCGGGTGCCCGCGACCCACCACGCGCTGCGGATCGTCCGTCGCCCACTGGCGGAAGATGGTCTCCGCGTCGCCGCTTCCCACGCCCCCTCCACGGTCCGAGCCCCCGTGTACACTCGGCCGGGGAGGAACCATGACACGCATGCTCCGCTTCGCCACCCTGGCCGCCGGCGCCCTGGCGCTGCTCCTGGCGGCACCGTCCGGCGCCCAGCCCCAGGACTTCTCCGGCGTGGAGATCCAGACCGTGCCGGTCGCCGACGGCATCCACATGCTGACGGGGCGCGGTGGCAACATCGCGGTCTTCACCGGCGCCGACGGCATCGTGCTCGTCGACGACCAGTACGCGCCGCTCCACGCGAAGATCGTCGCCGCCGTGGCGAAGCTCCAGGCGGGTCCGGTGCGCTTCGTGCTGAACACCCACTGGCACGGCGACCACACCGGCGGCAACGAGGCCCTGGGCCAGGCCGGCGCCCTGATCGTGGCCCACGACAACGTGCGCGAGCGCATGCGCGTCGACCAGTTCATGAAGGCCTTCGACCGCCACGTCCCCGCCTCGCCGCCGGCGGCGCTGCCGGTCGTGACCTTCGGCTTCGACACCACCCTCCACTGGAACGGCGAAGCGATCCACGTCCTGCACGTGCCGGCCGCCCACACCGACGGCGACGCGGCGGTCCACTTCCGGCGCGCCAATGTGCTGCACATGGGCGACACCTTCTTCGCCGGCCGCTACCCGTTCATCGATCTCGACAGCGGCGGCTCGCTGCTGGGTCTCGTGAAGGGCGTCGAGTACCTGCTGACGCTCGCCGACGCGGAGACGAAGATCATTCCGGGTCACGGTCCGCTGTCCGACCGGAAGGGTCTCGAGGCCTACCGCGACGTGCTCGTTGCCGCCCAGACGCGCGTCTCGAAGCTGATCGCCGACGGCAGGACCCTGGAAGAGGTGGTGGCCGCGAAGCCCCTGGCCGAGTTCGACGCCGAGTGGGGCAGCGGCTTCATCACGCCCGAGGGCTTCCTGAAGATCGTCTACACGAGCCTGCTGGCCACCGGCGGCTGATGCCGATCCGCGCCGTCGTCTTCGACCTCTTCGACACCCTCGTCGACCTGCGCGCCGAGGACCTGTCGACCGAGCGCTTCGAGGGCCGGACCATTCCGGCCTCGGCGCGCCAGACCCACGCCCTGGTGGCCGAGGGCCACGCCGTCGACTTCGCCGCCTTCCAGCAGGCCATGCTCGACGGCATGCACGCGCTCCACGAGAGCCACCTGGCCCACGACCGCGAGGTGACCACCTTCGAGCGCATGCGCGACGCGCTGGCGCGGCTGGGCATCGACGACGACGCGCTGGCCGAGCGCATGAGCAGCGCCCACATGGGCGTGCTGAAGAGCGTGGTGCGCGCGCCGGACCACCACGCGTCGGTGCTCGACGCGCTGCGCGAGCGCGTGCGGGTGGGTCTCTGCTCGAACTTCAGCCACTCGCAGACGGCCCACCAGGTGCTGGCCGAGGCCGGCTTCGACGCGCGCCTCGACGCGGTGGTGGTGTCCGACGCCTTCGGCCTGCGCAAGCCGCGCCGCGAGATCTTCCTGGAGACCACCGGACGGCTGGGCGTGGCGCCGGAGGAGACGCTCCACGTGGGCGACAGCCTGCGCGCCGACGTGGGCGGCGGCGCGGCCGCCGGGCTGCGCACGGTCTGGATCACGCGCCGCGTGCGCGACCCGGAGAAGAGCCTGGCGGAGCACCAGGGTCCCGCGCCGGACCACCGGGTGGCGGACCTGGCGGAGCTGCTGCCGCTGCTCGACGCGCTGGCCTGAAGCGATAGGATCCGCCGCAATGGACGCGCCCGAGACCCTGCGCTTCGACGACCTGTCGCCGTACCTGCTGCTGAAGAACGGGAACTTCCTGTACAAGATCCCGTTCCGCGACGGCTTCGCGGTGGTGAAGGTCTACTACGGCAGCCGCTCGCCGGTCCAGACGCTCTTCAAGAGCCTGGAGAACGTGGTGGTGGGGCAGACGTCCTACCAGCCGACCACGCGGCTGCGGGTCGAGCGCGAGTGCCTGGACGTCTGGCGCAAGCACGGCTTCCGGGTCTACGACACCTACGACGACGTGCGCATCGAGGCGCCCCAGTGTCCCGAGGGCGGCTACACCGTGTTCGAGTACCGCAAGGGACCGAACCTGAACGAGTACCTCGCGGACGGCGCGATCGACCTGGAGGAGCGCTTCGCCACCTACCGGCGCTTCCTGGCCGAGTGGGGACGCCGCCACGCGCTGGCGCTGTCGGAGCGGGAGCCGCGCCTGGTGCACGAGAACGGCGACGGCAAGCACGTCATGATCTTCGACGACGGCTTCCACTGGTTCGACTTCGAGATGGTGTGGCGCAACCCGGCGCGCATCGCCGACACGCTCGCCCACGAGATCGTCCAGTACCTGTGGCAGATCTCGAAGTCGGTGCCCGAGGAGGTGCGCGCGCGGCTCGTCCCCGAGACGGTCGCCCACTACCCGCACCGCGAGCGGCTGGAGGACGCCTGGCGCCTGTTCCTGGCGAACCGCCGCCCGATCCAGCGCCTGGCCCGCGCCCTCGACCGGCGCACGGCCCGCGGCCGCAAGCCCACGTCGAAGTACGCCGTCGCGGGCCGCCTGCGCGCGCTGCTCGAGGCGGGATGAGCGACGACCCCTTCGCCGGACTGCGCGTCCTCCAGGAGGAGGGCCGCCGCGGACCCGGCGACGGCAACCTGCTGCTGGTCGACGACACGCCGGGCCGCGAGGCGCTGCTCAAGGTCTACCGGCGGCGCGGGTCGGCGACGCGGGAGTGGACGCGGCGCTTCGCCTACCGCGTCTTCGAGCGCAAGCGGGGCGTCACCGCCCGCCAGCGCTGCTCTCTCGAACGGCGCCACCTGGCTCTGTGGCGCGAGCAGGGCTTCGACGTGCCGGCGCTGCTCGACCGCCCGCTGCCCGAGGGCTGCTCCCCCGACACGGCGCTGTGGATGGAATACTGCCCGGGCCCGCTGCTCTACGTCTTCGTGCGTCAGCGCCACGAGCCGCTGGCCGAGCGGGCGGCCCAGGTGGAGCGCTACGCCCGCGACCTGGGCGCGCGCCAGGCCCGGGCGCTCGAGCTGGAGGAGCGCGGCCTGATCATGAAGCACGCGTCCATCAAGCACGTGATCCTGTGCGGCGATCGCCAGGTGAGCTTCGACCTGGAGGGCCGCTACGCCGACGCCTGGCCGATGCTCGACGCGCTCTCCGACGAGCTGGCCGCCGGGCTGCGATCGCTGCTGCGGGTGGCGCCCGACGGCGAGCTGGAAGCACTGGGCGGCGCCTTCCTCGCGGGCTACGGCCGTCGCGACCAGCTCCGCGCCATCGCCGACTTCGGCCTGCGCGGCGGCGGACTCCACCGCGGCGTGCGCCGCTTCGCCGACCGCCGCCGCCGCCGCTTCTCCGAGTACGACACGCTCCTCTGGGTGGAGGAGCGGCTCGGATCCTAGGGCCAGCCCGCTCCCGGCACGTCGACCTGGCACACCTCGATCTTCGCCGGGCGGCTCGCCTTGCAGACGTCCGGCTGGGTCGTGCTCGACGTGCAGACGAAGAGGTGGCGGCCCTCGGGTCCGCCGAGCATGCAGGCGATGGCGTTCTGGCTGGCGGTGACCCGGTGGGTGACCTCGCCGCCCTCGCGCACGCGCAGCACCTCGTTGCCGAGCGGCGACGCCACCCAGATGGCGCCCTGGGCGTCGAGGCAGATGCCGTCGGGCACGGCGCGCTCGAGCCGGGCCCACAGGCGCCGGTTCGAGAGCGAGCCGTCCTCCTCGACGTCGAAGGCGGTGAGGCAGGCGCCGAAGGACTCGCCCACGACGAGGGTGCTGCCGTCCGGGGTGATGACGGTTCCGTTCGGGAAGCGCAGGTCGCGGGCCACCACGCGCGCCGCGCCGTCGGCGTCCACCAGCACCAGCTCGGCGGGACGGTTCTCGGCGCCCTCCACGTGGAGGTCGAAGCCGAAGTTGCCGACGTAGGAGCGGCCCTTCCCGTCGGTCACCATGTCGTTGCAGTGGTAGCTGGCCAGCTCCGAGAGGTCGGCGTGCACCACCAGCCCCTCCGCGTCCTCCCGCAGCAGCTTGCGGTCGCGCATGGAGACCACCAGCAGGCGTCCGTCGGGCAGCCAGCCGAGCCCGGAGGGGTCGTTCTCGACGGTGAGCCGCTTCTCGCTCTGGCCCGACAGGTCGACGGCCATCACCGCCTGGTCGTGCATGTCGGAGAACCAGAGCCGCTCGTCGTGCCAGCGCGGGCCCTCTGTGAAGCACAGGTCTTCGAGCAGTACGTCGGTCTTCACGTCCATGGCGGCAGCCTATCACGGGGAGTTGCGCGTCCCGGACCGATCTCCCACCCTCGGCCCGTCCCCCCCACAGCCCGGTGAGAGGTCCATGGCCCGCGCCAAGGCGGTCTACGACGAGCGCGCCATCCAGACGCTCGACGCGCTGGAGCACATCCGGCTGCGCAGCGGCATGTACATCGGCCGGCTGGGCGACGGCAGCCACCCGCAGGACGGCATCTACGTGATGCTGAAGGAGGTCGTCGACAACGCGGTCGACGAGTTCATCATGGGCGAGGGGCAGCAGATCGAGATCGCGCGCGACGGCAACACCGTCTCGGTGCGCGACTTCGGCCGCGGCATCCCGCTGGGCAAGCTGGTGGACTGCGTCAGCCAGATCAACACCGGCGGCAAGTACAACGACGACGTCTTCCAGTTCTCGGTGGGCCTGAACGGCGTGGGCACCAAGGCGGTGAACGCGCTCTCCAGCGACTTCGAGGTGGTGAGCTGGCGCGACGGACGCTACCGGCGCGCCCGCTTCGAGCGCGGCGTGATCCAGCAGGACAAGAAGGGTCGCGAGCCCGGCGAGGCCAACGGCACCTGGGTGCGCTTCACGCCGGACCCGGAGATCTTCCCCGCCTACCGGTGGAACGAGGAGTTCCTGGAGCACCGGCTCCGCTACTACGCGTTCCTGAACGCCGGGCTCTCCATCGTCTACGGCGGCAAGCGCTTCCGCAGCAAGGACGGCCTGGCCGACCTGCTGGCCCACGAGATGGGCGACGAGACCCCGCTCTACGACGTCGTCCATCACCGGGGCGACCAGCTCGAGTTCGCCTTCACCCACACCACCAACTACGGCGAGAGCTACTACAGCTTCGTGAACGGCCAGTACACCAACGACGGCGGCACCCACCAGAGCGCCTTCCGCGAGGGCGTGCTGAAGGGCGTGAACGAGTACGCCAGGCAGAGCTTCGCCGGCGAGGACGTGCGCGACGGCATCGTGGGCGCGGTCGCCGTGAAGCTCCAGGACCCGGTCTTCGACAGCCAGACCAAGAGCAAGCTGGGCAGCACCGACGTCCGTTCCTGGGTGGTGCCGGCGGTGCGCGAGCAGGTGGCGCTGTGGCTCCACAAGCACCCGAAGCAGGCCGAGACGCTGGTCGAGAAGATCAAGAGCAACGAGCGGGTGCGCAAGGAGCTGTCGGCCATCAAGAAGGAGGCGCGGGAGCGGGCGCGCAAGGTGGCGATCCGCATTCCCAAGCTCACCGACTGCAAGCTCCACCTGGACGACCGCCGCGGCAAGCGCCGCGAGGAGACCACCATCTACCTCACGGAAGGCGACTCGGCCGGCGGCGTGATGGTGCAGTGCCGCGACGTCTACACCCAGGCCATCTTCGCCCTGCGCGGCAAGCCGCTCAACTGCCACGGCCTGGCCCGCGACGCGCTGTACAAGAACGAGGAGCTCTACAACCTGATGCGCGCCCTGGGCATCGAGGACGGCATCGAGGGCCTCCGCTACAACCGCGTGGTGATCGCCACCGACGCCGACGTCGACGGCATGCACATCCGCAACCTGCTGCTCACCTACTTCCTGCGCTACTTCGAGGAGCTGGTGCTGAAGGGGCACCTCTACATCCTGGAGACGCCGCTGTTCCGTGTGCGCAACAAGCGCGAGAGCCGCTACTGCTACTCGGACGAGGAGCGCGCCGCCGCCGAGTCCGCCCTGCGCGGCGCCGAGGTCACCCGCTTCAAGGGCCTGGGCGAGATCTCGCCCGCCGAGTTCGGTCCCTTCATGGGGAAGGACGCGAAGCTCCAGCAGGTGAACGTCCACAACCTGGGCGAGGTCGGGAAGTGCCTCGACTTCTTCATGGGCAAGAACACGCCCGACCGGCGCGCCTTCATCGAAGAGAACCTGGCGACCGAGGTGGTCTGAGGCTCAGGCGGACGTGGCCGCGACGGCCCGGCTCTCGACCCAGGCCCGGTAGCGGGCGGGCGGGAAGAAGGCCAGCCAGTAGGCGACCACCGTGGCGATGCCGGCCGCGGCGAACAGCAGCATGTCGGCGTCCAGCAGCGGATGGCCGGCCTCCAGGAAGAGCGGCGGCACCGAGCTGGACAGGCACACCACGCCGCTCACCGACGCCACCACCCACAGCCCGAAGCGGTTCACGACCACCGGCTCGGCCAGACCCAGCGCGGCGCGCCGCTGCATGGCGCGCCAGTACCAGTAGGCCTCCAGGCCCAGCCAGCCCGGCGTGGCCACGCGGCCCGCCAGCTCCAGCAGGAACCACTGGCGCGCGATCTCGCCGGTCTCGAAGGCGCCGCTGGCGGCGTGGCCCGCGAAGGCAGTGACGATCACGAGCATGATGAACGCGATCGCGACCACGCCGCGCGCGTCGTCGCGGCGGAACACCCACCAGGTGAACAGGCAGCTCGCCAGCATGCCCACCATGCCGAAGAACTTCCCCATGCCGAGCAGCAGTCCCGCATTCGGGATCTGCTCGGCGCCGGCCATGGCCACCGCCTCGACCGTGGCGCCGAGCGATCCGCCCAGCAGGAAGGAGAGCCCGAGCAGCAGCTCGGCGGCCTGACCGTTCTGCCAGGCCAGCATCAGCAGGCGCAGGCCAAGGATCGTCATCACCAGCAGGAAGGCCAGGGCAGAAAGGGCTTGAACGGCTTCCATCACGTCTCCCAGAGGATCGGGCGGGGACGGGGGAGGCCTGGGCTGCATCGGTCGATTGCCCCAACGGCTTGAGGCTTCGTGCCCCAGCGACGCTCGCTTGCGGCCCTGGGAGCCCCTTCCTACGCTGCGCCCGCCCCCCACGGAGCCCGGGATCCATGGCGCAGCTCGAATCGCTGATGCGGCAGAACTTCGTGGACTACGCGTCCTACGCGATCCTCGACCGCGCCATCCCGGACCTGCGCGACGGCCTGAAGCCGGTGCAGCGCCGCATCCTCCACACCCTCTTCACCATGCACGACGGCCGCTACCACAAGGTGGCCAACGTCATCGGCGAGACCATGAAGCTCCACCCCCACGGCGACGCCTCGATCGGCGACGCCCTGGTGGTGCTGGCCAACAAGGGCTTCTTCGTCGACCGCCAGGGCAACTTCGGCAGCCTGCTGACCGGTCACCCGGCCGCGGCCCCGCGCTACATCGAGTGCCGGCTCCTGCCGCTGGCGCTGGAGGGGCTGTTCGACGAGGCGCTGACCGAGACCCGCGAGAGCTACGACGGCCGCACCCGCGAGCCGGTCTTCCTGCCCTCGAAGCTGCCGGTGGCGTTGATGCTCGGCGCCGAGGGCATCGCCGTCGGCATGTCGACGCGCATCCTGCCCCACAACCTGGTGGAGCTGTGGCAGGCACAGATCGCCCACCTCCAGGGCCGCGGCTTCGAGCTGCTGCCCGACTTTCCCCAGGGCGGGCTGGCCGACATGTCCGGCTACGAAGACGGCGCCGGCAAGGTGGAGATCCGGGCGCGCATCGAGACGCCCGACGACAAGCGCGTGGTGATCCGCGAGATCCCCTTCGGCACGACCACCGAGAGCCTGATCGCGTCGATCGAGACGGCCGTCCAGCGCGGACGCGTGAAGGTGGCGAGCATCCAGGACTACACCACCGACCGCGTGGAGATCGAGCTCCACCTGTCCCGCGGCGTGAAGGCCAGCGAGGCGGTGCCCCAGCTCTACGCCCACACCGACTGCGCCGTGTCGGTGAGCTCGAACCTGGTGCTGATCGACGGGCGGCGGCCGGTGCAGATGACGGCCAGCCAGGTGCTGCGGGCGGTCACCGACCAGCTGGTGGAACGCCTGCGCGAGCAGCTGCTCCACGAGAAGGCGAAGCTCGACGACCGACGCCACTGGCTGACCCTCGAGCAGATCTTCGTGGAGGAGCGCGTCTACCAGCGCCTGGAGGACGCGGCCACCGCCGACGCGCTGCGCAGCGAGGTGGTGGCCGGCATGAAGCCCTTCGCGAAGCGCTTCGTGCGTCCGCTGGACGACGACGACGTGACCCGCCTGCTGCGCCTCGAGATCCGCCGCATCTCCGCCTTCGACATCGAGAAGCACCGGGAAGAGGTGGCGGCGGTGGAGGCGAAGCTGGCGGAGGTCGAGCGCAAGCTCTCCGACATGACCGCCACCACCATCGCCTTCGTCGAGGACCTGCTGGAGCGCCACGGCGAGAGCTTCCCGCGCCGCACCGAGCTCACACGCTTCGACTCGATCGACAAGAAGGCGGTCTCCCGCAAGGACATCAAGCTCTCCTACGATCCGAAGACGGGCCTGTTCGGCTCGGACGTGAAGGGCAGCCGCTTCAAGCTGACCGTCGGCGAGCTCGACCTGGTGCTGGGCATCGCCGACGACGGCACCTACCGGGTGATGACGCCCCAGGAGAAGGTCTTCTTCTCGGGGAAGCTCCTGTACTGCGCGCCCTTCGATCCGGAGCAGGGCTTCGAGTTCACGCTGGTCTACCGGGACGCCACACGCATCTGCTACGGCAAGCGCGTTCGCATCGAGCGCTTCATCCGCAACCGCGAGTACCGGCTGGTGAAGGACGAGAAGGGCAAGGTCCTGCTGCTGCTGCCCGAGGGCGAGGAGGGCATCGTGTCGCTCAGCTTCATGCCGGCTCCGCGCCAGCGGGTGAAGTCGGCGCGCTTCGACCTCTCGAAGCTCGAGCCCACCGGCGTCTCCGCCCGCGGCAACCGGCTGGCCGCCAAGCCGGTCAAGAGCGTGAAGCTGCTGGCGCGCAAGGCCCGCAAGCCGGCCGCGAAGCCGCCGCCGCCGCCCGAGCCCAAGGGCCAGACCTCCCTCTTCTGAGCGCTAGACTCCACGGCGATGAACGCGATCGTTCCCGCGCTGCGCACCCGCGACTGGGAGGCCGCGAAGAAGTTCTGGGTCGAGGGCCTGGGCTTCCGGGTCGACTTCGAGTGGCGGCACGAGCCGGGGTTCCCGGTCTTCGCCCAGGTCTCGCGGGACGCCATGCGTCTGTACCTCACCGAGCACGAGGGCGACTGCGACGGGCCCGGTCTCGTCTACCTGTACGTGCCGAACGTCGACGCCTGGCAGGCGGAGCTGCTCTCCCGCGGCGTCGTCGCCGACGATCCGCCCCAGGACCAGCCCTGGGGCAACCGCGAGCTCCAGCTCTCGGATCCGGACGGCAACCGCGTGCGCATCTGCACGGTGATCGGAGGGACGGGCTGATGCGCGGGTTCCTGATCCGAACGCTGATCTGTGCGCTCGGGCTGTGGCTCGCGGCGAAGCTGCTGCCCCAGATGCACTTCGCCAGCGAGTGGACGCTCGTCGGCGCCGCCGTGCTGCTGGGCGTGGTGAACGCCGTCGTGCGGCCGATCCTGGTGGTGCTGACCCTGCCCATCACCGTCGTCACGCTGGGCCTGTTCCTGCTGGTGGTGAACGCCGGCATGCTGGGTCTGGTGGCCTGGCTGCTCGACGGCTTCACGATCGGCAGCTTCGGCACGGCGCTGGTCGGCTCGATCGTGGTGAGCCTGACCGGCTGGGTCGGCTCCTGGTTCATCGGTCCGCGCGGCCGCGTCGAGGTGATGACGGTCCGCTACGAGGCGGTGGAAGAGCCCCGGGTCGAGAAGGTCGTACGCGACCTGCGGGACGGCTGATGTCCCGGGCGCGAACGCCGGTGGTGGGGGCGCTGGTGGCCTTCGCCAGCCGGCTGCGCTTCCCGACGCTCTTCTTCGTCACCGCGGCGCTCTTCCTGGTCGACCTGGCCGTGCCCGACACCATCCCCTTCGCCGACGAGGTGCTGCTGGGGCTGGGCGCGCTGGTGCTGTCGCGCTGGCGGAAGGAGCGTCGTGAGGAGCGCGAGGTTCACGACGTGCAGGAGGAGGACGCAACATGAGCGCCGACAACGAGAAGGTGGTTCGCGACTTCATCGCCGCCTGGTCCCGGCTCGACCCGGAGGAGCTGGCCGGCTACTTCGCCGAGGATGGCGTCTACCACAACATGCCCACGGCGCCGGTGAAGGGACGCGAGAACGTGAGGCAGATGATCGCCGGCTTCATCGGGTCGTGGACCGAGACGCAGTGGGACGTGCTGAACCTGGTGTCGTCGGGCGACGTGGTGATCGCCGAGCGGCTCGACCGCACGAAGGCCGGCGAGAAGTCGGTGGACCTGCCCTGCACCGGCGTCTTCGAGATGCGCGACGGCAGGATCCGGGTCTGGCGCGACTACTTCGACCTGGCGACCTACGCGAAGGCCATGAGCTAGTCCGCCGCGGCTGCGGTCGCGGGCTCCGGCGGGTGCCCCACGTTCACCCCGGGCAGCGACCACTCGCTGACCGGCAGCGGACCCAGCACCGGCTCGCCCAGCTGGGGGGTCGACAGCAGGTAGAGGCCGTCGTTGGTCGCCAGCCACAGGAGCCGTCGGTCCCACTCGACGAACACGCTGTCGGAGCCGCGGGCGTAGGTCTCGGGCTCCTCCAGCCGGCCGGCCTGGGCCGGCACGAACCAGCCGCTGTTGCGCGGGTGCTCCGGGTCCGAGAGGTCGAAGAGCTGGAGCCCGGCGTTGAAGTAGGTGTAGGCGGTGAGGTCCGGATGGGGGCGCCCCGGCGCCTTCACGTGCGGACCGTTGTGGGGCCCGAAGCGGCCGCGACGCGCGCACCAGCTCTCGAAGCCGGCGTCGGCGGGCGGCTTCGGCACCGGCAGCTTCGCCACGGCGCGGGGCTTCGCCGGGTCGCGCACGTCGACGATCCAGCTGTCGTGCCAGGTCTCCTGGCACTCGGTGGCCATGCTCTCCGGCGACGCGATCACGAAGCCGCGCCCCAGCCGCGAGGGATCCACCGTGTGGTGCGGCATCATCGGCCCCGGCACGTAGGCGGGCGTGTCCCAGTGGCCGACGAGCTTCGGCTGTGTCGGGTCGCGCAGGTCGTGGATCAGCACGCCGAAGGTGCCCCAGCCGCCGTAGCCGTAGCGGCCGCCGTCCTCCACACGCCGGGGCACGTAGAGGGGGCCGTGGAAGTTGTCGTAGGCGCGGGGGTCCCCGGCGGACCGCCAGGCGGCCCGCGCCTCGGCCTCGTCGCGGCGCTGGCCCGGCACCCACCAACGGCCGGCCAGCTTCGGCGCGGCCAGGTCCGCCAGGTCCAGCACCTGGAGCGACCGGCTGTAGCGCGCCCAGCCGTCGACCCGCTCCGGGTCGTAGAAGTCGTCGCCCGGGGCGGCGCCCAGATAGGCGTAGCGGCCGCCGTCCCAGTAGTCGCGGTGCGTGCCGGATCCGCCCTGCACCACCCGGTCGGGATCGCCGCCGTCGGTGCTGTAGGCCGAGATCTCGCGCACGTCGGTGGGGTCGGTGACGTCGAGGAAGCGCACGCCGCGCACGCCCGGCGCCCACCACTCGGGATCGCCGAAGGTGGTCCGGCTCTCCATCAGCACCCAGCGCCGGGACGCGTCGTGCCAGGCGACGTTGATCGAGAAGGCGAAGAAGGCGTCCTCGTTCACGACCACCGGCGCCAGCGGGTCGGTCACGTCGAGGATCTGCCCCTGGCTGCGCAGGAAGTCCCAGGTGTCGGTCGGGAACACCAGCTGGAACAGGTAGCGGCGGTCGCCGTGGACCATCATCTGCATCTTCCCCGGCCGGTTCTCGCCCGGGAAGTGGTGGGCGTGCAGCGTCACGCCCTGCGCGTAGGCGCGCGGGTCCAGGTCGGGCAGCGTGCCCTCGGGCACGGTCGCCGGCTCGCCGCCGCCGCAGGCCAGGGCCAGCAGCAGCGTCGCGAGCCGTGCGCGTCGGCGGGGCACCGGGCCCGGCCCGCTACTCGGCTTCGAAGCGGGAGAGACCCTGGAAGCGGTCGATGTGGTGGTCGGCGTCGCCGAACAGGCCGTAGAGCACGCGCAGCCGCTTGAAGAAGAGGCCTTCGTCCTGCTCGTCGGTGACGCCGATGCCGCCGTGGAGCTGGATGGCGTTCTCCTGCACGAACCAGCCGCCGCGGGAGAGCTGGAGCTTGGCGGCGGAGATCTCCGCCTGGCGCTCCTCGTCGTCCTGCGAGTCGGCCTGGATCGCCGCCAGGATCATGGTGCTCCGGCACAGCTCGACCTCGGCGAACATGTCGGCCGCCTTGTGCTGGAGGGCCTGGAAGCTGCCGATCGGCACGCCGAACTGCTCGCGCTGCTTCAGGTACGCGACGGTGCGCTCGAACAGCTCCTGCACCTCGCCCTGACCCTCGGCGCAGGCCGCCGCGGCGCCCCGGTCGACGGCCCACTCCAGGTGGGACCGCGCCCCGCCCTCGGCGCCCAGCAGCCGGTCGGCGCCGACCTCGACGCCGTCCAGGTCGATCATGGCGCTGCGCTGGCCGTCCATGCCGGCCACCGCGGTGCGCGTCACGCCGGGAGCGTTCCCGTCCACGATGAACAGCGACAGGCCCGCGTCGTCGAGCTGGGAGCCGGCGGTCCGTGCGACCACCAGCAGCTGGTCGGCCGCGTGGCCGTTCAGCACCCAGACCTTGCGGCCGTTCAGCACGAACCCGTCGCCGCTCGACTCCGCCGTCGTCAGGCAGTCGGACAGGTCGTAGCGGCTCTGCTCCTCGGCGTAGGCCAGCGCCAGGCTGGTCCGGCCCTCGATCATCGGCGCCAGGAACTGCTCGATCTGGGCGTCGCTGCCCAGCCGCGAGACGAGTCCGCCGGCCAGCACCACCGAGGGGATGATCGGCTCGGGCACCAGCCCGCGGCCCAGCTGCTCGAGGATCAGCGCCAGGTCGACGAAGCTGCCGCCGAAGCCGCCGTGCTCCTCCGGGAAGGGCACCGACAGCCAGCCCATCTCGCCCATGCGCTCCCACATCTCGGTGTCCCAGCCGCGCTCGGTCTCGCGCAGCTTGCGGAAGCGCTCGGTGCCCGAGTCGTTCTGGACGAACTTGGCGACGGAGTCGACGAGGATCTGCTGCTCTTCGGTGAGGTCGAAGTTCATGGTCGTTTCCTCAGTTCGTGGGCAGGCGCAGGATGTGCTTGGAGATGATGTTCTTCTGGATCTCGTTGGACCCGCCGTAGATGGTCGCGGCGCGCAGGTAGTTGAACTGCGACGCCACCCAGCGCTCGTGGTCCTTCATGGTGCCCTCGGGCGCGTCGAACCAGCCCATGGCGCCGTGACCCAGCGCGTCCATCGCCAGCTCGGTGATCTCCTGGTCGCTCTCGGTGCCCACGATCTTCAGGATCGAGCTCTCGGCGCCCGGCGCGTGACCCAGCTGGGCGGCCGCCAGCGTGCGCAGGTTCGCCACGGCGACGGCGCGGTGGCGCATCTCCTTCTCGGCGATGCGCCGGCGGAAGGCCGGGTCGTCGAAGAGGGTGCCGGTGCCCACCGGCGTCTCCCTGGCGATGCGCTTCACCAGGCTCATCCAGCGGCTGCTCTCGGCCACGCCGCCGATGCCGGTGCGCTCGTGGCCCAGCAGCGCCTTGGCCATGGTCCAGCCGCCGTTCTCGGGACCCACCCGGTTGCTCTGCGGCACGCGCGCGTCCTTGAACCAGGTCTCGGAGAAGGCGTAGGTGCCGCCGGTGGTGAGGAAGGGCTTCACGGTGATGCCGGGCGTGTTCTTCACGTCGGCCAGCAGGAAGGAGATGCCCTCCTGCTTCTTGCCCTCGAAGCCGGTGCGGCACAGCACGAAGATCCAGTCGGCGTACTGGGCGTAGGTGGTCCAGGTCTTCTGGCCGTTCAGGACGTAGTCGTCGCCGTCCTTGTCGGCGCGCAGCTGCAGGTTGGCCAGGTCGGAGCCGGCGTTGGGCTCGGAGTAGCCCTGGCACCAGACCTCGTCGCCGGACAGGATCTTCGGCAGGAAGCGCTGCTTCTGCTCGTCGGTGCCGTACTGGATCAGCAGCGGACCGACCATGGCGAGGCCGAAGGGCGAGAGCTCCGGCGCGTTCGCGCGCAGGATCTCCTCCTGGAAGATGTGGCGCTGGCCCACGTCCCAGCCGGGACCGCCCACCTCCTCCGGCCAGTTGGGCGCGACCCAGCCCTTCTCGTACAGGATCTTGTGCCACTGCATGCTCTCTTCGTGCTCGAAGGAGGCGCCGGCGTCGGCCTTGCGCTTCATCTCCGGGGGCATGGCACCGGCGATCCACTCGCGGACTTCCTTGCGGAACGCCTCCTGCTCCGGCGTGTACGACAGATCCATGGGGGTCTCCTGGTCTTCGATGGTCGTGCGGGCGGGTAACGGTCGGGGGGCGAGATTACAGCAGGGAGCGCCGGGGCGGGTGACCGCCGGTCACGTTTTCAGACGCGCAGCTCGACCTGCGTCGTGCCCTGGGTGAAGCGGCCGGCGGCCTGGCGCGCCATCAGCGGCAGCAGGCCCACGCCGGCCAGCAGCGGCGCCACCCGGCCCACCAGGAAGCGGCTCCAGGGCGTGCGCTGGAACAGCACGCGGGGCATCAGCCGCTGCATGGCCTGGATCGTCTTCACCTCGGGCAGGCGCTCGTCGCGGATGCTGCGGCAGGCGGCCGCGACCTCGAGGGGCGTGCCGCCGCGTCGCAGCACCGGCACCAGGTGGTTCGCCGCCACCAGCGCGTCGCGCAGCGCGATGTTGATGCCCTGGCCCGCCACCGGCGACATCGGGTGGGCGGCGTCGCCGAACAGCAGCACGCCCGGGCTCGACCACTCGACCAGGTGGTGGCACTCCACGTCGAGCAGGAACGGGTGGACCAGCGAGTCGCGGCAGGCGTCGAGCTGCACGGCCAGGTCCTGGGAGACGTGGCCGCGCAGCGCGTCGAGCCAGTCCTCCACGCCCTGCGCCTTCAGCTCGCCGAACTCGCCCTTGGCGATCACCCAGCCCACCTGGAGCCGGCCGTCGTGGGCGGTGAACACGACGCAGAAGTGGCCGGCTCCCAGGTACATGCGCACCGCGTCGCCGAAGCCGTTGGGCTTCGACACGCGGAACCAGACCACGTCGAAGGCCTCGAGGTCGTGGCGGCGGTCGAGAGGCGAGCGCTTGCGCACCATGGACGCGCGGCCGTCGGCCCCGACCACCAGCGTCGCCTCGAGGCTCGTCGGACCGTCGGCCCCGTCGCCGCGCACGCCCACGACGCGATCGTCGCGCCACAGCAGGTCGCGCGCCGTGAAGCCGCGCTCGAGGCGGAAGGTCGGGAACTTCGACGCCTCGCCCACCAGCATCTCGAGCAGCGCCGGCTGGCTGATGAAATGTGGGCCCACGCCGCTCCGGGCCACCGGCACGGTGAGCCGCCGCTCGGCGCCCTGGTAGATGCGCACCTCCGCCGCCTCGCTCTGGGGCAGCGCGTCGAGCTGGGGTCCCAGGCCCATCTGGCGGATCGCGTCGAGCCCCGACGGCATGAGCGCCTCGCCGCGGAACTCGCGGGCGAAGTCGCTGCGGCGCTCGAGCAGCGTCGTCTCGATGCCGCAGCGCGCCAGCAGGTAGGCCAGCGAAGCTCCGGCCGGGCCGGCCCCGACCACGACGACGTGCACCGACGGCATGGCGACTCCTGGCGGACGCTCCCGCCAGTATACCGGGGCGTGGTACCTTCCTGCGGCGCGCAACCAACGGAGGCCCCCATGAGCGACTTCACCCTCACCCTCGACGGCAAGGCCGTCGCCGCCGACGAGACCTTCGGGGTGATCAACCCCGCCACCGGCGAGGTGTTCGCCCAGGCGCCCGAGTGCAGCCGCGCCCAGCTCGACCTGGCGATGGACTCGTCCGCCGCGGCGTACCAGAGCTGGAGCCGCGACCTGGAGAAGCGCCGCCAGGCGCTGCGCGACTGCGCCAACGTGCTGCGCGAGCGCGCCCCGGAGCTGGGCCAGATCCTGACGCGCGAGCAGGGCAAGCCGCTCGCGAAGGGCGTCGCCGAGTTCTACGGCGCGGCCGTCTGGTTCGACTACACGGCGAGCCTGGACCTGCCGGTCGAGGTGGTCCAGGACGACGAGGACGCGCGCGTCGAGGTGCACCGCCGGCCGCTCGGCGTGGTCGCCGCCATCACGCCCTGGAACTTCCCGATCATCCTGGCCGTCTGGAAGATCGCCCCGGCGCTGCTGGCCGGGAACACCCTGGTGATCAAGCCCTCGCCCTTCACGCCGCTCTCGACGCTGGCCCTGGGCGAGGCGCTGCGCGACACGCTGCCCCCGGGCGTGCTCAACGTGGTGTCCGGCGGCGACGAGCTGGGCAAGTGGATGACCTCCCACCCGACGCCGCGCAAGATCTCGTTCACCGGCTCCACCGCCACGGGAAAGCACGTGGCCGCGTCGGCGGCGCCGGACCTGAAGCGCCTGACCCTCGAGCTCGGCGGCAACGACGCCGCCATCCTGCTGCCCGACGTCGACCCGGCCGCGGAGGCGGACAAGCTCTTCTGGGGTGCCTTCGAGAACACGGGCCAGGTGTGCAGCGCCATCAAGCGCGTGTTCGTGCACGAGGACCGCTACCAGGCCACCCTCGACGCGCTGGCCGAGCGGGCGAAGTCGGTGACGACCGGCGACGGCTTCGATCCGAAGTCGGAGCTGGGTCCGCTGAACAACCTCCCCCAGTTCGAGCGCGTGAAGGAGCTGGTGGCCGAGGCGATCGAGGCGGGCGTCGACGTGGCGGCCGGCGGCGCGGCGCGCGACGGCGGCGGCTACTTCTTCGAGCCCACCATCCTGGGCGGCCTGTCCGAGGGCGTGCGTATCGTCGACGAGGAGCAGTTCGGGCCGGCCCTGCCGATCCTGCGCTACGCCGACCTGGACGAGGCGGTCGAGCGGGCCAACGCCACCATGTACGGCCTGTCCGGCTCGGTGTGGTCGGGCGACACCGACCGCGCCGCCGACGTGGCGTCGCGGCTCGAGTGCGGCACGGCCTGGGTGAACCAGCACCTCCAGATCGTCCCCCACGCGCCCTTCGGCGGCGCCAAGTGGTCGGGCATCGGCGTCGAGAACGGGCACTGGGGCCTGTACGGATTCACCGAGACCCGCACGATCAACATCGCGAAGAAGTAGCCGTGCTCTCGCTGCAAGAGATCTCCGACCGTCTGGAGATCCAGGACCTGCTGTACCGCTACGCCGAGCTGATCGACGGCAAGCGCTTCCAGGAGCTGCGCGACGACGTCTTCCACGCGGACGCCCACATCGACTACAGCGCCTTCGGCGGGTCGGTGGGCGACCGCGAGGAGACGATCGCCTTCCTGGAGAAGGCGATGACCCTCTTCCCCAACACGCAGCACCTGAACGCCAACGTGCAGATCACGGTGGACGGCGACACCGGAACCGGCCGGGTCATGTGCCTGAACCCGCAGGAGATGAACCTGCCCGCCGGTGTCGACGGGGGAGGCGGCACCCAGGTCTTCATGCTCGGCCTCTGGTACGTGGACGAGTACCGCCGCACCGAGCGCGGCTGGCGCATCTACCGCCGGTCGGAAGAGAAGAGCTGGGTCTTCAACACGCCCGACTTCATGAAGCTGTAGCGCCGGAGGGCGCTACCAGCGGCGCACCGGACCGACGTCCAGGTGCACGAAGCCGCTCTTCGGGGAGTAGCCGACGCCGCCGGCGGCGAGCGCCAGCGCGGCGCGGCGCAGCTCGGCCACGTCGCGTCCGGGCAGCGCCACGTCGACGGCCATGCCGCGCACGTGGAAGCTCCGGCGCGCCACGCCGCCGCCGCGGGCGGCGAGCATGGCGTTGGTGGCCGGCGAGCGGTAGCCGGAGATCACGCGGAAGGGCTCGCGCGCGCCGAGCGCGCGGTGCAGCGCGTGGAGCTGGTCGACCAGGCGCCGGTCGATGGGCGTCACCTCGTCGGTGCGGTGGTCGCGCAGGCAGCGATCGATCTCGGCCAGTGCCGACGGAACGTAGGCGCCGTCCTCCCAGTAGGTGCAGTCGACGCGTTCACCGGTGTGGCTGTTGTGCAGGCGCAGGCGACGCGGCGCCACCAGCGCACCGGCGGCGCCCGGCACGCTCGCCGCGAGCACGCTCCATGCGCCGATCTTGAGCACCTGCCGTCGGGAGACGTCCACCGACGGAGATTCTGCGCGTCGCCGAAGGTAGAGGTCAACCACGGATCAGCGGATCACCATCGGGTCGAGCAGCTCGCAGTCCTGACGGTGCGGGTCGCCGCGTCGCTCGCGGCAGTAGCAGAGCACCTTGCCGCGACGCTTCGCTTCCGCCTCGCGCGCCACGTGGGCCTCGTACTCCGGGAGCTTCGCGCGCGCGCCGGCGCCGGCACCGAGGGTTTCCCGCATCACCTTGCGCGCGGCCCGCCGCGCGCGCCGGGCCTCGGTGGCCAGGCGCTTCTCCTCGTCGGCCAGCGCCTCAAGGGCGGTCGTGTCGGGTCGGGTCTCGATGGCCTGGCGGCACAGCGGCGGATCCTCCGGGTCGGGCTCGGCGCCGGCGGCGCCCGTCGACCCCAGCAGCACCAGCAGCGCCGCCGCGTGCGCGATCCGGCTCATGCGGGCTCGACCCGCAGCGTCAGCTGCCGGACCTCGAGCACGCGCACGGCGGCGCCCGCCTCCACCGGGTCGTGTCCGTTCGCCAGGACGGCGCGCCACAGCTCCGAGCCGACGCGCACGTAGCCCTCCGGGTCGAGGCGCTCGCGGGCGGTGCCCAGCGCGCCGATCAGCCCGTCGGCGCCGTTCGGGCTGCCGTCCTCGTAGGACCTCTTCAGGATCGGGTAGAGGACGAAGTCCTTCAGGATCCACAGGCCGAACAGCAGCACGCCCATGTGCCGGCTCAGGTCGCCGCGCCACACGAAGAAGCCCAGCACCGCCGACGCCAGGAACCAGCCCGGCGTCTGGAGCACCAGGTACTTGGGCAGCGGGGAGCGCCGGCGCGGCTGGGGAGGTCCGGTCATGGCTGCGAGTGTGCGTCCCTATTCCTCGAAGCGCACCTCGAGCACCTCGAACACGATGTCGCCCTTGGGACGCGACACGACCACCTCGTCGCCCTCGCGCCTGCCCAGCAGGGCCTTGCCCACCGGCGAGTCCATGCTGATGCGGCCGCGCTCCACGTCGAACTCGTCCGGGCCGACGATCTGGTAGAGGGTCTCCTCGCCGGCGTCGTCCTCGAGCCGCACCCAGGCGCCGAACCAGGCGCGCCCGTCGCCGCGGTCCTCCGGGACCACCACGGTCAGCTCCTCGAGCCGCTTGTTCAGGAACTCGAGCCGGCCGTCGATCTCGCGCAGCCGCTTCTTGCCGTAGATGTATTCGGCGTTCTCGGAGCGATCGCCCTGGGCCGCCGCCGCCGCCACCTCGCGGGTCACCTCGGGCCGCTCGACGGTCCACAGGTGGTCGTACTCCTCCTGGAGCCTGCGCTGGCCTTCCGGCGTGATGTAGCGCGAGCGGGGCGGGCGTTCGGTGCGTCGTCGGGACATGCGTGGGTGGGCCGGGTCCTGGTATCCTCGCGCGCCGCGAAAGGAGACCCCATGCGACGCGTTTCGGCTGCGATCCTCGCCATCGCAGGCCTGCTGTTCGGAGTCCTGTCGGCGGGAGCCCCCGCGGCGGCCGAGCCGGAGAGCCGGATCGTGCTCGCGACCACCACGAGCGTGCGCGACTCGGGGCTCCTCGAGAAGCTACTGCCTGCCTTCGAGGAACGCACCGGGGTGCACGTGCAGGTGGTGGCCGTGGGCACCGGCGCCGCGCTGCGCATGGGCCGCGAGGGCAACGCCGACGTGCTGCTCACCCACGCGCCCTCCGCCGAGGACGCGCTGGTGGCGTCCGGCGAGGCGCTCGACCGGCGGCCCTTCATGGAGAACCACTTCGTGATCGCCGGGCCGAAGGAGGATCCGGCCGGCGTGGCCGGCGCAGCGACCCCCGAGGACGCCTTCCGCCGCATCCACGACGCGGGCGCGCCCTACGTGAGCCGCGCCGACGACTCGGGCACCCACAAGCGCGAGGTGGCGCTGCTGGAAGGCGCGGGCCTGCCCGCCGACGGCGGCTGGGAGGGCTTCGCGAAGACCGGACAGGGCATGGGGCTCACGCTCCAGGTGGCCGGCGAACGCCGCGCCTACGTGCTCTCGGACATCGGCACCTTCCTGGCCTTCGAGTCGCGCATCGACCTGGTGGCGCTCTCGAAGCCGGCGCCGTCGCTGCGCAACGTCTACTCGGTCATGCGCATCGACCCGGAGAAGTTCTCGCGCGAGGTGGACCTGGCCGGGGCGAGCCTGTTCGCCGAGTACCTGCTCGATCCGGAGACGCAGCGCCGCATCGGGGAGTTCGGCACCGAGCGCTTCGGCCGCCCGCTGTTCCGACCCCTCCACCTGGTGGCGGAAGCGCCGAAGCCGTGACCTCGGCGGTCGGGTTCGACGCGGGCGTGATCCTCGAGATCACCCTGCGCACCCTGGGCGTGTGCCTGCCGGCCCTGGGCATCGCCGTCGTGATCGGGCTGCCGCTGGGCATTGCGCTGGGGCGCCGGCGCTTCCCGGGCCACGGGGCGCTCGTCTCGGTGGTGAACGCGGGCATGGGGGCGCCGCCGGTGGTCGTGGGACTGGTGGGCGCGCTGCTGCTCTGGCGCCACGGCCCCCTGGGCTTCCTGGGCCTGATGTACACGACCGAGGCGATGGTGCTGGTGCAGGTGGTGATCGCGCTGCCCTTCATCGTCGGCATCACGCTGGCCTCGGTGGCGGCGCTCGACCCGGACTGGGAGCTCCAGGTGCGCACGCTGGGGGTGCCCCCGCCCTGGCGCCTGTGGCTGCTGCTGCGCGAGATCCGGCTGGGGCTGCTGGCCGCGGTGATCGCGGCGCTGGGCGGTGTGCTGTCCGAGGTGGGCGCCGTGCTGATGGTCGGCGGCAACCTGGAGGGCGAGACCCGCGTGCTGACCACCGCCATCCAGCAGCACACCATGATGGGAGAGTTCGAGGTGGCGATCGGCCTGGCGGCGACGCTGGTGGGCCTGACCCTGATCGTGGCGGCGCTGCTCACCGCCGTGCAGCAGAGCGGGCGGTCGTGAGCGGCGAGCCCGCCCTGCGCGTGCACGACCTGTGCATCGAGCGGCCGGCGTCCGGCTTCCGCCTGGAGGTGGACGCCCTCGAGCTGCGGCGCGGCGAGGCGTTGGCGATCCTGGGTCCGAACGGGGCCGGCAAGAGCACGCTGCTGCGGGGGCTGGCCGGCCTCGAGCGGGGGGCGCGCGGCGCGGTCGAGAAGCCGGGCGCCGGACCGGTGACCATGGTCTTCCAGCACCCGGCCGCCTTCGCCGGCACGGTCGAGCACAACCTGCGGGTGGCGCTGCTCGCGTCGCGCCTGGCCGCGGGCGAGAAGCAGCAGGCGGTCGACGAGGCGCTCGAGCGCTTCGGCATCCGGGCCCTGCGCGCGCGTCGCGCCCACGCGCTGTCGGGCGGCGAGCTGCGCCGGCTGGCCCTGGCCCGCGCCTTCGTGCTGAACCCGGCGTCGCTGCTGCTCGACGAGCCCTTCGACGACCTGGACGCCGCCGGCCAGGCGGCCCTGTCCCGCGACCTGCGCCGCGTGATCGAGGAGACCGGTGTGGCCGCGGCGGTGGTGACCCACGACCTGCGCCGCGCGCTGCTGCTGGCCGATCGCATCGCGGTGCTGATCGGCGGCCGGCTGGTGCAGGTGGACGTGCGCGACGCGGTGCTCGACCGGCCGGCGTCCCGCGACGTCGCGCTGCTGGTCGGCATGACGAACCTGGCCCCGGGCGTGATGGGGGCCGGGCGCGTCGAGATCGACGCGCTGCACCAGGTGCCGGCGGTGGATCCGCCGACGGCGGGCACCCGGGTGTGGGCGGGCATCCGCCCCGAGGACCTGAAGCTCGACGACGGCGCCGGCACCGCTCCGCTGGGCAAGGGCTACGTCAGCCACGTCGTGAACGACGGCACCGCCGCGACGGTGCAGGTCGAGTGGGGGAGCCTGGAGCTGTCGAGCGTGCTGCTGGCCGACGATCCGCGGGCCCGCAGCCTGGCGCGCGGCGACGCCGTCTCGCTCGCGGTGCGCCCCGAGCGCGTCCACCTGATGCCGCGGGAGCCCTGATGCGCCTCTACGACGTCCTCGAGTCGGGCAACGGCTACAAGGTGCGGCTGCTGCTGCACCAGCTCGATCGGCCCTGTGAGCGGGTCGAGCTCGACATCACCCGGGGCGCCACGCGCACGCCCGAGTTCCTGGCGAAGAACCCAAACGGCCGCATCCCGCTGCTCGAGCTCGACGACGGCACCTGCCTGGCCGAGAGCAACGCCATCCAGTGGTACCTGGCCGAGGGCACGCCCTTCCTGCCCGACGACCGCCTGCTGCGCGCGCGTGTGCTCCAGTGGATGTTCTTCGAGCAGTACAGCCACGAGCCGTTCA
>JBNLVK010000006.1:0-3438 GCA_050618055.1 Myxococcota bacterium
CTGAACGCGCGCGACGCCGCCAGCCGCTACGTCCTGTATCTCGCGGACGCCGACTGGAGTCCCTGGACCGAGCGCGCGCTGCGCCAGGCGGACCACGTGCTGGTGATGGCGGACGCGAAGGACGGGCCCGAGCCGGGGCCGAACGAGCAACGGCTGGCCGAGCTGTGGCGGGGATCGCGCGCCCCGCAGCGCAGCCTGGTCCTGCTGCACGGCAGAGGGAACTCGCCCCGCTCGACCGCCGCCTGGCTGGCGCGGCGCGACGTCGACAGCCACTTCCACGTGCGCGCGGGCGAACCCGGCGACGTGGCGCGCCTCGCCCGCCTGCTCACCGGCACCGGCGTCGGGCTCGTGCTCGGCGGCGGCGGCGCCCGGGGCTTCGCCCACCTGGGCGCCTTGCGCGCCCTGGAAGAGGCGGAAGTGCCCATCGACTTCGTCGGCGGCACGAGCATCGGCTCGATCATCGGCGCGTTCCCCGCCAAGGGCCTGTCGGCCACCGAAAGCCAGGAGGTGTGCCGCCGCTACATCAGCTCGCTCTTCGATCCGACGCTGCCGCTCGTCTCGCTGCTGGCGGGCCGGCGCATCGGCGAGCGCCTGGAGCAGGCGCTGGGCGGCGGCGAGATCGAGGACCTGCTGGTCCCGTTCTTCTGCGTGGCGACCAACCTCTCGCAGGCCGAGGCGGTGGTCCACCGGCGCGGATCGCTCTTCCGCGCGGTCCGCTCGAGCATCTCGCTGCCCGGCATCCTGCCGCCGGTCGCGATGGGTCGCGATCTCTACGTCGACGGCGGGCTGCTGAACAACCTGCCCATCGACGTGATGGCCGGGCTGTGCGGGGGAGGTCCGGTGGTGGCCATCGACGTCAGTCCCGAAGAGGACCTGCGCGGCGACCTCGGCCTGGCCAGCGCCCTCTCGGGCTGGCGCGTTCTGTGGCAGCGCATCAACCCCTTCGCACAGCGGCTCGACGTCCCCTACATCTCGAGCGTGCTGATGCGCACCGTGGTGGTGGGCAGTCTCGTGCGCGAGCGGGAGCGCCGGGCGTCCGACCTCGCCAGCCTGTACCTGAAGATGCCCGTCGACGAGTGGGGCCTGCTCGAGTTCGAGAAGCTCGACCCGATCGCGGCCCGCGGCTACGAGGCCAGCGCCGACCGCATCCGCGCCTGGGCCGCCGAGCGAAAGGCTTCTCTGCGGTAAGGTCGGGGGCGATGGCGCCCGCCGGTGAGGACTGGGCCGCACTGCTCGAGCGGCTGCTGGAAGGGGACCGGCTCGCGCTGGCGAAGCTCACCCGTCTGGTGGCGTCGTTCCTGTCGCGCTGGAACGCCTTCGACTTCCACGACGAGTGGGACGACCTGATCCAGGAGGTGCTGCTCGCCGCCGCGCGCGCCATGCAGCAGGGCCGCTTGCGGGAGCGCAAGGCGGTCGCCGCCTACCTGAAGCAGACCACCCGCAACAAGTACGCCGACCGCCTGAAGCGGCATCTCGATCGGGCCGAGGATGCGCACCTGCCCTGGGAGGACGTGCTGGAGGCCGACCTCGACGTCCCCGAGGTCGACGCGGCGCCGGGCGCACGGCGCGACGTGCACGGGGCACTGGCCCGCCTGTCCGAGCCCCGTCGTCAGGCGGTGACGGCCGTGTACCTGGAGGGGCGGACCTACGACGAGGCGGCCGAGGTGACCGGAATTCCCCTGGGGAGCCTGAAGCGGCACCTGCGCGAAGGTCTTGCCGAGCTGCGGCGGTCGCTCGCGGCATTCCGGGAGGATTCGTGATCCGATTCCGCCCCGGCGACCGACCTTCCGAGCATGAGGACCCCGCGTGAGCTGTCGCCGGGCGCTTGACGTCGATCTGGCGGCCTTCCGGCTCGAGCCGCACGCTGCCGAGTTCGAGGCGTTCCGTCTGCACTATCCGGCCTGCCCGGACTGCGCGCGCGCGGTCGCGGCCTGGTCGGCGCTCGAAGCGGATCTGCGCGACCTGGGGGCCGATTCGGCACATCCGTCCGAGGAGCGGCTGCTCGTCTTCCAGTCCGAGCCCGGCAGCCTCGACGCCGCCGAGCGCAAGGCGCTGACGGCCCACGTGGCCGGCTGCGTGCAGTGCCGCAACGAGCTGGACGTGCTGCGCGGGTTCGACTTCGCGGCACTGGCGGAGGGCGCCGGCGCGTCGGACGAGGAGGGCCGCGGGTGGCTGGCGCGCCTGGCGGCAGCCCTGGGCATGCCGCAGCCGGCGCTGGCGCTGACCGTCCTGATCGTCCTTGCCCTGCCCGCGGCCTGGCTCCTGCTCCAGGGGGGCGCCGACCCGACCGCGGACCCCGCTCCGCCGATCGCCCGCCGCGAGGCGCCGGCTCCCGCCCCGCCGCCGGTCGTGCCCGAGGCGGCTCCCGTGGCACCGACGCCCGAGCCGGTCGTCGAGGAGCCGCCGGTCGAGATCGCGCGCCCGACGCCGCCCGATCCGGTCGTGCCGGAGACCGTACCCACACCCGACGAGGCGCCCGCCGTCGTTCCCGAGCCGATGCGCATCGCGGCGCTCCTGCCCGGCGACCTGCCGCTCTACGCGCCGGACGCTGCGCTCTCGGGCGGGCCGATCGAGGCGCTGCGCATGGCCTCGGTGGTGCGATCCGGCGGTCCGGAGCTGCCGACGATCCGTGCGCTCGGTCCCGACCACCTGGGACTCACCTCGCTGGCGTCGCCGACTCTCTACTGGAGCCTCGACGCGGCGACCGACGTGCCGGTCGAGCTGTCGATCGTGTCCGAGGAGGACCCCGAGCCGTTGCTCGAGGTGCGCGTTCCGGCGCCGCGCGCCGGCGTACACGCGCTCGACCTGGCGGAGCACGGCGTCACGCTGCCGGTCGGGACACCGCTCTCCTTCTTCGCGTCCCTCGTTCCCGACGAGGCGCGGCGCGACGACGACGTGGTATCCGGAGCGGGCCTGCTGCGCGTCGAGCCGGGCGCGTCGCTGCGTGAACGGCTGGAGGAGGCTCCGCCCGAGCGTCGCGCCCACGTGCTGGCGGGTGCCGGCTACTGGTACGACGCCTTCGCGACCGTCTCCGACTGGCTGGCGGCCGAGCCCGACGCGGAAGGGCTGCGCGCCTACCGCGACGCGCTGATCGGGCAGCTTGCGCAGTAGCCGCTAGAGCCAGCTGCTGATCAGCAGGAACGGGGCCCAGTAGGCCGGGTGCCGCAACGCCCGCTGCTCGAGGAGCTGGAGCTGGGCGCGCTGCAGGGCCTGGGCGCGCGAGGCGCTGTCGGCCAGCTCGCCGTAGAAGCGGGTGACGAGCTCGGCGGCCGCCACGTCGTTCACCGACCACAGGGTGGCCAGCGCGCTGCGCGCGCCGGAGCGCAGCGCCACGCCGGCCAGGCCCAGCGCGGCGCGGTCGTCGCCGGCGGCGGTCTGGCAGGCGGAGAGCACCAGCAGCTCGAGGGGCTCGTCGGCGCGCAGCCGGGAGCGGCCGAC
>JBNLVK010000007.1:0-13436 GCA_050618055.1 Myxococcota bacterium
TCTTCTCCGGGTCGTTGTGGTACTCGAAGCGGGCGCCCAGGGTGTTGCCGCCCTCGAAGTAGATGGCGCCCTCCTGGCCGGCCGGCACCTCCTTGCCGTCGTCGTCGACGATGTGGACGGTGCAGTTGATGGGCCTTCCCACGGACCCCTCGTGGGCGAGCCAGTCGCCCGGCGAGCAGTAGACGAAGCCGTTGCCCTCGGTGCCGGCGTAGTACTCGTGGATGATCTCGCCCCACCAGTCGAGCATCTGCTTCTTGATGCCCTTCGGGCAGGGGGCCGCGGCGTGGACGGCGAACTCCAGGCTCGAGACGTCGTAGCGGCGGCGCGTTTCCTCGGGGAGCTTCAGCATGCGCACGAACATGGTCGGCACCCACTGGCTGTGGGTGACGCGGTGCTTCTCGATGGCCGCGAGCGCCCCTTCGGCGTCGAAGTTCTCGAGCACGACCGTGGTGCCGCCGGTGCGATGGATCTGCGTGCAGTAGCGCAGCGGGGCCGAGTGGTAGAGCGGTGCCGGCGAGAGGTAGACGCAGGCGTCGGTCACGCCGAACAGGCCGACCAGCAGGCCCATCAGCGCCTCGCCGCTGCCGAGCGGCCGCCCGTCGGAGGCCAGCTTGACGCCCTTGGGGCGTCCGGTGGTGCCCGACGAGTAGAGCATGGGCTGCGACTCGACGCGGTCCGGCAGGGGCGTGGACGGCTGCGCCGCCAGCGCGGTCTCGAAGTCGTCGAAGCCCTCGACCGGGCCTCCCACTGCCAGGCGGACGTCGAGCCCGGCGAGCGTGTCCCCGATCTCGGCCACGGTGTCGGCCTTGTAGGGACTGGTGACGAAGGCGCGGCTGCCGCTGTCCTCGAGGATGTAGGCCATCTCCTCGGCCGTGAGCCGCGAGCTGATGGCGGTGTAGTAGAGGCCCGCATAGTGGGCGCCCCACATGATCGGCAGGAACTCGGCCCGGTTCTCCATGCAGAAGGCCATGTGGTCGCCGGGCTGGAGGCCCGCGGCGCGGAACACCCGCGAGAGCCGGTTCGCGGTCTCGTCGAGCTCCGCGTAGGTCACCACGTCGCCGGACCCGGCCATCACGATGGCCGGCTTGTCGGGCGTGCGCTCGGCCCAGGTGCCGGGGTAGAAGGTGTTGTCCTCGGCCATGGCTAGGGGCCTCCCTCGGAGATCTTCTTCCTGCGGTCGAGCCAGCCGCGGATCATCTCCTGGAAGTGGGCCGGGTTGTAGATGTCCTCCTCGTAGGACCACATGTGGTTGCCGGCGTACTTCAGCAGCGTGAAGTTGTAGGCCTGGTGCAGGCTGCCGTCGCCCGGGTCGACCATGCGGTTCCACACCTGCGCGATCACCCAGCCCTTCTCCTCGTCGATCATGTACCACTCGATGGGGAAGTACTTCATCTCGCAGTTGATCTTCTGGGCCATCGTGTCGCTGATCCAGCGGCGGATCGCCTCGCGCCCGCCGAGCGTTCCGTAGAGGTGCTCGACGTAGGTGGCGTCCTCGGTGAACTGGTCGGCCCAGGCGTCCCAGTTGCCCGACGTGCCCGCCTCGAGGGCCAGGCGCTGGTAGTTCTCGAAGGCCTCTTCCAGCTCGGCGCGGCTCCACTTTCCCATCGGTTCCTCCTACAGAAGCTTGGGGATCACCCGCTCGGTCATCAGCTCGAACGTCTCGTGGGAGAGCGTCGAGCACAGCAGGTAGTCCAGGGGGATCTCTTCCTCGAGCTGCTGGAGCTGGTCGACGACCGACTCCGGCGTGCCGTAGACGACCACGTCCTTCATGTAGCGCTCGACCGGATCGACGTCCTTGGCGCTCTCGTCGAAGACGTGGCCGAGCCCGCCGATGTAGGCCTCCACCGTCCAGCCGGCGCCCTTGCGCGCCACCTCGAAGGCCTCCTGCTCGGTGTTGGCCACGGCCAGCAGCCGCGCCATCGGGATCTCGCGGCCGTGCATCGAGTGGCCGTTCGCCTCGAGCACCTCCTGGTAGAGCGCGCGCTTGCGCGCGATCTCGCGGTGCGGCGAGTGCGGGTCCATCATGATCGTGAAGCCGTGGCGCGCGGCCCACTCCACCGAGGGCGGCGAGGACGCGGCCAGCCACACCGGCGGGTGGGGCTGCTGGAGCGGCTTCGGCAGCACCTCCAGGTCCTCGTAGTGGAAGTACTTCCCGTGGTGCTCGAGCTTCTCGTTGCGCCAGGACGCGAGCACCACGTCCACCGCCTCGTGGAAGCGCTCGCCGCTCTCCTCCATGGTCACGCCGAAGGCGCGGAACTCGGTGGCGTCGAAGCCGCGTCCGGCGCCCCAGTTGACGCGCCCGCCGGAGAGGTGGTCGATCAGGGCGATCTCCTCGGCGATGCGCAGCGGCTGGTAGAGGGCGGCCAGCGTCACCCCGGTGCCGATGCGCAGGCGCTTCGTGCGCGCTGCCACGTTGGCGGCCATCACGTGCACCGACGGGCAGACGCTGAAGTCGTTGAAGTGGTGCTCGGCCAGCCAGACGGCGTCGTAGCCGGTCTGGTCCATCACGTCGATGCGCTGGAGCGCCCGCTCGTAGACCTCCTGGAGCGCGAAGCGCCGACCGGGCCAGCTGAAGAACTGGAGCACACCGAACTTCATCGGGGGGACCTCGTCGTGGGGCGGGGACCCGTCAGGCTAATGCAATTTGGTGACGAGTGCGCTCATGGACCGGGGAACGGCGTGGGGGCGGTCGAGGTCGCCGCACAGCGCGAGCATGCGGGGGCGCAGCTCCTCCACGATCTCGGGCAGCCGGTCGTCGGGCACCCGCCACATCCACGACATGTCCCTGTTCTCGAGCTGCCGGATCCAGCCGCGGGCCGTGGCCGTCGACTCCCAGCGGGCAAGCAGGGCGCGCTCCACCGGTGATCCCACGTCCGCGAAGTCGTGCAGGATGGACGCCAGGACGCGGGCGTGGGCGCCGCTGCCGCCCAGCTCCCGGCCCGTCACCCGCCGGATCGCCTCGCGCATGGCCGCGCGCACGTCCACGGCCAGCGGCGAGACGCCGAAGTCCTCGCCGCCGAAGGCCAGCACGCCGCCGCTGCGCACCACCCGGATCGCCTGGCGGATCACCCGCGGCGCGTCCGGCACCAGGTGCAGCACGTGCACGAAGAGGGCGCCGTCGAAGGCGCCGTCGCGCAGGGGCAGGTCCATGGCCGAGCCGAGCGTCGGCAGCAGCGGCGCATCGCCGGCCTTGGCGCGGAGCTTCGCCAGCATGGAGCGGGAGACGTCGACGCCCACCACCCGGAAGCCGTGCCCGGCCAGGGGCAGCGCCACGCGGCCGGTGCCGACGCCCACCTCGAGCAGCCGGCGCGCGGGCTGCGCGCGCCGGAAGAGCTCCGCCAGCTTCGCCGCCATCCGGGCCTCCGCCTCGGGCGGCAGGCCGCGGGTCGCGTCGTAGATGTCCGCGACCCGATCGAAGGAGCCGGGGTGGGGTCTGCTCAAGAGCCGTCGGGGCGGACGGTCACCTTCACGGCTCCCGCCTTCTTGTCGGACGCCAGCTCGAAGCCGCGGGCCACCTGGTCGAGGGGAACCGACGCGCGGGTGAGCGCCGCCAGCGCGTCGCGCTCGCGGGTCAGCAGGTCGACCGCGTCGGCGAAGTCGCTGCCGCGGCCGGCGTGCTGGTAGCAGTTCGACCAGGCGAGCACGCCCTCCTTCAGCAGCAGCGGGAAGCCCGGCACGGCGACGTCGCCCAGGAAGACGCCCACCACCGACACCGTTCCGCCGGGCCGGATGGCGGCCACCGCCGCGTGCAGCGTGTCGGCGTTGCCGCCGACGGTCTCGACCACGCAGTCGATCGGCGCCTCGCGGCCCAGCCGGTCGAGCGCCTCGGGACCGCCCTCGTCCTCGCCCAGCACGCGGGCGGCGCCCAGCGCCGCGCCCAGCTCGGCCTGGTGCGGGTGGCGCGCCGTCAGCCAGACCTCGCCGGCGCCGGCGTCGCGCGCGGCCAGCACCGACAGCAGCCCGATCGTGCCGGCGCCCAGCACCAGCACGCGATCGCCCCGGCCCACGCCGCCGCGCCGCACGCCGTGCACGGCCACCGCCGTCGGCTCGGCCAGCGCGGCGATCTCCGGCGACACCGCGTCCGCCACCGGGAACAGGCGCTCGGCCGGCACGCAGATCGCCTCGGCGAAGCCGCCGGGCAGGTGGATGCCGAACAGCCGGTTCTCGGGGCAGATGTTGCCGCGTCCCTCCCGGCAGGCCGGGCAGCGGCCGCAGGCCTCGATCGGCTCGACGGCCACCCGGTCGCCCACCGCCACGCCGGCCACGCCGGCCACGCCGTCGCCCAGCGCGTCGACCTCGCCGAACATCTCGTGGCCGGGCACGTGGCCCGGCGCGAACAGACCGGCGTGGTGGAAATGGAGGTCGGTGCCGCAGATGCCGCAGGCCAGCAGCCGCACGCGGGCCTGGCCCGGCTCCGGCTCCGGCAGCGGTCGCTCCTCGACGGCGAACACGCCCGGGGCCTGCGCCGCGGTGACCCGCATGACGCTCACGAGGTCCGCTCCATCACGGCGCGCACCACCAGCGGCCAGGCGATGGTGGCGTCGGCGAACACCTCCGAGAAGCGTCCGCCCTCGCTCTCGGGGACGAACTTCCCCCACGACACGCCCTCGGTGTAGCTGCAGCCCGAGAGCCCGCCCCAGTGCTCGGGCTCGGGGCAGATGCGCACCGCGTACTTGTAGCGCCGCACCGGCTCGTCGGCGCCGATGCGCGCGCGCAGGATCTCGAGGTACGGACCCACCTGTTGCGCCCAGTTGCGCGGCACGCCGCCGCCGATGGTGAAGATGCCGAGCGTCTCGTGGGCGCGGATCTGGTTGGCGAAGTGGTCCAGGTCGAGGAACGGGTCGAAGGGGATGGGCGCCTTCCCGTCGCGGCGTCGCATGTGGTTGAAGATCGAGACGTCGAGTCCCAGCTCCGAGTCGGTGAAGGCCGGCACGTAGACGGGTACCTGCTTCCTCCAGGCGCTCTTCAGGATGGCGCGGCCGGCGTCCTCGCGGTCGAGCTGGCGGCCCAGCACCTCGCAGATCTGCCGGCTGGAGAGCACCGTGTCGTCGGGCAGGTCCTCGCGCGCGCGCGCGAGCAGCCGCTCCACGTCGTCCAGGTTCTTCTCCAGCTCGATGGTGTCGTAGACCCGGTTGTAGCCCTTGCCGTAGAGCTCCTCGTCGCGCATCTGGACGCGGTGCTTGAAGTGGAGCATGCCGGCGCCCTCGGAGAGGCCGTGGGTCATGAGCGCGCCGGTGGTGACGATCGCCTGGACCCAGCCGCGCTCGATCATCTCGCAGAGCACCAGGCCCTGCTTGGCGATGGTCATGGCGCCGGAGATGGTGACCACCCGGAAGCAGTGCTCGTCGCGGACCATGGCCTCCAGCACGTCGGCGGCCTCGCCGAGCCGCCGCCCGCCGAAGGCGGTGTCGCCCATCGCCCGCACCAGCGCGTCGACGCTGGTCGCCTGGCGCGGGTCGAGGGGGGAGAGGGGCTCCAGGCCGTCCTCGTGACCCTCCCCGTAGCGGGACTCGTCCCGGACCTTGCTCATCGATCTCCTCCCGTGTCGTGCGTGTCCAGGGGCTCGAGCGCGTCGGCGTCGGTGACGGGCAGCGAGCAGGTGGTGCCGCGGCAGACGTACGCGGTGGCGCGGTCGTCGACCGGGTCGCGGCCGGCGAGCCAGGACGGGTCGACGCCGTCGGGGACCTCGCCGGGCGCGCACACCAGCACCGCGTCCTCGGGTGCCAGCACGTGACGGGCCCGGCGCGCCAGGGCCGCGGCGTCCTCGCCTTCGCCCACGACGACCGCCACCGAGAGCCCGCGCTCCGCCAGCAGCGCGGCGCGCGACAGGGTGGGGAAGGCCTCGGGCGCGCGTTCCAGCAGGAAGGCGTGGGTCGCGAGGACCGCGCGGGCCACCTCGTCCAGCTCGCCGCGGCCCGACAGCGCCGCCAGGCGCAGCAGGCAGAGCGCCGCGGCGCCGGTGGAGTGGGGCGTGGCGCCGTCGTGGTCCGAGCGCGGACGCCGCACCAGCTTCTCGCCGTCGGCGGGCGTGAGGAAGAAGTCGCCGGCCTCGGCGTCGAAGAAGCGCGAGACGACCTGGTCGGCCAGCGCGAGGGCGGCGGACAGGAAGCGCGCGCCGCCGCCGGCCCGGTGCAGGTCGAGGCAGGCCTCGAGCAGCAGCGCGTGGTCGTCGAGGAAGCCGGTCACGTGGGCGCGCTCGCCGTCGAAGATGCGCAGCAGGCGTCCGTCCGGGTCGCGGCGCTCGAGCAGCGTGTCGGCGGCGACCGCGGCCTGCTCCAGCCAGCCGGCCTCGCCCAGCAGCGACCCGGCCCGCGCCAGACCGGACACGGCCAGCGCGTTCCAGGCGGTGACGCGCTTGGTGTCGGTGCCGGGGGCGACCCGTGCCTTGCGCGCCTCGAACATCTCCCGGCGCTGGGCGGCCAGCTTCTCGCGCGGCTGGCGGCCGCGGTCGATCAGCACCGTGGTGCCGTCCTCGAAGTTGCCCGCCTCGGTGACCGAGTAGGTGCTGCAGAACTCGCCGGCCTCGTCGCCCAGCACCTCGCGCACCTGGGTGGGCGTCCAGACGTAGAAGCGGCCCTCCACGCCCTCGCTGTCCGCGTCCTGGCTGGCGTAGAAGCCGCCCTCTTCGCCGCGCATCTCGCGCAGGAGCTGCGCGACCGTCTCGCGCACCGGCCAGAGCAGGTCGTCGTCGCCGCTGCGCCGCCACGCCTCGGCGTAGGTGCGCAGCAGCTGGCCCTGGTCGTAGAGCATCTTCTCGAAGTGGGGCACGCACCAGTGGGCGTCGACGCTGTAGCGGTGGAAGCCCCCGCCCAGGTGGTCGTAGAGCCCGCCCCGCGACATCTCGCGGCAGGTGAGCACCACGTGGTCGAGCGCCTCCTCCGCCTTGCGCTCGGGCAGCACGTCGCAGGCGGCGAGCAGCACGTCGAGCGACGGCGGCGTCGGGAACTTGGGCGCCCCGCCGAAGCCGCCGAAGCGGGTGTCGGCGCGCTGGAGCAGCCTGTGGGCGGCGTTCGCGACGGTGGCCGCGCCCGGCGTCTCGACCGCCGCCCCGTCGGGCCGGCGCCCCAGCGCGGCGGTGATCTCGTCGGCGCTCTTCACCACCTCGCCGCGCCGCGTGCGGTAGGCGTCGTCGATGCCCAGCAGCAGCTGGCGGAACGAGGGCATGCCCTGGCGCGGCTCGGGCGGGTAGTAGGTGCCGCCGTAGAACGGGCGCCCGTCCGGCATGCAGAAGACGGTGAGCGGCCAGCCGCCGTGGCCGGTCAGGCCGGTCACCGTGTCCATGTAGATCTGGTCGACGTCGGGGCGCTCCTCGCGGTCGACCTTGATGCAGACGAAGCGCTCGTTCATCAGCGCCGCCGTCTCCGCGTCCTCGAAGCTCTCGTGCTCCATCACGTGGCACCAGTGGCACGCGCTGTAGCCGATCGAGACGAGCAGCGGCTTGTCCTCGGCGGACGCGCGCGCCAGCGCCTCTTCGCCCCAGGGATACCAGTCCACCGGGTTGTGCATGTGCTGGCGGAGGTAGGCGCTCGTCTCGTGGGCCAGGCGGTTCGTCGGGCGGTCGGACAACGGGGGTCTCCGGCGGCGAGCGGGCGTTCTACACTAACAAACCGCGATGACCGAACCGAAGACGCCCGCCGACGTCGTCCTGAAGCCCGGACGCGACCGTTCCGTCCGGCGCCGCCACCCGTGGCTGCTGGCCGGGTCGGTGGAGCGGGTGGAAGGCGAGCCCGCTCCGGGCGCCTTCGTGCGCGTGCTCTCCGCCGACGGCGAGACGCTGGGCTTCGGTCACTTCGCACCCGACTCGCGCCTGCGCGTGCGCCTGCTGTCCTTCGGCAAGGAGGCGCCCGAAGAGGGGGTGATCGGGGCGCGCATCGACGCCGCCGTGAGCCGCCGCCGGGAGGACCCGGCGCTGGCGTCCACCGACGCCGTGCGCCTGGTGAACGCCGAGGGCGACGGGCTGCCCGGCCTGATCGTCGACCGCTACGCCGACGTGGTGGTGGTGCGACCCGGCTCCGTCGGCATGGCCGTGCGGGTCGACGCGGTCGCCCAGGCGCTGCGCCCGGCCACCGGCGCTTCCGCCGGCGTGCTGCGCGCCGACGCCGCCGCGGCGCGGCGCGAGGGCTTCGCGGCGCGCTCCGGCCCGCTCTGGGGCGACGCGCCGGAGGCGCCGGTCTGGATCCGCGAGGGCGAGCGGCGCTACGCCGTCGACGTGTCGGCGGGCCAGAAGACCGGCTTCTACCTGGACCAGCGCGACGCCCGCAATCGGGTGCAGGCGCTGGCCAGGGGCCGCCGCGTGCTCGATCTCTTCTGCTACACGGGCGGCTTCGCCGTGGCGGCGGCCCGCGGCGGAGCGCGGGAGCTCACGCTGGTCGACTCGTCCGAGCCGGCGCGGGCCCTGGCTCGCGAGAACCTGGCGGCCAACCGGCCGCCGGACGGAGCGCCGGACGCGCAGGTCGTGAAGGCCGACGCCTTCCGCTACCTGCGCGACGGGGGCGAGCCCTACGACCTGGTCGTGATCGACCCGCCGCCGCTGGCGCGCTCGCGGCGCGACGTCGACAAGGCGGCCCGCGCCTACAAGGACCTGCTGATGTCCGGGCTGCGCCGCGCGGCGCCCGGCGGACACCTGCTGGCCTTCGCCTGCTCCCACCACGTGGGGCCCGAGCTGTTCCGCAAGATCGCCTTCGGCGCCTCCCTCGACGCAGGCCGCACCGCCCAGGTGCTGGCGACCCTCGAGGCGCCGACCGACCACCCGGTGTCGATCGACCACCTGGAAGGCCGCTACCTGACCGGTCTGCTGCTGGGCACGTGAGCGCGACCGGGGCGGCGCGCGAGCGGGCGCTGCGCTTCGTGCGGGACCACGGCGACGCCCTCGAGCGGGCGCGGGCCGAAGCGATCGAGGGGGGCGACGCGGCGCCGGCGCTCGAGCGGCTGGAGGCGCTCGAGCCGGGCCGCGCCGACGCGCGGGAGGAGGTGCTGCGCGTCTGCGACGAGCTGCGCGCGCTGCGCTCGGGCGTGGCGCGGCGGGCGCTGGCGGCGCTCGAGGCGGGTCAGGCCGACGACGGCGCCTTCGCCGACCCGGCGCTCCCGCTGCCGGAGCGGCTGCGTCGCACCGGCGAGCTGGGCGGCATCCTGGCCCGCTCCCCCTTCGGTCGGCCCGCGAACCTGGCGGCGGCCGGCGACTTCCTGGCGCGCCACTTCACGCCCGACCTCTTCCAGGGCTTCCAGTGGCAGAACATCGCGGCCTATACCCGCTACTTCGCCAACGCCCTGCACGACGCCGCCGACGAGGTGCTCCAGTGGTGCGGGCGCGAGCTGGAGCGCGGCTACCGGGCGCGCGAGTTCGACGCGGTCCGCACGGCCCGGGTGCTGCTGGCCTGCGACGCCCACGGGGTTCCCGGCGCACGGCTCGAGCGCGAGGAGCTGGTGCTGGCGCTGGTGACCGAGCAGAACACCGACGGCAGCTTCGGCGCCGAGCCGGAGCCCGCGGCGCGCGTCGAGGCGACGCTCCACGGGCTGCGCGCCCTGGGCTTCCTCGACGGGGGCGGCGGGGCTCTCGACAGCCGGGCCCGGGCGCGATAGCAAGGGACCCCTTGCTGAACCTGGCCGCCATCCACGAGGCGATCGCCGCCCGCGTCCCCGACCGGGAGTGCCTGGTCTTCCGCGACCGGCGCCTGTCCTGGCGCGACGTCACCGACCGCACGCGGCGCCTGGCGTCGCTGCTGCGGCGTCACGGCCTGGGCTGCCACAGCGAGCGCAGCGAGCTCGCGAACTGGGAGTCGGGCCAGGACCACGTGGCCCTCTACCTGTACAACGGCAACGAGTACCTGGAGGGCATGCTCGGCGCGTTCAAGGCGCGCGCCGTGCCCGTGAACGTGAACTACCGCTACGTGGACGAGGAGCTGGTCTACCTGCTGAACGACTCCCGCGCCCGCGCGCTGGTCTTCCACGCCGCCTTCGCGCCGACCGTGGCACGCATCCGCAGCCGGGTGCCCGAGGTGCGGCTGTGGCTCCAGGTAGCCGACGACTCGGGCGAGCCGCTGCTCGAGGGCGCCCTCGACTACGAGGAGGCGCTGGCCGGCGAGGAGCCGCGAGCGCCCGAGGGCCTCTCGCCCGACGACCTCTACATCCTCTACACCGGCGGAACCACCGGCATGCCGAAGGGCGTGCTCTGGCGCCAGGAGGACATCTTCCTGGCGGCGCTCACCACGCGCGATCCGGCGGACGCCGACGAGGTGGCCCGCCGGGCCGAGCGGGCCGACATCCGCTCGCTGCCGTCGCCGCCCTTCATGCACGGCGCCGCCCACTGGGCGGCGTTCACCATGTGGTCGCTCGGTGGCACGATCCTGGTGCAGAGCCAGACGAAGCGCCTCGACCCCCACGACGTCTGGTCGACCGTCGAGCGCGAGCGGGCCACCGCGCTCACCATCGTGGGCGACGCCTTCGGCCGGCCGCTGCTCGACCAGCTGGCGAAGCGCGACTACGACCTCTCGTCGCTGCGGCTCATCACGTCCGGCGGTGCGATCCTGACGGCGGCGCTCAAGCAGGAGTTCCTGAAGCGGCTGCCCGGCGTCCGGCTGCTCGACACGCTGGGCTCGTCCGAGAGCGGCTCCCAGGCGGCACAGAGCACGCGCCCCGGCGAGACCGCGACCACCGGCGACTTCGAGATGACCCCGGACAACACGGTGCTGCGCGAGGACCTCTCGGGCCCGGTGACGCCCGGCTCGGGCGAGACCGGCTGGCTGGCGCGCACGGGTCGCGTTCCGCTCGGCTACCTGGGCGACCCGGAGAAGACGGCGCGCACCTTCCCGGTGATCGACGGCGTGCGCTACTCGGTGCCCGGCGACCGGGCGCGGCTCGAGGCCGACGGCCGCCTGACGCTCCTCGGCCGCGACTCGGTGACCATCAACACCGGCGGCGAGAAGGTGTTCGCGGAGGAGGTGGAGCACGCGCTGAAGCACCACCCGGCGGTCTACGACGCGGTGGTGGTGGGCACGCCCCACGAGCGCTGGGGCCAGCAGGTGACCGCCGTGGTGCGCCTGCGCGAGGGCGAGTCGCCGTCGGAGGACGCGCTGCTCGCGGTGGCGCGCGGGCACGTCGCGCCCTACAAGCTGCCGCGCCGCTTCGTCTTCGTCGACGAGATCGTGCGCTCGCCGTCGGGCAAGGCCGACTACCGCTGGGCCAAGGCGCGGGCGCTGGAGGAGGGCGACGCGCTCAGCCCGTGAGCGCCTCGCGAATGCGGCGGATGCGCGCCGCGTTGGCGCCCAGGTCGCTCTGGCCGACGCGTGATCGCGAACGGATGTCGACCCGCGAACCGCCGCCGGCGGGCTTCACCCGCACCACCACGTCGTCCACGAAGCGGAAGATGCGCGAGGTCTCGTTGCCCTCGACGACGCCGGCCGCCGCGTCCTCCCGCGTCACCTCCCAGCCGAAGGAGCGGAAGATCCCGGCCACGCGCGCGACCGTCTCGGCCGGCGGACTCTCCACCTGGATGGGCGCCAGGTCCGGGTAGGCCTCGCGTTGCAGGGCCGCGTTGCCTTCCGGCGGCAGCTCGGGCCGCCCCTCGGGCGCGGTGGTGAACAGCGGCGGATCCTCGACGTCGGTGGTGATGTCGTGGATCGGCGGAACGCCGGAGGTGGGACCGGCCGTCACCACCACAACGGCGAGGATCGCCGCGCCGATGCCGAAGCCGGTCCAGGCGTGACCGCGGCCCGCGCGACCGGAGCTCGCCCGCGTGCGCAGCAGGCCGATGGCGCCGAGCAGCAGCGCCAGCACGCCGAGCAGTCCGCCCAGCATGAAGGCGTAGAAGCCGGAGAGGGGGGCGACCGCGCCGGTCTGGTTGGCCAGCGGTCCGCCCAGGAAGAGCAGGGCGGCCAGCGCGCCCGTGCCGCGTGCGATCCGAGCGATGCGGGACATCGGCATGGGGTCCTCCTGGGAAGGGCGCGCAGCATACCACGGGCCGCGCGGGCCCTGTGATAGACTCGCCCGCCCTCGGGAGGCGCTGATGGACCTGGTACGTCTCGAGCGACGCGGTGCCGTCGCCCTGCTCACCGTGAACCGTCCCGACGCGTTGAACGCGCTGAACAGCGACACGCTGCGCGCGCTCCACGCACACGTCGAGGCGCTCTCCCGCGATCGCGACCTGCGCGCCGTGGTGGTCACCGGCGAGGGGCGCGCCTTCGTGGCCGGCGCCGACATCACCGAGATGCAGGCCATGAGCGCCGAGCAGGCCCACGCCTTCAGCCGCCTGGGCCACGCCGCCTTCGACGCGCTCGAGGCGCTCCCCGTCCCGACCCTCGCGGCGGTGAACGGCTTCGCCCTGGGCGGCGGCTGCGAGCTGGCCTGCGCCTGCGACTGGATCTACGCCTCCGAGAAGGCGAAGTTCGGCCAGCCCGAGGTGAACCTGGGGACGCTGCCGGGCTTCGGCGGCACGACCCGCCTGGTGCGCCGCGTGGGCATCGCCTGGGCGAAGGAGATCGTGCTGACCGGCGATCGCATCGACGCCGACACGGCGTTGCGCATCGGCCTGGCCAACCGGCTCTTCCCCCACGACGAGCTGGTGGACGCCGCCGTCGCGGCCGGCGAGCGCATCGCCGGGAAGGGGCCGGTGGCCGTGGCGTCGGCGAAGCGGGTGATGCAGGAGGGCCAGGACGTCGACCAGCGCGTGGCGAACGCCCTGGAGCAGAACGCCTTCGGTCGCGCCTTCGCCACCCACGACCGCGCCGAGGGCATGGCCGCCTTCGTCGAGAAGCGCGACCCGAAGTTCGAGAACCGCTAGGCAAGCCCGGCGGAGCCGGGCGCGCAGCGAGCCGCAGGCGAGCGAAGTCCCAGCAGGCTGGGCGGAGCTACTCCGTCTTGAAGCGGCCGATCTCGTCCTCGAGCTGCTTCGCGCGCTCCGACAGCGTGGCGACGCTCTGGTTGATCGCCTCGACGCCGCGGGTGGTCTCCTCGGTGACGCCCACGAAGATCTGGAGCGCCTGCTGGATCGTCTCGCTGTGACGGGCCTGGGCCTCCAGGGCCTCGGCCATCTCGATCGCCATGCCGGTCAGGTTGCCCGAGGCGGTGGTGATCAGGTGGCTGCCGCGCCGCTGCTCGTCGGTCGACTGGCGCACGCCGTCGCCCAGCAGCCGGATGTTGTCGATGGAGCGGGCGATCTCGGTGGTGGCGTCGTGCTGGTGCTGGGTGGAGCGGTCGATCGACTCCACGATCTCGCGCACGTCGTGCACCGCGCGATCCACGCGCTGCAGGTCGTCGGACTGGCGCCGGGTGGCGTCGACGATCTGGCGCACCCGTTCGGTGGAGGTGTGGGTGCCGTCGAGGATGCGGTTCAGCACCTCGCCGGCCATCTCGGTGCGCTGCACGCCGTGCTCCACCACCGACGAGCCCTGCTCGACGGCGCCGACGGCGGCCTGCGTGTCCTCCTGCACCTCGCGGATCAG
>JBNLVK010000008.1:0-22150 GCA_050618055.1 Myxococcota bacterium
CGGCCAGCGCCACCGGCGGGACGCTGAAGGTCACCATGGAGTCCGCGAACTGGAGCGACAGGCTGGCGGCGTCGGCCAGCGCCGTGCTCTTCGCGTGCTCGATCTGGCCCCGGTTCTCGATGCGGTCGTCGCCGGCACCGCCGGCGATGCCGGTGGCGTGGGCCGTGGCGTCGGCGCTGGCGGCAGTCGAGACCGAGGGGGGCAGGGGCAGGAAGCCCTTCACCTCGCCCGTCGCACCGGCGGCGGCGACGCCGACCGCGTGGGCGTCGGCAGCGGCGGCGATCACGCCCTCGTTGATCAGGCGGTCGTCGCCTTCGCCGCCGCCCATGCCCTGGCCGCTGGCGTCGGCGCTGGCGGCGACCGTGGCCGAGGCGGTGGTCTTGACCGCCACGGACGCGCCCAGCCAGACGCTGTCGCTCTCGGCGGCGGCGTCGATCCGCGCCCGGTTGGCGATCCGGTCGTCGCCCTCGCCGCCCACCAGACCGAAGGCGTCCGCGGTGGCGTGCGCGTCCTCCACCAGCACGATGCCGGCCCCGCCGAAGCCCTCGTGGGAGAAGGTGGCGCTGACCGCCACCGTGTCGGCCTCGGCCTGGCTGTCCACGTCGGCCAGGTTCTCGATGCGGTCGTTGCCCGCGCCCCCGTCGATGGCGGTGCTGCCGGCCGAGGCGGTGGGCGAGGTGCGCGCGAAGGCGCCGCCCACCACGGTCGCGATGTTCGAGACGGCGACGCTGGCCTCGACGCTCTCGCCGCGCGCGTCGGCCCGCGTCAGGATCTGCGCACGGTTGGTGACGACGTCGCCGTCGGCTCCGCCCTGGATGCCGGTGGCGGTCGCCTCGGCCCGCGGGCCGCCGTCGGGCGGGTTGCTGGTGAGGGTCACGCCCTGGGCGCTCAGCGACGCCTGGACCGAGCGGGCCGTGGCGTTGGCGTCGACGTCCAGCAGCGCCGCGTTCTCGATGGAGTCGCTCCCGGATCCGCCGTGCAGGCCGACGGCCTCGGCGCTGGCGTGGGATCCCGCCAGCGCCGCCGTGATGCCCTGGGCGGTGGCGGCGGCGCCGCCGCTGTTGGCGTCGGCGGTGGCGTCGACGATGGCGGTGCCGCGGTTGGCGAGCGCGTCGTCGCCGTCGCCGCCGGAGAGCCCGATGGCGTCGGCATGGGCCTGGGGTGTGGTGCTGGCCACGGCCCCGCCGATCAGGTTCAGGTTGGCGTCGACCGCCACCGCGTCGGCACCGGCCGTAACGTGCAGCGTGCCGTCGTTCGCGATCTGGTCGTTTCCCTGGCCGCCCGCCAGCCCGGTGGCGTTCGCCTCGGCGTGGGCGTCGTCGTTCCAGCCGGTTCCACCGGGTCCGGACGCGCCGAACACGCTGAGGGCCCCGCCGACCGACCGGGCGGAGGCGTCGGCGTCGACCGTGACACTGCCCGCGCTGCCCACGGCGTCGTCGCCCGAGCCGCCGTCCAGGCCGGTGGCGGTGGCGATCGCCTCGGGTGAGGCGTCGACCGCCGCCAGCCCGATCAGCGAGGCCGACAGGCCGTCGCTGCTGGCGTCCGCTTCGGCGGTGGCGGTGACGCTGCCGTCGTTGTCCAGCACGTCCAGACCGTCTCCGCCGTCCACGCCGGTGGCCGTGGCCTCGGCGACCACGCCGGTCGCGGCGCGGGCGGCGGGCCCGTCGCCGGTCGCGTCCTCCTCGTCCTCCTCGTCTTCGTCGTCCTCGTCGGGGGCGTCCAGCCCGGCCACGTCGAGCTCGCCGCCGAAGCTGGCGGCGGTGGCCTCGGCGTGCGCGTCGATCGAGCCGTCGTTGGTCACCGCGTCCTGGCCGCCGTCGCTGTCCACGCCGGCGGCCTCGGCCTCGGCGATGGTCCGGGCGTCGGCGAAGGCGCCCTCGCCGGTCTCGGTGTCCACCAGGTCGAGGGTGACGTCCGGCCCGATCTCGCTGGCAAGGGCTTCGGCGTCCACCGACCCGCCGACCTGGATCGTGTCGTCCGACGGACCGGTGACGACCGCCGTGACGGTGTCGGCGGGACCGATCGTCACGTCCTGGGCGGAGGTGACGTCGGGCAGGGCGAGGAGGAGCGTGCAGGCGAGGGCCATCCGACACGCCGAGGGGGGCAGGCAGCGCATGGCTGCCGGCCATTATGCACCCCGAGGGCCTGCCGGGGGCGTGGGCCCCTTCTACTCGCGTCTAGCGGATCGCCCGCTTCGCGCGCTCGTAGCTGTCGCGGGTGGCGACCAGCGTCGGATCGTTGGGCGACAGGTCGCGCTCGACGATGGCCAGGGCGCGGCGCAGCGCGGTGGCCGCCTCCGCGTTCTGTCCCTGCGACGCCAGCGCCTGGCCCAGGTGCGAGAGGTACACGCCCAGCGCCAGGCTGCGGCCGGATCCCTCCTCGAGCTCGACCGCGATGCGCAGGTGGCGCTCGGCCAGGTCGGCGCGACCCTCCTGCAGCTCCAGCACGCCCAGGGCGTCGTGGGTGCGGGCCAGGTCCGGGTGGTTCGCGCCCAGCGCGCCGCGGCTGATCGACAGCGCGCGCTCGAAGCTCTCGCGCGCGGCGGCGCGGTCGCCCTGCTGGAGCTTCACGCTGCCCACCTCGTGGTGCAGGCGGCCCACCAGCACGTGCTCGCTGCCGTGGCTGCGCGAGAGCAGGCCGAGGGCCTCTTCGAACAGCGGCAGCGCCTCGTCGTGGCGGCCGGCGTTGCCGTGCAGCGCGCCCAGGTTGCCGAGGATCGCGCCGCGCTCGCCGACCGCAGCGCCGCCCTCGCCGTCCAGGATGCCGGCGGCCTCCCGGTAGTGGCGCTCGGCCGAGGCCACCTGGCCGCGCCGGACCTGGCAGTCGGCCAGGGCGCCCAGCGCGTAGGCGAGGGCGCGCTTCTCCATGGGATCGGTGGTGCGCAGCAGCGCGACGGCGCGCTCCAGGTTCGGCGCGGCGCGCTCGGGGGCGCCCATCTCGACCTGCACGCCGGCCAGCGCGATCAGCGTCTTCGAGAGCGCCGGATCCTGCGGGCCGCGCAGCTGCTCCTCCAGGGCCAGCAGGTCCTGGAAGTGGCGCGCCGCGCGGGCGTGCTCGCCGCGGGCCAGCCAGGTGGCGGCCTGGTTGAAGCGGGCGCGCGCCACGATCGGATCGCGCGGCCCGAGCACGCGCTCGAAGATCGCGATCGCCTCGTCGAACAGCGCCGCCGCCTCGTCGTAGCGTCCCTGGGCGTGGCGGACCAGCGCCAGGTTGCCGAGCGTCTCGGCCACCGTCACGTCGTTCTTCGGCGGGTTCTCGCGCCACACGTCCAGCGCCTGGGTCAGGCGCTCCTCCGCCTCGTCGTGCTCGCCCTGCGCCGCGCTGATCAGCCCGAGCACGCCCAGCGTGTCGGCGTTGCGCGCGTGCATGGGTCCGAAGGAGCGCTGCTTGGCCTGGAGGGAGCGGGCCGCCAGCGACTCGGCTTCGGCCAGGTCGCCGCGCTGCACCAGCACCTCGGCCAGGTTGTGGTAGGTCATGGCCGTCTCGGGATGCATCTCGCCGACCGTCTCGGCCAGCATCTCGCCGGCGTGGCGCAGCGACTCGACGGCGGCGTCCGGGTTGCCCATGTGGCGGTGGAGCACGCCCAGGTTGTTGTGCACCGCGGCCACCTTGCGGTGGCGCGGGCCCAGCTCCTTCTGACGCATGGCCAGCGAGCGCTCGAACATGTCGCGGGCCGTGTCGTGGTCGCCGCGCGCCTGGTGCACCAGCGCCAGGTTGTTCAGGCTCGCGGCCACCGGTGCCGACTCCTCGCCGTAGGCGCGGCGACGGATCTCGAGCACCTGCTCGTGCAGCTCGATGGCGCGGTCCAGGTCGCCCTGGTCGCCGGCGACCGCCGCCATCTGGTTCAGCGTGGACGACGCCTCGACCGAGTCGGCCGAGCCGCGCTCGGCGTGCATCTCCATGGCCTGGAGCAGCAGCTCGGTGGCGGCCTCCTGCCGTCCGGTCACCCGGTAGAGCGACGCCAGGTTGGTGAGGATGGTCGTGGCGAGCACGTCGTCGCGGCCCTCCACGTCGAGGATCTGGAGGGCGCGCTGGTAGAAGTGCTCCGCCTCCTGGAAGTGGCCGCCGTCGTGCTGGATGACGGCGAAGGCGTGCAGGCTCTCGGGCAGCGTCTCGTCGTAGGCGCCAAGGTTCTCGGAACGGATCTGGATGGCGCGCTCGTAGAGGGGCGTCGCGTTGTCGCGCCAGCCCTTGGCGTCGTAGCAGCCGGCCAGACGCTCGATCGTCTCGGCCAGCTCCACCCGGTTGCCGGTGTCGTCGTTCTCGCGCACCTCGACGGCGCGCTCGTAGAAGGCGATGGCGCGGTCGATCCGTCCCTCGACCAGGTGGATGCCGGCGATGGCCTCCAGGCCGTCGGCGAAGGCGGGGCTCACGACGTCGCCGGTGCGCTCCATCACGCCGAGCCAGCGGTCCATCATCGGCTTGGCCTCTTCGAAGCGGCCGGTCTGGATGTAGAGGTTGCCGAGCATGCGCAGGCTCTGGCCCAGGCGCGGATCCTCGTCGCCGTACTGCTCGGCCTGGGCCAGCGCCTCCAGCCAGATCAGCTCGGCGTCGTCGTAGCGCCCGTCGTGGTAGGCGTCGAGACCGGCGCGCCAGCCCTGTCCGTGGCCCGACGCACAGCCGGTCGCGAGCAGCAGCGCCGAGAGCAGGCAGAGGGCCCAGGAGATCCGATGACGATTCATGCTTCCACCTCGAGCGGAAAGGAGCCGCGGGACGCGCGCCCTCCGCGCACGTCGCACCATCCGCGTTTCATCGGACGCGCGGCGGCGGAGACTTAGCGGGATCCCCCGCGTGCGCGGGGGCCGGCGTGCAAAGGGCGGACGCGGGGTTCAGGCGTCCCGGGCGAGGCGCACGCCGCTGAACTGCCAGCGGGCGTCGGGGTAGAAGAAGTTCCGGTAGGTCGGGCGGATGTGGGAGGCCGGCGTCGCGCAGGATCCGCCGCGCAGCACCAGCTGGTTGCTCATGAACTTGCCGTTGTACTCGCCCAGCGCACCCGACGGCGGACGGAAGCCCGGGTAGGGCACGTAGGGGCTGGCGGTCCACTCCCAGACGTCGCCGAAGACCTGGTGCAGGGCGCCGCTCTCGCCGTCGCCCTGCGCCGGCGCCGGGTGCAGCCGGCCGCTCTCGACGAAGTTGCCGCCGACCGGCGCGGCGCGCGCCGCCACCTCCCACTCGGCTTCGGTGGGCAGCCGCGCCCCGGCGAAGCGGGCGTAGGCGTCCGCCTCGTAGTAGCTCAGGTGGCAGACCGGCTCGTCGGGCGCGACGTCGCGCAGCCCGGCCAGCGTCTGCACCTGCCAGGCGTCCCCCGATCGCTCCCAGTAGAGGGGCGCCTGCCAGCCGCGCTGGCCCACCGTCGCCCAGCCGTCGGCCAGCCACCAGGAGGGCTCGCGGTAGCCGCCGGCCTCGACGAACGCGAGGTACTCGCCGTTGGTGACCGGACGCGACGCGACCTGGAAGGCGCCGACGAAGACGCGGTGCCGGGGCCGCTCGTTGTCGAAGGAGAAGCCCGCGCCGTCGTGACCGATCTCGCGCAGCCCTTCGGCGTGGTCGATCCAGGCGAGCTCGGGGGCGGGGCGCGGCGCGTCGGCCGGGCGCTCCCGGTAGACCGGGTGCGTCGGGTTCATCGACAGCATGTGCTTCAGGTCGGTGAGGATCAGCTCCTGGTGCTGCTGCTCGTGGTGGATGCCGATCTCGATGACGTCGCGCACGTCCGGGTCGATGTCGTCGGCCTTGTCGAGCAGGGTGGCCAGGTGCCGGTCGACGTGCTGGCGGTAGGCGAACACGCGCTCCAGGCCCGGACGCGACAGCAGGCCGCGCTGGGGTCGCGCGTACTGGTCGCCCACGCCGTTGTAGTAGGAGTTGAACAGCACGCGGAAGGCCGGGTCGAAGGGCCGGTAGCCCGCCACCGCACCCTCCAGCACGAAGGTCTCGAAGTACCAGCTGGTGTGGGCCAGGTGCCACTTGGTGGGGCTGGCATCCTCCATCGACTGGACGGCGCAGTCCTCGGCGGAAAGCGGCTCGGCGAGCCGCTCCGTGGCGGTGCGGACCGCACGGTACGCGCGGGGAAGGTCGGCGCCCAGGTGGCTCACGCAACGCCAACCCTAAGCGGTGGGCCCGGGAGACGCAAACCGGCCATCGCTACCAGCCCTCGCTGCCGGGCTCGCCCTTGATCGGACCCAGGATGTCGCGCGTCACCCAGCCGCCGTAGAAGCCGCCGGGCTGGGGCGTGGCGCGCTCGTCGCCCACCCAGCAGGCGTCGACCCGTCCGGCGTAGAAGGCCAGCCGGTCCTTCAGCACGGCGTACTCCGGGTACGGGTCCGGGTAGCTCCAGGCCGCCTCGCGCACGAAGCGATCGCCCACCCGCGCCGACCAGTAGCGCGCGCGGCCCTTCCACTCGCACAGGCTGCCGCCGGGCGCCGGCTCGAGCTTCGCCGTGTCGACGTCGGCGGGCGGCAGGTAGAAGACCGGTGCGCCGGCGGTCTCGAGCACGCGCACCGCTTCGCGGGTGTCGGCCAGCACGTGTCCCGCCAGCTCGACACGCAACCTCTTCGCCACCGGCTCGACGCGCGGCGGCCGCGGGTAGTCCCACACCGACTCCTGGCCGGGTCCGGGCACCGGCGCCCCGGCGGGACGCCCCGGCGAGCTCTGCTTCCAACGCCGAACGTGCCGGAGCATCTCGGCTTTTCGGTCCATGGTTCCTCCTTCGCCCACCGCCTATGCTCCGGGCCCGATGGCCCGCATTCCCAACATAGACATAGCCGGCGAGTACGAAGAGGTCGCGTCCGACGTCGAGGAGGCGGTGCTGCGCGTGCTGCGCTCGCAGCGCTACATCCTGGGGCCCGAGACCGAGCGCTTCGAGGCGGCGCTGGCCGAACTGGTGGGCGTGCGCCACGCCATCGGCGTGGGGTCGGGCACCGAGGCGCTCTTCCTGTCGCTGCTGGCCCTGGGCGTGGGCGCAGGCGACGAGGTGGTCACCACTCCCTACACCTTCTTCGCCACCATCGAGTCGATCGTGCAGACCGGGGCGAAGCCGGTCTTCGTGGACATCGAGCCGGGCGGCTTCAACCTCGACCCGGCCGGTCTCGAGGCCGCCTTCACCGAGCGCACGCGCGCCGTCGTGCCGGTCCACCTGTTCGGACGCTGCGCCGACATGGCGCGCATCCGCAGCGTCTGCGACGCGAAGGGCCTTCCCATCGTCGAGGACGCGGCCCAGGCGATCGGCGCGTCGCGGGCGGGTCGTGCGGCGGGCGGCTGGGGTCAGGCCGGCTGCTTCAGCTTCTACCCGGCCAAGAGCCTGGGCGCGGCGGGCGACGGTGGGGCCATCACCACCGACGACGCCGAGCTGGCCAACCGGCTGCGCAGCCTGCGCTTCCACGGACAGGCCGCCGGCAAGGGCCACGTCATGATGGGCACCACCTCGCGCCTCGACACCGTGCAGGCCGCCGTGCTCGGCGCCAAGCTGCCCCACCTGCCGCGCTGGCTGCGCCTGCGCCAGCAGCACGTGACGCGCTACCGCGAGGCGCTGGCCGACTGCGAGGCGCTGGTGCTGCCCGAGGTCGGCGCCGACGAGATCCCCGCCTGGAGCCAGTACGTGCTGCGCTCGCCGCGCGCCGACGCGATCCGCCGCGCCCTCGACGAGAACGAGATCGAGTGGCGCCACTACTACCCGCGGCCGGTCTACCGCGAAGAGGCGTTCGGCGCCGACGCGCTGCCGCTGGGGACCTGTCCCGAGGCGGAGAAGGCCTGCGAGGAGGCGGTGTCGGTGCCGGTCCATCCGCAGATCTCGAACGAAGCCATCGACCGGGTCTGCGCCGTCGTGCGGGACGCGATCGGTTCGTGACCCGGCGGACTCGGAGCGGGCGCGCCTTCGGCCTGGTCGCCCTCGCCCTCTTCGTCGTCGCCGCCGCCTGCGAGCGGGCTCCGGAAGCGTCGGTGCGCGTGGTGCTGCTGGGAGACTCGATCACCGCGGGACGCGTCAGCGAGCCCCTGGGGCCGCCCTACACCGAGCTGCTCGGTCGGGCCCTGGGCCCGGAGTTCGAGCTGGTGACCCTGGGCTGCGGCGGATCCACGGCGCGCGACTGGACGCGCAGCCGGGGGTCGGATCTCTGCGGCGGCGACTTCGCGGTGCCCAACCTCTACGAGAAGCTGGCGCGGCCGGCGCTGCCCGCCGACGTCGTGACCGTGCTGCTCGGCACGAACGATGCCCTGGAGCGGGTGGCCGTCGCCGACTACGAGGCCGCGCTGCGCGAGGTCACCGCGGCGCTGCTGGCCGACGGCGCCGGGAGCGTGCTGCTGATGACGCCGCCGGTGGTGTCGTCGGGACGCGTGCCGCGCATCCGCCTGCTCGCCGACTACGACCTGGCGGTGCAGCGCATCTGCGACGAGGTCGAAGGCGCCCGCTGCGGACCCACCATCGGGCGCCTGCTCGGCACCGCCGACTTCGCCCACGACAACATCCACCCGAACGGGGCGGGCCACGCGAAGATCGCGACGGCGCTGGCCGCGGCACTGCGCGCGCTTCAGGCGCCGGACGACGCCAGCAGCGACTCGGCCGCGGCGAGCAGCGCTGCGGGCTCGTCGCAGAGCGCGTCGGCGCCGGCGTCCAGCAGCTCGCGGCGGCTGCCGTAGCCCCACAGCACGCCCACGCTGGCCAGGCCGTTGGCGCGGGCGCCGGCCACGTCGTGGCGGCGGTCGCCCACCATCACGGTGCGCGCCGGGTCGAGCGCACGCTCCGCCACGACGTGGGCCAGCAGCTCCGGCTTCGCGCCACGACGTCCGTCGAGCTCCGACCCGTGCACGCCGTCGAGCCGCCGCGCCAGGTCGAAGTGGCGGGCGATGCGCTCGGCGAAGACGCCGGGCTTGGACGTGGCGACGAAGCAGGCGAAGCCCGCCGCCCGTGCCGCGTCGAGGAAGGCGGGGATCGCCGGGTAGACCCGGTTCTCGCGCCAGCCGCTGGCGTCGAAGCGCTCGCGGTAGAGGTCGATGGCCGAGCGCACCAGCGCCGAGTCGGGCGCCTCGCCCAGCAGCTCGGCGAAGCTCTCGGACAGCGGCGGACCGATGCAGTGCGCCAGGTCGGTGCTGGCAGGCGGCGTCGCGCCGAGGCGTTCCAGCGCGTGGCGGATCGAGCCCACGATGCCGTCGTGGGGATCGGTGAGCGTCCCGTCGAGATCGAGCAGCAGGGTCGGTCCGGAGCGCATCGAGGCGCCGAGGATACCCGTGCCGCGTGGTAGTCTGCTCGCCGTCGTGTGGAAGGAAGTCGAAGAGGCGCGCGACCTGCCGGGTCTGCGGCTGGTGCTCACCGAGGGCGTGCCGGGTCCCTGGGGCGAGGCGGCCAAGGGCGTGTTCCGCGCCAAGGGCATTCCCTTCGTGAAGGTGCGCCAGAAGGCCGGCTCGGAGAACGACGCCCTGTTCGCGTGGACCGGTCACCGCAACGCGCCGGTGGCGATCTACGAGGACGAGCGGCCGCGGGCCGGCTGGGTCGAGATCCTGAACCTGGCCGAGCGGCTGGCGCCCGAGCCCTCGCTGGTCCCGCGCGACCCGACGGAGCGCGTGCTCTTCTTCGGACTCGCCCACGAGCTGATGAGCGAGGGCGGCTTCGGCTGGTGCCGAAGGCTCCTGCTGTTCCAGGGGAGCGCCGACGGCGACGAGCCCATCGAGCCGCTGCGTCCGATGCTGGGCCGCATGTTCCGCCAGTACGGCTACAGCGCGGCAGCCGCTGCCGCCGCACCGCAGCGCGTGGCCGGGATCCTGCGCCTGCTGTCGGAGCAGCTGGCCGCGCAGCGCGCGAAGGGTCACGCCTACCTGATGGGCGAGCGGCTCAGCGCCCTCGACGTCTACTGGGCGGCGATGGCGGCGCTCGGCTTCCCGCTGCCCCACGAGCAGTGCCCCATGTCCCGGCCCATGCGCGACGCCTACACGACGGCGCCGCCCGAGGTCGACCCGGCGCTGCTCGCGCTGCGCGACCGGGTCTACGAGAAGCACCTGGGGCTACCCGTCGACCTCTAGCGGGAGCGCCACGCGCGTCTCGAGCGCCTCCGCCGCCACGTCGGCCGGGTCGTTCCGGTAGAACTCCCAGATCGGTCCGTCCACCGGGTGACCGTGCTCCTGCATCCAGGCGAACAGGGCGTGGTGGGCGAGCCCGAGGGTCTCGTAGGGTCCCACGTGCTCGAGGCAGGCGAAGGATCCGCCGGACAGGTGCGCCGCCTCGGCGCGCTCCAGGCCGCGCACCGGATCCGGGACCGCGGCGCAGGCCTGCACGGTCACGCGGGTGTCGCCGTCGTGGTACGCGTTCAGCGAGAGCACCTCGCCGAAGGCGACGCCGGACCGGCGCAGCTCGTCGAGCAGCTCGTAGATCAGCTCGGTCGAGTCGGCGACCAGGCGCTCCGGCGTGGTGTCGCCCACCAGCCGTGCCACGTGCAGGTCGGGCAGCTCGTGCACGTCGACGTCGGCCGCCAGCCGGCCGTGCTCCGCAATGTGGCGCAGCGACAGCAGCGCCTGCTGGCGCGCCGCCACCTCGGCCTCGATGCGCGCCGTCTCCTGCTCGATCAGCGCCTTCAGCTCGCCCGGCTCGGCGTCGAGGGCGCGGCGGATGACGGCCAGCGGCAGGTCGAGGGAGCGGAGCATGCCGATCATCACGGCGTCGCGGGCCTGGGCGCGCGTGTAGTAGCGGTAGCCCGAGGCGGGGTCGACCAGTGCCGGCGCCAGCAGGCCCAGCTCGTCGTAGTGGCGCAGCGCCTTCACCGACAGCCGGCAGCTGCGGGCGAAACGCCCGATGGGCATGTGGTTGTCGGCCATGGGTGGGATCCTACGCCTGGACGTAGCCGGCTGCGTACTCGCCGGCCGGGGGCGTGAGCTTCACCACGTCGACCAGCAGGCCGGCCGGGTCGTGGGTCATGAAGTGGCGCTGGCCCCAGGCCTCGTCGCGCAGGGGCTGGACGATCGGGAGCCCCATGGCCTCCGCCCGCTCCAGCAACGCGTCGACGTCGTCCACCTCGACGGTGACGACCACGCCCCGCGACGCCTCGCGGTAGCCCTCGGGCACGCTCTCGTGGCCCGGCGTGATGAAGGCCACCTGCGCCGCCGGGTTGTCCGGGTGACGCAGCTGCACGTACCAGTCGCTCTCGAAGACGACCTCGAAGCCCAGCAGGCCGGTGTAGAAGTCGCGGTCGGCCGACAGGTCGGGGCTGGTGGTCAGGGGAAACAGGCTCTTCATGGGATGTCCTCCGGTGGCGGGCCGTGCCCGTGAGCGGAGGGTCGGGTCTACCCCGACGGGAGAGTCAAGGGCCCCTTCCGTCTGCGGACCGGGGCAGCAGGTCCTGGATGGGCTCGCCCTCGGCGTGGCGGGGCGGATCGATGCCCAGCAGCGCCGCCACGGTGGGCGCCACGTCGACCATGCGCACGGCGCCCAGGCGCGTTCCGGCGGACACGCCGCGCCCCCGGGCCAGCAGCACGCCGCCCATGTCCGGGTGGTCCGGCGCATAGCCGTGCATGCCGGTGTCCGATCCGAACCAGCCGGCGAGCCAGCGCCAGGCCCGGTGGCGCAGGCTGGTGCCGCGGAACACCCAGCCCGGCTCCGCCAGCACCACGAAGTCGCCGGTGCGGGTCGGGTGGCGCAGGCGCAGCGCCGCCGGCAGCTCCGCGCCGGCGAAGACGCGCACGTGGCGCAGCGAGGACAGCGAGCGGCGCACCGCGTCGGCGCGGGCCGGATCGTCCAGGAAGACGTGGGCCACGGCGGCGCCGCTGTGGACCGTCGCCGGAAGCCCGCTCGCGGCCAGGTGGTCGCGCACCGGGACCTCGCCGCGCACCCGCGTCATGCCGTGGTCCGACACCAGCAGCAGCGTCGTCTCGTCCCACAGCCCGCGGGCGTCGAGGCCGGCGAGCAGGTCCGCCAGGTGGGCGTCCTGCTCCGCCAGCGCCGCGTCGACGCTCTCGTCGTCGGGACCGGCCCGGTGTCCGGCCCGGTCGGCGCCGTGCCACCAGGCCATGACCAGGCGCGGGCGGTCCGGGCCGGGAAGGTCCAGCCAGGCCAGGATCTGCCGGACCTTCTCCGCCTCGCCGATGCCGCTGTCGAAGGGCGCCTTGCGGTGGCGCGCGCCCACGCCCCGCCAGTCGGTCTCGGAGCCCACCCAGAAGAAGACGGCGGCGGGCACGCCCTGGCGCTCGGCCGCCGCCCACAGGGGCTCGGCCTCGATCCAGCTGGCGTCGTTGGCCATGCGGAAGACGCCGCGTTCGCGGTCGAAGAAGCGGTTGTCGACGATGCCGTGCCGGTCCGGGAAGGTGCCGGTGGCCAGCGACACGTGGCCCGGGAACGTGCTCGACGGGAAGACCGGCAGCAGGCGTTCGGCCCGCGCCCCCTCGGCGGCCAGGCGCGCCAGCGCCGGCGCCCGCGCGCCCACGCGCTGCGGGTAGTCGTGGCGCACACCGTCCCAGGAGAGCTGGATCACCGTGGGCTCGGCGCCGGCGGCCGCCGCGCCCGCCAGGCCGAGCCCCGCCAGCGCCCGCCAGGCGGCGAGCGCGCGCCTCACGACGCCAGCCGCTCCGCCGCCAGCAGGATCGCGAAGGCGGAGGCCGCGTCCTCGATCTCGCCGCGGACGGCGCGGGCGCGCAGCGTCGCCAGCGGATGCAGCTCGATCTCCATCTGCTCGGTGTTCTCGCGGCGGATGGTTCCGTCGCGGCGCAGTCCGGTGGCGAGACACACGTGGTAGCGCTCGTTGCTGATGCCGGTGCTGCCGAAGAAGCTGCCCAGCCGCTCGACCGACGCCGCCCGGTAGCCGGTCTCCTCCTCCAGCTCGCGCAGCCCGGCCGTCTCCGGGTCCTCGCCGTCGAGCCCGCCCGACGGACACTCGAGCAGCGTGCGCTGCACCGTGTAGCGGTAGATGCGCTCCATCACGACGTCGCCGGCGTCGGTGACGGGCACCACCACCACGTAGCCCTCGTGGTCGACCAGGGTGTAGGTGATGTCGTCGCCGCCGGGCAGCGTCACCTCGTCCTGGCGCAGGCGGAACCAGGGGCTCTCGAAGAGCATGCGCGAGCTGCGTCGCTGCCAGCCGCCGTCGTCCCCGCCGCTCATCGCAGCGAGTGTAGCCGTGCAGCGCCGTCGGCCAGCGCGCGGACCACCGCCGCGTCGCCCGCGAGCTCGGCGAACGGGCGCGGCGGGGCGGGCGGCAGCGTCGGCTCGGCCAGGTCGCGATCCCACCAGCCGACGTCGTGCCAGGCGCCGCACTTGAAGCCCACCCGCTTGTAGACGCCGAGCGGCGCGAAGCCGCAGCCCTCGTGGAGCGCCACGCTGGCCGGGTTCGGCAGGGTGATGCCGGCGTAGGCCCGGTGGAAGCCCTGGTGCGCCAGGATCCCGAACAGCGCGTGGTAGAGGGCGCTTCCGACGCCGCGGCGCCGCCAGTCCGCATGGTTGTAGACCGAGACGTCGACGGACCAGCGGTAGGCGGCGCGGGCGCGGTGGGGCGCCGCACAGGCGTAGCCCGCGACCGCGCCGTCGATCTCGCACACCAGCCAGGGAAGCTCGGGGCGCGCGGCGATGCGCTGACCCATGTCGGCGGGCGTCGGTGGATCGATCTCGAAGGAGATCGGCGTGTCGCGGACGATCGGGGCGTAGATCGCCGCGCAGCCCTCGGCGTCGTCGGATCGCGCCGGACGCAGCCGGGCGCTCACGCGGTCTCCTCGGGGCAGCGCGCCAGGGCGGTCACCAGGTCGGCGACGCTGGCGAGCGGCGGCCGGGGCGCGTCCGGGTCGAAGCGCCGCCCGCACTCGCCGGCCAGGCGCGCCAGCGCGCCCTCGACCTCCTCGGGCACGAGCCCGTAGACGCCGGCCAGGTCCTGGTCGGGGCGCACCGGGTAGTGGCGGTCCTGGGCCTCCATCCAGCGCTGGAGCTGGCGGAACACGCTGGCGGCGACCTCGACCGGAACGCCCTGGGCCTCGAAGTGGCGCAGGAAGGCGGGCAGCGTGCTGGCCGGCCTGCGTCGCGCCCGGGCCCGCAGCCGCACGAGCACGACGGCCAGCAGCAGGATCGTGACGCCCACCTGGAGGAGCAGCGTCAGCGCGTCGGATCCGCCGTTCATGCGGGCCGCCGCGCCACCATCAGCGTCACGCGCTGCGAGAGGATCGTCTCGTCCCGCTGGTTCGTCAGGCGGTCGGCCAGCGTCACCAGGCCGCGATCCGGCTTCGAGCGCGACGCGCGCGCCTCGACGCATTCGGTCCGGTAGGTGAGCTCGTCGCCGGGGCGCGCCGGGTTCGGGAAGCGGATCTCGTCCTTGCCGAGCATGGCGAGCACCGCGATCGGGTCGGGGTCGCGGTGGAAGAGCAGCGTGGTGATGGCGAACAGGTGGCAGGACGAGGCGGTCAACCCGCCGAAGACGCTGTCCGCCGCCGCCTGCTCGTCGGTGTGGAACGGGTAGGGGTCCCAGTGGCGGGCGAACTCGACGATCTCGTCGCGCTCGAGCCGGTAGGGGCCGATGCGCGTGGTGTAGCCGGCCTCCAGGTCCTCGAACCAGATCACGGGTCGCCCCGCGTGTCGAACTCCCAGGCCAGGAACGTGCGCAGGTCGTCGGCCGCCGACACGGCCTGGCCGCGCACGTAGTCGCTGGGATCGTGTAGCGCGATCTCGACCAGGCGGCGCACCCGCTGCGGATCGAGCCGGCCGAAGCGTCGCGCCAGGTGCCCGAAGGCCAGCACGGCGTTGCCGCGCACCTGGGCGTTGCGGTGCCGCGCCAGCTGCACGCAGCACGACTGCGCCCACTCGCGGGGCTGCGACTCGTCCTCGGTGCCGATCTCGAGGGCGACGTCCATCAGCTCGACCGGATCGTCGCGCTCGATGGCGTCCTCCACCCGCGCGCGGAAGTCCCGGCCGGCGCCGCTCGCCGCTCCGTGTCGGGTCGCCTCAGCCACGCGACCACGGTAGCGGGCGTCCGTCGGCTCAGCCCTTGACGCGGCGGTAGACGAACAGCAGCACGATCGCGCCCAGGGTGGCGGTGACCAGGCTCGCCAGGTCGAAGCCGGTGACGCCGCCGGGCCCGATGCCGAGCACGCGCGAGAGCCAGCCGCCCACGAAGGCGCCGGCCACGCCGATCCCCGCCGTGACCGCGAGTCCGCCCGGGTCTTCCCCGGGGTGGATCCACTTCGCGATCAACCCCACCACCAGACCCAGCACGATCCACGAGATGATCCCCATGCGCCCTCCTGGCCCCGGAAACGGGACGACGTCGACCGGTGAATCATGCAGGGTCGGGCTGCGTCTGAGCAAGCGGCGGGGCACGCGCTGCCGCCCGCGGGGGGGTGTGCCATCCTTCCCTTCCTCGCGACGGGACCCAGGAAACAGGGGGAGATCATGGACGCGTTCGAGACGATTCTTCACCGCGGCGCGGGCCGCCGCGGCGTGGCCTTCCTGGCCGCGCTGGCGCTGCTGGCCGCGCCCGGCTGTACGACCGATCCGTACACCGGCGAGAAGCAGGTGAGCAAGACGGCGATCGGCGGCGTGCTCGGCGCCGCGGCCGGCGCGGGCATCGGCGCGCTGGCGAACAAGCGCAACCGCGCCAAGGGTGCGCTCATCGGCGCCGGCATCGGCGGCCTGGCCGGCGGTGCGGTGGGCGCCTACATGGACGTGCAGGAGGCCAAGCTGCGCGACCAGCTGGCCGGCACCGGCGTGAGCGTCACCCGGGTGGGCGACGACATCGTGCTCAACATGCCGGGCAACCTGACCTTCGACACCGACAGCGCGGCCATCAAGCCCAACTTCTACGGCGTGCTGAACTCGGTGAGCCTGGTGCTCGAGGAGTACGAGAAGACGATCATCGAGGTCACCGGCCACACCGACAGCACCGGCAGCGCCGAGTACAACCAGACGCTCTCCGAGAAGCGCGCCGGCAGCGTCGGCAGCTATCTCCAGGGGCAGGGCATCATGGCCCAGCGCGTGCTGACCCAGGGCTTCGGCAAGACCATGCCGATCGCCGACAACAACACGGCGGCCGGCCGCGAGCAGAACCGCCGGGTGGAGCTGCGCCTGGTCCCGCTTCGCGCCTGAAGTTCGACTTCGCTCGCCTACGGCTCGCTGCGCGCCGCCTTCGGCGGCTTGCGGTCCGGGGCTGGGTGCCGACGGTCGAACGAGCCGAGCCAGCCACCGGCGACGCGACGCAATGTGTCCGCGTCGAGACGGTAGAGGCGTTCGCGCCCCTCCTTCTCGACGCGGACCAGTCCCGCCTCGACCAGCCGCTTCAGGTGGCGTGTGGTGGTGGGCCAGCTGCACGCGAAGCGCGACGCGATCTCGCCGGCGCTCATCTCGCCGCCGCGCGCGTGGAGCACCAGCAGCACGTGGCGTCGCGAGGCGTGGGCCAGCGCCGCGAACACGGCGTCGACCTCCCGAAGCTCGCGGGCGGCGTCGCGTCGCGTCATGCGGCGGCCTGCACCTCCACCGGCCGCACGTGGGGGAACTCCATGTTGGGCCGGCCGTCGCGGTTCTCGGTCAGCGTGTCCATCGGCTCCCAGATGGCCATCACCTCCGGGTGCTCGTGGGCGGTGCCCGCCGCCTCGGCGGTGACCCACTCGAAGATCTCGACGAACAGGGGCTCCCCCGACTGCTCCCGCCCCCGGTAGTGGCGCGGCGGCGTGTCGGTCACGAGCGAGAGCCCGTGCAGCGTCGGCCAGTGGCGCGCCAGCAGCGCCAGGAAGGCGTCCTCCTGCCCGGCGCGCACCCGGTAGAGGCAGATCACGGTCTCGGGCTGGGACATGGCGACCTCCATTATTAGCAATTCGGCTAAGTATAGACCGCGCGCGGCGGCCGCGTCGAGCGGGGTCTCGCTGCGCTAGGCGCCCTCCAGGTGGCGGCGCACGCGGAGGGTCGCCTTCGCACGCCCCTCCGGGCTCAGGTGCTCCGGATCGCTGAAGTCGCCCGGATCGTCGAAGGCCCTCCGCAGGTCCAGCAGGTCGGCCCCCTGGCGCCGGACGGCCTCGCGCACGAAGCGGTCGTGGCGCTCCACGTCGACGAGGCGCCCGATCTCCTCCAGGTAGCGGGGCGTGACCGGCATCTCCACCACCAGCGCGTCGATGCCGTGCTCGCGGCACAGCGCCAGCAGCCGCTCCAGGTGGTCGGCGATCACCGGGTCGAAGTCGGCCCCGTAGGCGGTGTGGGCGGTCACGGTGCGGCGGGTCATCCGCTCGAGCTCCTCGGGCGTCAGCTCGTCCAGGGAGGGCGTCGTCTCGGGCCCGTCCCAGCGCGCCAGGCGATCCTGCCAGGTCGTGGGCGCGCGGCCCTTGCGCCAGTCGCGCAGGGCGCGTTGCCCGTCGCGCCAGATCTCGACGCCCAGACCGACGAAGGACAGGTGTCCGAGCACCGCCTCCTCCGCCCGCGCCCACGGGTCGGGCGCGCGGCGCACCAGCTCCGGGTAGTCCACGACCTTCACCCAGTACTGGGGCTCCTGGATCGACCACTTGGTCCCGACCAGGCTGTGGACGCCCAGCGACACCACCACCCGCTCGATCCGCGGCGGGTCGCGCTCCAGGATGCGCCGCACCCGGTAGTAGGTCTGGATCACCGACTCGCCCGGCGAGGCGATGTGCAGCGTGTCCGGCAGCACCGCGTAGTGGATGCCCTGGGCGTGCGAGTCGCCCACGACCAGCGTGCGCAGCGTGCCGAGCTGCGCGTCCACCGCCCGGTCCTGGAGGTCCATGGTCGAGACCAGCACGCGCGACGCCAGCCACGACAGACCCGTGCAGACGACCGCCGCGATCGCCAGGAAGACGAGCAGGTCGCGGGCGAAGTCGGCCGCGCCGCGCGGTGTGGGACTAGAAGCGGAAATAGATGAACTCCTGGTCCTGGTAGGACCCGAACAGGAGGATCACGCACAAGAGGCCCAGGTAGACGGTCCAGCGCAGGGCGCGCGGTGCCCGGTCGAGGCGCGCGGTCAGGTCGTGGCGCTCGTGGGCCCACTCGACCGCCTCCATCACCACGGCGAACAGCACCGGGAAGAACGCCGCCGTGCGGGTCAGGCCCTCCAGCGGATCGCGCAGCAGGTCGACCGGGATGCGGGCGAACAGCGTGAGCGCGTCGGACAGCGACTCGGCCCGGAACAGGATCCAGCTGAGCAGCACCAGCACCAGCACCACCGCCACGCGCAGCCCGTGGCGCAGCCGGGGCCAGCGCTCGCCCAGCCAGCGTCGGCGCAGGCGTTGCGCCGGACCCGACACGGCGCGCTCCGCCACCAGCAGCAGGCCGTGCACGGCGCCCCAGGCCACGAAGTGCCAGGCCGCTCCGTGCCACAGCCCCGACAGCGTGAACACCACCAGCAGGTTCAGCGCCACGCGCGCCCGCGCCGCGCGCCCGCCGCCCAGGGGCACGTACACGTAGTCGCGGAACCAGGTGGAGAGCGAGATGTGCCAGCGACGCCAGAAGTCGCGCAGGCTCGCCGCCGCGTAGGGGCGGCGGAAGTTCTTCATGATCTCGATGCCGAAGCAGCGCGCCGTGCCCCGGGCGATGTCGGTGTAGCCCGAGAAGTCGCAGTAGATCTGGATGGCGAAGAAGCCGGCCCCCAGCAGCACCTGGGAGCCGCTGGCGATCTCGGGCGCGCCGAAGAAGCGCTCCACGTAGCCGGCGAGCACGTCGGCCACCACCAGCTTCTTGTAGAAGCCCCACAGCACGAGCCGACCGCCGCGGGCCAGCGCGTCGTGGTCGGGCACCTCGAGCCGGCGCAGCTGCGGGATCAGGTGGGTGGCGCGCTCGATCGGTCCGGCGACCAGCTGCGGGAAGAACGCGACGTAGAGGGCGAAGCGCACCGGATCGCGCTCGGCCGGAAGCCTGCCGCGGTAGACGTCGATGGTGTAGGCCAGCGACTGGAAGGTGTAGAAGGAGATGCCGACCGGCAGCAGCAGCGCGACGACCCGATCGGCGAGCCCCAGGTCGACCAGCAGCGACGTGAACAGGCCCAGGTACTTGAAGGCGCCGAGCAGACCCAGGTTGCCGGCCAGGCTCGCCAGCAGCAGGGCGCGCCGCCGCGCGGGCGATCCGCCGCGCTCGAGCGCCCGCCCCACGCCGTAGTCGAGGGCGGTGCTCGCCAGGATGAGGCCCACGTACTCGATCTTCCACCAGCCGTAGAAGACGTAGCTGGCCAGCAGCAGCAGTCCGGCGCGCCCCCGCGGCGGCATGGCGCAGTACGCCAGCACCACCAGCGGAAAGAACAGCACGAACTCGATCGAGTTGAAGAGCATCGGTCCGGGCCTAGCGCTCGTTCCAGAGCCGCTCCATCTGGAAGAAGCCGAAGGAGGCGGTCCAGGCGATCATCGCAAGGCCGGTGAGCGCCGCCATCCAGGAGACCTCGCGCATGGCGCCGACGGGTACGACGTCCCCGTAGCCGAGCGACGTGTAGGACACCGCCGCGAAGTAGACGTGGTCTTCCAGGTTCGCCGCCGCGGGCTCGAGGCGTCCGGCCCCGAGCTCGTCGATGAGCCGACCGCCCAGGGCGAAGACCAGCACCTCGACCATGTGGGCGATCAGCGCGCCGATCATGGCAACCGCCACGCCGATGCGGTGAAGCTCCAGTCCGCGCAGCAGCCTGGAGCACACCCGCAGGCCCTCGTAGTGCACGCCCACGCAGAGCAGCACCAGGGCGAAGCCGAAGAGGAAGCCGTTCACGAGGGCTGTGTAGCAGCTTTCGGACGCCGGCGGCCGGCTGGTAGACTGGGCCGATGGAACGCCTGCTCTTCGAGAACGCGCGGCTGCTCGACCCGGACGCCGGGGCGCTGCGCCCCGGCAGCCACGTGCTGGTCGAGGGCGAACGCGTCGCGGCGGTGGACACGCAGCCGATCGCCGCCGAGGGGGCGCGCCGCATCGACTGCGCCGGCCGCGTCCTCATGCCCGGCCTGATCGACGCCCACGTGCACGCGGTCATCACCACCATGGACCTGTCGGCCATGGAGAAGCGGCCCGTCACGCTGGTCGCCCAGGAGGCGCGGCGCGTGCTCGAGCGCATGGCGCTGCGCGGCGTCACCACCGTGCGCGACGCCGGCGGCGCTGACTGGGGCCTGGCCGAGGCGGTGGAGCGCGGGCTGGTGGCCGGTCCGCGCCTGTTCCATTCGGGCCGCGTGCTGTCGCAGACCGGCGGCCACGGCGACTTCCGCCCGCGCGTCGACCAGCCCGAGGTGTGCGCCTGCCAGGTCCACACCTCCGGCTTCTCCCACGTGGCCGACGGCGTGGCGGCGGTGCGCAAGGCGGCCCGCGAGGAGCTGCGGCGCGGCGCCACCCAGCTCAAGATCATGGCCTCCGGCGGCGTGGCCTCGCCCACCGACCCGATCGGCAACCTCCAGTACTCGGCCGAGGAGATGCGTGCCGCCGTCGAGGAGGCCGAGAGCTGGAACACCTACGCCATGGCCCACGCCTACACGCCGGCGGCGATCCGTCGCGCCGTCGACGCGGGCGTGCGCACCATCGAGCACGCCAACCTGATCGACCGCGAGACCGCCGACCGGGTGGCCGAGAAGGGCGGCTTCGTGGTGCCGACGCTGGTCACCTACTTCAAGATCGAGGAGCTGGGGCGCAAGCTCGGCTTCCCCGAGGTTAGCCAGCGCAAGGTGCGCGACGTGCTGGACGCGGGGCTCGCCTCCCTCGAGATCTGCCGCGCCGCCGGCGTGCCGCTGGGCTTCGGCACCGACCTGCTGGGCGAGACCCACGAGTTCCAGAACGAGGAGTTCGCCATCCGCAGCAAGGTGCTGGCGCCCGCCGAGGTGATCCGCCAGGCGACCCGCGTGAACGCGGCGATCCTGCGCCGCGAAGGCGAGCTCGGCGTGGTGGCGCCGGGAGCGTACGCCGACCTGCTGGTGGTCGACGGCGATCCGCTGGCCGACCTGTCGGTGCTGGCCGACCCGGAGGCGTCGCTGGCCGCGATCGTGAAGGGCGGCAGCTTCCTGCGCGATCGCCTGGGCTAGTCGCTCTCCAGCGACAGCCACAGCCGCAGCAGGTGGCGCTCCTGGCCGGGGGACGGGTCGTCCTCGTAGGCGGTGCGCGCGTGCAGCACCGTGTGGTTCGACACGAGCTGGACGTCGCCGGGCGCGAACTGCATGTCGAGGCGCAGCTCCGGGCTGGCGGCGATCTCCTCGTAGAGGTCGCGGAGCGTCTGCTCCTCCTCGGTGAAGGGCGGCACGTCGGCGTGCCGCACGACCGAGCGGAAGTAGTCGCTGTGGTAGAAGGTGCGCAGCACGCCGCCTGCGTGGCGGCAGGGCGGCACCGGAATGACGCGGGCCTTCCCGTCCCTGCCCTCGTCGCGGCCGTCCAGCAGGAAGGGCTCGTAGAGCCGGTCGACCAGGTCGGGGCGGCGCGCCAGCAGCTCGTTGTAGACGGAGACCGAGCTCACCAGCCGGCTGGCGCCGCCGGCGCGCGCCGCGCGCAGGCACAGCAGGCCCACCACGTCGGCCAGGTCGCAGTGGTAGGCGATGTCGCCCGAGGTGCGGTAGCGGCGGATGTTCGGGTTGGTCCTCTCCTCGCCGGTATCGACCACGTGCCCCAGCAGCTCCTCGGCCGGGTTCTGCGCGCCGGGGTGCCCCAGGTGGAGGCCCAGCCCCCAGAAGGCCAGGCCGGCGTCCTCGTCGCCCCAGTCCTTCACCGGCAGCCCCCGCAGCACCAGGAAGCCGCGACCGTGCACCAGCTCGCGGCGCCAGTCGGCCACCCTGGCGGCGAGGGTCGGCAGCGGAAAGTCGGCCCGGTGGGTCCGGCCCAGCGGCAGGCCCCGGTCGCGCACGGCGCGGATCGCCGCGTCGATCTCGCGCACGTCGTCGGCGCCGAGCGGCACCTGCCAGGACGGGTCGTTCGCCAGGTCGGCCCCGCGCCAGGCCGCCGGGCCCGCGATCGGCTCGCGGCGCACCGACTCGTGGTCGCGGCGGAAGTAGTGCAGGGCCTGCTCGCCGAAGCTCTTGTAGCTCTGTGTCCCGTCCACGCGCCGGCCCTCGATCGCGGCCAACGTAGCACCCGATTCGCATACAATCGTCTGCGTCATGGCTCGGCGGGGTGCGCCGGTCCTCGGACTGGTCTTGCTGCTGTGGATTTCTGCCTGTGGGGTGCCGACCGAGCGTCCGGTGCGGGTGCTCCTGATCACCCTGGACACTCTCCGATACGACGCCTTCGACAAGGGCGGCATGACCCTGCTGTGGGCCCGTGCGCAGC
>JBNLVK010000009.1:0-14727 GCA_050618055.1 Myxococcota bacterium
CCGCGCCCTTCTTCGTTCCGGGAGAGTGCTGTCGGACTCAGGCGTCTTCGGACGCCCCGCCGGCCACCGGGCCGCGTGACAGCCCCCAGGCGGGCTCGAGTCCCAGCTTCTCCATCTTCGTGTAGAGGGTGCGCCTTCCGATGCCCAGGGCGCGGGCCGTGGCCGAACGGTTGCCCCGGTGCTCGCGCAGCGCCTGGGCGATGCGCCAGGCTTCGGCGAGCGCCACCCATTCGCGCAGCGGCAGGGTGTCTCCGTTCTGGTTCCGGGCCCAGCGCTCCAGGTCCTCCAGCCGAAGCTCGGCCGAGGCGCTGGAAGCCTGGGAAGGCACTTCGCGGTGAAGTTCTGTCGACATCGCCGAGAGCCAGTGCAAGGCCGATGCCGACACCGCCGGCTCCTTGCAACTCCGCAAGGTTGCGACGAAAGCTGCGAGCAGGGCGGCGTCCGTGGACCGGCGGGTTGCTGCCGCCGTGAGCACGCCTGCCTACAGCCCGAGCATCTCCTCGAGGCGGTGCAGGCCCGGCTCGCGTCCCACGAGCCAGGCGGCGGCGCGCACGGCGCCGCGTGCGAAGTGGTCGCGCGTGTGGGAGCGGTGGTGCAGCTCGAGGCGCTCGCCGGCGCCCACGAACAGCACGCTGTGCTCGCCCGGGTTGTCGCCGCCGCGCAGCGTCTGCACGCCGATGGCGCCCTCGGGCCGCGCACCGATCTCGCCGGCGCGCTCGAGCACCAGGTGCTCGCCCGGCGCGACGCCGCGACCCTCGGCCACCGCCTCGGCCAGGCGCAGCGCGGTGCCGCTGGGGGCGTCGCGCTTCGCGGCGTGGTGGAGCTCCACGATCTCGGCGTCGAAGCCGGGCAGGCGCCGTGCGGCCTCGCGCGTCAGCCAGGCCAGCAGGTTCACCGACAGCGAGAAGTTCGGCGCGTGGAGCACGGGAATGCGCCGCGCCATCTCGGCCAGCTCGGCGCGCTCCGCCTCGCTGAAGCCGGTGGTGCCGGTCACGTAGGCGAGGCCCGCGTCGGCGGCCACGCGCAGGTTCGCGAGCGTCGCCGCCGGCACGCTGAAGTCGATGGCGACGTCGCAGGCGGAGGCGGCCTGCTTGGCGTCGTCGGTCACGCGCACGCCGCCCTCGATCTCGCGGCCGACGCCCGGGTGACCCGGGGCCTCGAGCGCCGCGCCCAGCGAGAGCGCAGGCTCCCCTTCCAGGGCCGCGCGCACGCTCCGACCCATCCGACCGAGCGCCCCGACCACCCACACGCGCCCGCTCATCCGACCAGCCCCAGCTCCTTCAGCACCACCTGGAGCCGCTCGCGGTTGGGCTCGGAGAGCGGCAAGAGCGGCAGCCGGATCTCGGGACCCAGCAGGCCCATCATCTCGAGGGCCGCCTTCACCGGGATCGGGTTGGTCTCGCAGAAGAGCACCTGGAACAGCGGCAGCAGCTGGTAGTGCATGCGGCGCGCGTGCTCCAGGTCGCCGCCGCGGAAGGCGCGCACCAGGCTCACCATCTCGCGGGGCGCCACGTTCGAGGAGGTGCAGATGACGCCGCGTCCGCCGATCGCCAGCAGCGGCAGGTTCAGCGCGTCGTCGCCGGACAGCACGTCGAAGTCGTCGGGGCACAGGGCGATCGCCTCGGCCATCTGGGCCAGGTCGCCGCTGGCCTCCTTCACGCCCACCACCTGGGGCGTGCGCGCGATCTCGGCCAGGGTGGCCGGCAGGATGTTGCTGGCCGTGCGCGAGGGCACGTTGTAGACGACCAGCGGGAAGGAGGTGCGCCGACCGATCTCGGCGAAGTGCTCCACCAGGCCCCGCTGGGTGGGCTTGTTGTAGTAGGGCGAGATCAGCAGGGCGCCGTCGGCGCCGGCCTCCTTGGCGTGCTGGGTCAGCTCGACCGCCTCGCGGGTGTTGTTCGAGCCGGTGCCCGCCACCACCGGCACGCGCCCGCGGGTGGCCTGCACCACGATCTCCACCACGCGCCGGTGCTCGGCGTGGGAGAGGGTGGCCGACTCGCCGGTCGAGCCGCAGGGAACCAGTCCGTCGATGCCCGCCTCGATCTGGCGCTCGACCAGCACGCGCAGCGCGTCCTCGTCGATCTCGCCGTCGCGAAGCGGCGTGGCGATGGCCGTCAGCACGCCTTCGAACATCACTCCCCCCAGGATCCGTCCAGCGCGATCGTGCCGTGGAAGACGGTGACCGCGGGCCCGGTCATCTCGATGTGGGCGTCGGCGGCCGGCCAGGCGATCTCCAGGCTGCCGCCCCGCAGCTCCACCCGGACCCGGCGGTCCGCCACGCCGCGCAACATGGATACCACGGCCACGGCGCAGGCACCGCTGCCGCAGGCCAGCGTCTCGCCGGTGCCCCGCTCCCAGGTGCGCTGGCGGATGCGGTCGCGGGCGACCACCTCCACGAACTCCACGTTCACCCGGTTCGGGAAGGCCGGGTGGTTCTCGATGGCGGGGCCCAGCCGCTCGACCGGCGCCGTGTCCGGGTCGCCGCCGAACACCACCGCGTGGGGGTTGCCCATCGAGACCGACGAGACGCGCAGCGTCTCGCCGTCCACCTCCAGGGGCTCGTCGAGCACCGGACCGTCGCCGCGGCCCAGGGTGGTCGGGATCTTGGCCGGCGCCAGCACCGGCAGGCCCATGTCGACGGTGACGCGACCCGGCCCGGCGAAGCGCGGGCGCACGACACCGGAGAGCGTCTCGACGCCGATCTCTTCCTCCGCCGTGTGTCCCGCGTCGCGCAGGTAGCAGTAGAAGGCGCGGATGCCGTTGGCGCACATCTCCACCTGGGAGCCGTCGGCGTTGAAGATCTCCATGCGGAAGGCGGCGTCCGGGCTCTGGGCGGGGCGGACCACCAGCAGCTGGGCGGCGCCGATGCCGAAGTTGCGGTGGCAGAGGCGTGCGGCCAGGGGCTCGAGGGGCGGCAGCGCGTCGCGCACGCCGTCGAGCACGACGAAGTCGTTCCCGGCGCCGTGCATCTTCGTGAAGCGAAGCGTCTCGCTCACGGCGCGGGCTCCGCGTCCGGGGGGTCGGCGGGGTCGGCGTCGGCGCCGTGGTCGTGCTCCGGGTCCTCGCAGGTGTCGGCGTGGTCGAGGACGACGCCGGCCGTGCCGGCCCCGCCCCCGGCGGCCACCTCGGGGCGCACCGGCGAGCCGTACTTGCCGCAGGCGAACAGCAGCGCGGCCAGCACCACCAGCGCGGCCGTCGCCCGGCGCGTCATTCCCCGTCCTCCGCCGCGTCGAGGTCCGCCAGCGCCCGACGCAGCTCAGCGTCGGCCGCGTCGAGGGACGCCGCCACGCCCCCCCGCGCGGTGCCGCCCACCAGGCTGCGCGCCTCGAGGGCCCGCTCCAGCGACAGCAGCTCGCTCGCCGGTGCGGCGAAGCCCGGGTGGAAGGCCCGCAGGTCCTCCAGCGACAGGGCGCGCAGGTCCAGGTCCTTGTCCAGGCAGTGGGCCACCACCTTGCCGACCGCCTCGTGGGCGTCGCGGAAGGGCACGCCCTCGCGCACCAGCGCCTCGGCCAGGTCGGTGGCCAGCAGCATCGGATCGGCGGCGGCGTCGGCCATGCGCCGGGTGTCGACGCGCAGGGTCGCCACCGCGCCGGCGGTCACCTCGAGGCAGTCGCGCAGCGTGATCGCCGAGTCGAAGATCGGCTCCTTGTCCTCCTGCAGGTCGCGGTTGTAGGTCAGCGGCAGGCCCTTCAGCACGGTGAGCAGCGCCACCAGGTTGCCGACCACCCGACCCGACTTGCCGCGCACCAGCTCGGGCACGTCCGGGTTCTTCTTCTGGGGCATCAGCGAGCTACCGGTGGAGTAGGCGTCGGCCAGCGCGACGAAGCCGAACTCGGCCGACGACCACAGCACCAGCTCCTCGGCCAGCCGCGACAGCTGCACCGACGCGATGGCGCAGTCGGCCAGGAACTCGAGGGCCACGTCGCGGGCGGCCACCGCATCCATGCTGTTGCGGGCGGGCGCGTCGAAGCCCAGCGCCCGGGCCGTGTCGTCCCGGTCGAGGGGCAGCGTCGACCCGGCCAGCGCACCCGATCCGAGCGGCGCATGACGCAGGCGCCCTTGCAGGTCGCGGAAGCGGGCCGCGTCACGGCCGAACGCCTCGACGAAGGCCAGCCAGTGGTGGGCCAGCCGCACCGGCTGGGCCCGCTGGAGGTGGGTGTAGCCGGGCAGCACCGTGTCCAGGTGCTCCCGGGCCCGCGTCACCAGCACGCCGCGAAGCTCGTGCAGGCCGCGCTCGGCCGCCCGGGCCGCGTCGCGCAGGTAGAGCGCCAGGTCGGTCGCCACCTGGTCGTTGCGGCTGCGGCCGGTGTGCAGCCTTCCCGCCGCCGCGCCCACCAGCGTGCGCAGCCGGCCCTCCACGTTCATGTGGATGTCCTCGAGGGCCGGATCGAACGGGAAGCTCTCGTCGGCGATCTCCTGCTCGATCTGGTCGAGGCCGCCCAGCAGGCTCGCCAGGTCGTCGGCGGACAGGATGCCCACCCGCTCGAGCATGCGGGCGTGGGCGCGCGACAGGCGCAGGTCGTGCTTCGCCAGCGCCCGGTCGAAATGGATCGACGCGCTGAAGCGCTCGACCGCCGGGTCGGTGTCCTCGCGGAAGCGTCCGCCCCAGGGCTTCGCCCCGGGGGTGGCGCCGTCCTGCCGCTCCTTGCCGTCCTTCCGGGCCATCGGGGGAATCTAGTGGTTTCCTGGCAGTTTGCTCGCCCCGGCGGGCGGGTTGCTACGCTCCCCCCTGGGTCTGGACCTGGGGGTCAGGGGGTAGAGGGTGGCGCGGAGCGGACGCCCGCAGGGGCGGCGCAACAGCGCAGGCCCGAAGCGCAGGCGCGCCTCGGGAGCGAAGTCGCGCGCACGGCGCGCGGCGCCGCGCTGGCTGCGTCCGCTGGCCGGCGCCGTGCTCGTGAGCGCCTTCGCCGCCGGCTTCTTCGTCTCCGGCCTGGTGGTCGAGGCCGACCGCACCGTGCGCGCCCGCTTCGAGGGTGTGCGCTTCCAGGTGCCGTCGCGGGTCTACAGCGCGCCGATGATCCTCTACCCCGGGCTCGACTGGAAGCAGATCGACCTGCGCCGCACGCTCGATCGCCTGGGCTACCGCCGGGCGGCCACCTCGAAGGACCTGCCGCCGGGCCAGTTCGCCTGGGGCGAGCACCGGGTGCGGGTGCACCTGCGGGCCTTCGACCACCCGAGCCGACCGGAGCCGGCGCGCGACATCGTGCTGGTGCTGCGCGGCAGCGTCATCGAGGACATCCGCTCCATGCCCGACGGGCGCGGCCTCGGAGCCGTGCTGCTCGAGCCCGAGCCGCTGGGCGCCTACTACGGTCTGGAGCGCGAGCAGCGCGAGCTGGTGCGGCTGGCCGACGTGCCGCGGCACCTGGTCGACGCGGTGCTGGCCGTCGAGGACCAGCGCTTCGAGACCCACCCGGGCATCGACCTGAAGCGCATCGCCGGGGCCATGTGGGCCAACCTGCGCGCCGGCCGGGTGGCCCAGGGCGGCAGCACGCTGACCCAGCAGCTGGTGAAGAACTTCTTCCTCACCCCCGAGCGGACCCTCCGGCGCAAGCTCCAGGAGGCCGTGATGGCCCTGGTGGTGGAGGCCCGCTACGACAAGAACGAGATCCTCGAGTCGTACCTCAACGAGATCTACCTGGGGCAGCGGGGCGCCACGGCGATCCACGGCTTCGGCGAGGCGGCGCACCTCTACTTCGGGAAGTCGGCCTCGGACCTGACCGTGGCCGAGGCGGGCCTGCTGGCCGCCATCATCCAGAGCCCCAACGGCATCTCCCCCCACCGCAGCCCCGAGCGGGCCACGCGGCGCCGCAACCTGGTGCTCGACCTGATGCACGAGCAGGGCCGGCTCGACGACGAGACCCACGCGCTGGCCCGCGTCGAGCCGCTGCGGCTGGCGTCGGTCACGCCCGACCCGGGCGACGCCCGCTACTTCCTCGACCTGCTGCGGCGCCAGCTCGTCGAGAGCTACGACGCCGACACGCTGGCCAGCGAGGGCCTGCGCATCTACTCGACCCTCGACCGCCGGCTCCAGGCCCTGGCGGCGCGTTCCCTGGAAGAGGGCATCGCGGCCATCGAGGCGCGCCGTCCCGAGCTGACCGAGCTGCCGCCGGAGCGCCGCCTCCAGGGCTGCCTGGTGGCGCTGCGCCCGCGCACCGGCGAGCTGCTGGCGCTGGTGGGCGGTCGCGACTACCGGGTCTCGCAGTTCGACCGCTGCACCCAGGCGCGGCGCCAGTCGGGCAGTGTGTTCAAGCCTTTCGTGTTCATCGCGGCGCTCGAGCCGAAGGGGGGCCGACCGGCGATCACCCTGGCCAGCCGGCTCGACGACTCGCCGCTCGAGGTGCGCACGCCGTCCGGGCCCTGGCGGCCGCGCAACCACGACGATGCCTTCCACGACCAGGTTTCGGTTCGTGAGGCGCTCGAACGTTCCTACAACGTGGCGACCGCGCGACTCGCCCAGGAGATCGGCGTGAAGCGCGTGGTCGACGTGGCGCACCGGCTCGGCATCGAGAGCCGGCTGCCCGAGGTGCCGAGCCTGGCGCTCGGCACCGCCGAGCTCTCGCCCCTGGAGCTGGCGCGTGCCTACGCGACGATCGCCAGCGGCGGCGTGCGTCCGCGGCTCCAGTCGGTGGAGGACCTGGTGGACCGCGACGGCGCGGTGGTCGAGCGCCGCCAGCTGCGCTTCGAGCGCGTGCTCGATCCGGGGACGGCCTACCTGGCCACCAGCCTGCTGGAGGGCGTGGCCGCCCGCGGCACGGCGGCCCGCGTGCGCAGCACCGGTCTGCGCGGACCGGTCGGTGCCAAGACCGGCACGACCGACGAGGAGCGCGACCTCTGGTTCGTGGGCTTCACGCCGGAGCTGGTGGCGGTGGTGTGGATCGGCTTCGACGAGCCGAAGAGCGTGGGCGTGCCGAGCAGCGTGGGGGCGCTTCCCATCTGGCGGAGCTTCGTCGAAGGCGCGACCGGCGGCGTGGTGCGCGGCGCATTTCCCCGTCCGCCGCGGATCGAACGTGTGGCGATCCATCCGGCGACGGGTGCGGTGGCGCTGGCGGGCTGTCCCGAGCGACGCGAGGAGTTCTTCCTGCGGGGCACGCTGCCCGACGAGGTCTGCCCCCACGCCGAGGCGTCGCGCGGCGGGCTGCTGCGCTGGCTGCGGTCGCGGCTGTGACGCGCGGGGTGCGAGCGACCGTGCTCGCCTGGCTGCTGGCCTGCGCGGGCTGCGTGCTGCCGGGTCCGCGCATCGGGCCCTCCGACGCGCTGGCCCTGCACGAGGTGGCGGACCAGGGAGACGGGCTCGCGCGCGCCTCGACCGACCTGGTGCTCCAGGCGCTCGACGCCGAGATCCGCGGCGACGTGGCGCGCGCGCGCGGTCTGTACACGCGCGCGCTCCAGACCGACGCGTCGAACCCGTACACCTACCTTGCGCTGGCGCGTCACCACGCCGAGCAGGGCGACCCGGTTCGCACGCTCGAACAGCTCGCCCGCGCCGAAGACCTGCTGCGCGCCGCCGGTCTCGAATCCCCGAGGGTCGAAGTGCATCTGGTAGGGCTGCGCGGTGTTGCACTTCGACAGGAGGGTCGGGTGCAGGAGGCCGAGCCGCTGTTGCTCGCCGCGTCGCGGTCGGCACCGGAGGTGTGGGGCGACGGTCGCCTCAGCGCGCGTGAGCTCCGTTAGCTCCCCTGGGGCGGGCGCCCGAGGGAGCCTGTGATAGGTTCGGCCGCAATGAGTCCCAAGCACACCGTCTTCGTCGTCGCCGCGGTCGCCGCGTACGCGATCGACATGGTGACGAAGCACCTGGTCGACACGCACCTGACCTACGCCGATCGCATCCAGGTGATCGAGGGGTTCTTTTACCTCACCCATGTGAGGAACCCGGGCGCCGCGTTCGGCTTGTTCGTCGACGCCGACCCGGTGTTGCGCAAGGTGTTCTTCATCGGCATCTCGATCGTCGCCATCGGTGTAATCTTCTCCTTCCTGCGTCAGCTCGCCCCGGGGGATCGGCTGTCGGCGCTCGCACTCGGCTGCATCCTCGGCGGTGCGGCGGGCAACCTCACCGACCGCATCGTGCGCGACGAGGTCATCGACTTCCTCCACTTCCGCCTGTGGGGTGGGTTCACCTGGCCCGACTTCAACTTCGCCGACTCGTTCATCGTCGTCGGTGTGGCGATACTCATCTTCGAGCTGCTCGCAACCGAGGGTGAGGATCGCGCGAGCGCGGAACCGAGCGAGCCCGGCGCGTAGTTTTTTTCGCGCGGCTCCGTCGGGCGGCGTCGGACGAATTCCGTTTCACCGTCGGTGGCGTGCATGCGAAGCGCGTACACGCGAGCGCGTCGTGCAAGGCACATCGGGCGACAAATGTTCGCCTGCGTGCTTGACACCGAATCGTCACATCGATACAAGGGCTGCGTCTGCTGACGTTGCTTTTGAAGCGAAGTTCTTCCGGACTCCTCCCCCCGCCGGAACGATTTTCGGGTCGAACCATCGGACCCTTCGGACTCATCGGGTGGAGCCGGATCCCCAAGGGCTCACGAATGCGGAACTCGGACCCGACATGCCCCACGGCAGGCGAAGCGTGCTTGCGCCGTCGCCGTCGTCGGGTCCGATGCCCCTTCGGGACCCTTGCGTCGACGGGTGAGGACGCACTCCGATGAAGAAGGCCAAGGGCGAGTACTCGATCCAGACCGTGGCCAATGCGCTGCGCGTGCTGGAGGAGTTCCAAGGGGACGTCGAGATCGGGGTGGCCGAGCTGTCGCGCCGCCTCGGGCTGCACAAGAACAACGTGTTCCGGCTGCTGGCGACCCTGGAGGAGGCCGGCTTCATCGAGCAGGACCTGGAGACCGAGCGCTACCGGCTGGGTCTGGGGGCGCTCGAGCTGGGTCGCGCCTTCCTGCGCGGCCGTCCGCTGATCGAGCGGGCGATGCCCCACCTGCGGGAGCTTTCGGACCGCTTCGACGAGTCGACCCACCTGGGCGTGCTCCACGACTTCCAGGTGGTCCACGTGGCCGGCCACGCCCCGGAGCGACTGCTGGTCACGCCCTCGCGGGTCGGCACCCGGCTGCCGGTGCACTGCACCGCGCTCGGCAAGGTGCTGATCGGCTGCTGCCCGGAGGGACAGCGCGAGGCCTACGACCGGACCGTCGCCGCCGAGGGATCGCTGGCGCCGCGCACGAAGCGCACCATCACCGACCCGGACAAGTTCTTCGAGCACATCCGGACCGTGGCCGGCCAGGGCTTCGCCACCGACCTGGACGAGTGCGAGGCCGGGCTGGTCTGCGCCGCGGCCCCGGTCTACGACTCGACCGGTCGGGTGGCCGCGGCCCTGTCCCTGTCGGCGCCCGCCAGCCGGCTCGGCGAGGAGCAGCTGATCCGCGAGGTGCTGCCCCAGGTGATGGCGAGCGCCGAGCGGCTGTCCCGCGAGCTCGGCTACCACGCCCCCGCGGCCTGACTCCGAGTCGCCGACCCGCCTTGCCCGGCGGTCGCCCCTGGCTACCGTCCCGCCATGCACTTCGGACTGTCCGACGAGCGGCTGGCCCTCCAGGCCACGGCGCGACGCTACGCCCGCGAAGAGGTGGCGCCGGTCGCCGCCGGGTACGACCAGAGCGGCGAGTTCCCGCGCAAGCTGATCGACCAGGCCTGGGAGCTGGGGCTGTGCAACACGGTCGTGCCCGAGGCCAACGGCGGGCTCGGCCTCACCTCGGTCGACGCCTGCCTGATCATCGAGGAGATCGCCTGGGGCTGCTCGGGCTTCGCCACGTCGGTGGCCGCCAACGACCTGGCGCTCACCCCGATCGTGGTGGGCGGCAGCGACGACCAGAAGCAGGAGTGGCTGACGCCCTTCGTCGAGAAGCCGCTGCTGGCCTCCTTCTGCCTGTCCGAGCCGGGCGCCGGCTCCGACGTGGCCGGCCTCCAGCTCCACGCCGAGAAGGACGGCGACGCCTACGTGCTCAACGGCACCAAGGCCTGGATCACCAACGGGGGCCACGCCGACGTCTTCACCGTCTTCGCCACCCTCGACCGCAGCAGTCGCCACAAGGGCATCTGCGCCTTCGTCGTGCCGGCCGACACGCCCGGCGTCAGCGCCGGCAAGAAGGAAGACAAGATGGGCCAGCGGGCCAGCGACACCCGCGTCATCCACTTCGACGGCGCGCGCGTTCCCGAGGCCCAGCGCCTGGGGGCCGAGGGCGAGGGCTTCGGCATCGCCATGAAGACGCTGGACAAGGCGCGGCCGCCGATCGCGGCGCTCGCCACCGGCATCGCCCAGCGGGCGCTCGACGAGGCCGCGGCCTACGCGGTCGAGCGCCGGGCCTTCGACGCGCCGATCGCCGAGTTCCAGGGCGTCCAGTTCATGCTGGCCGACATGGCCAAGGACATCGAGGCCTCGCGCCTGCTGACCTGGCAGAGCGCCTGGATGGTGGAGCAGGGCATGCTGGCCTCGAAGCACTCGTCGATGGCCAAGTGCTTCGCCACCGACGCCGCCATGCGCGTCACCACCGACGCGGTCCAGATCTTCGGCGGAAACGGCTACACCAAGGAGTACCCGGTCGAGAAGCTGATGCGGGACGCCAAGCTGATGCAGATCTACGAGGGCACCAACCAGATCCAGCGGGTGGTGATCGCCCGCGAGCTGCTGAAGGGCTGACGCGGGCCACCGGCCACCGGCCACCGGGCCGGGTCGGGCTGGGGGCGTGCAAGCACCCGCGGTCCATGAGGAATAACGCCGGTTGATCTGGTAGGATTCCACGCTCGCCCGGGGCACCCGCCGACGCTCCCTCCGATCCTCCCCCCCACCGAGAGAAACGACCCGTGATCACACGTGAGCAGGCCCTGGCGTACCACTCGAGGGGCCGGCCCGGCAAGCTCAAGATCAGCCCGACCAAGTCGACCAAGACCCAGGAAGACCTGGCCCTGGCGTACTCGCCCGGCGTGGCCGAGCCCTGCCGGGAGATCGCCCGCGACCCGAACGACGCCTTCAAGTACACGGCCAAGGGCAACCTGGTCGCCGTGGTGAGCAACGGCACCGCGGTGCTCGGGCTGGGCAACATCGGTCCGCTGGCGGGCAAGCCGGTGATGGAGGGCAAGGCCGTCCTCTTCAAGCGCTTCGCCGACATCGACGTCTTCGACATCGAGATCGACAGCCTGGACGTCGACGAGATCGTGCGCACCGTGGAGCTGATCGCGCCGACCTTCGGCGGCATCAACCTCGAGGACATCCGCGCGCCGGAGTGCTTCGAGATCGAGCGCCAGCTCTCCGAGCGGCTCGACATCCCGGTCTTCCACGACGACCAGCACGGCACCGCGATCATCTCGGGCGCCGCGCTGCTGAACGCGCTCCAGCTCACCGATCGCCAGATCGACGAGGTGAAGGTGGTGTTCAACGGCGCCGGCGCGTCGGGCATCGCCTGCGCCCGCCTCTACCGCGACCTGGGCGTCCCCGCCCGGAACATCACGCTGTGCGACAGCCGCGGCGTGATCCACACGGGGCGCACCGAGGGCATGAATCCGTACAAGCAGGAGTGGGCGCGCGACACCGACGCGCGTACCCTGGCCGACGCCCTCCAGCACGCGGACGTGTTCGTCGGGCTCTCCCAGGCGGGTCTGGTCACCGAGGAGATGGTCGCCAGCATGGCCGACCAGCCGATCATCTTCGCCATGGCGAACCCGGACCCGGAGATCACGCCCGACCAGGTGCGCCGCGTGCGCCGCGACGCCATCACCGCCACGGGCCGCTCCGACTACCCGAACCAGGTGAACAACGTGCTCGGCTTCCCGTTCATCTTCCGCGGGGCGCTGGACGTGCGCGCCACCACCATCAACGAGCCCATGAAGCTGGCGGCGGTGCACGCGCTGGCGGAGCTGGCGGTGCGCGGCGAGGCCGTCCCCACCCAGGTGCGCCACGCCTACCCGAACGACGTGTTCGACTTCGGTCCCAGCTACATCATCCCGAAGCCCTTCGACCCGCGGCTGCTGATCTACGTGCCGCTGGCGGTGGCCCAGGCGGCCATCGACAGCGGCGTGGCCCAGGACAAGGTGGACCTGGTCGAGTACCGCAACCGGCTCGAGGAGCGCGTGGGGACGATCGCGACGCTCTAGACGCGCCCCGGGCGCGCCGGTAGCGTGCCCGGAGGCCTCGGCTTACCCTCAGGCCCCCGCCCGCGCCCCACGGGTCGGGATCGCAGGACCCCCATGGACGCGGCACTTCCCCAGTACACCCTCGCCAATCCGCTGGCGAAACCGGCCTCTCCGCCGCCCAGCCACGCGGCCGCGGCCCCCATCTACGACGAGGCGCTGGCCCTCGGCGAGGAGCTGCTGGCGCGGCCCCGCCGGGGCGGCGGCCCGGACCGGGTGCGGGTCCAGCACGCCAAGGGCCGGATGACCGTCTTCGAGCGGATCAAGGTCCTCACCGAGCGCGAGCCCAACCTGCTCTTCCAGAACTGGGGACCGTCGCTCGACGGCGCCTCGATCGTCACCGGCATCCTCGACATCGGCGGCCGCGACGTCGCCGTCTACGGCCACGACTTCACCCTGCGCGCCGGATCCATGGACGCCACCAACGGCGCCAAGCTGGCCCGGCTGATCTACATGGCGGCCGAGCGCGGCATCCCGCTGATCGGCATGAACGACTCGGCCGGCGCCTTCGTGCCCGCCGGCGTCGGCGGCCTCGACGGCTACAGCGAGGCCTTCACCGCGCTGCGCAAGATCAGCGGACGCGTGCCGTCCATCTCGCTGATGTTCGGCTACAACGCCGGCGGCGGCTCCTACCTGCCCCGCCAGGGCTCGTTCATGATCCAGTGCGACGACACCTTCATCGGGCTGACCGGCCCCGGCGTGGTGAAGTCGGCCACCGGCGAGGACGTCACCGCCGACGAGCTGGGCGGTCCCGGCGTCCACGGCATGAACGGTGTGTGCGATCTCACCACCACCGACGAGCTGGGCTCGCTGCGCACCGCCATCCGCCTGCTCCAGTACCTGCCGGACGACAACCAGAGCGCGGCGCCCTTCATGGAGACGTCGGACCCGGTGGACCGCTTCACGCCGGAGGAGGACGTGCTGTTCCGCCGCGCCTTCTCGCGGCCCGAGGGCATGAACGCGCCCTTCGACGCGACCCTCATGCTCCAGCTGCTCTCCGACCACGGCGAGTACTTCGAGCTCCAGCCCCAGCGCGCGCGCAACCTGCTCACCGCCTTCGGCCGCATCGGCGGGCACGTGGTGGGCTACGTGGCGAACAACTCGGTGGTGGCGTCCGGCTCGATCGACGTCGACGCCGCCCGCAAGGGCACGCGCTTCATCCGCTTCTGCAACCTCTACAACATCCCGCTGATCTTCCTGGAGGACACCACCGGCTTCATGCCGGGCACCGAGCAGGAGACCCGCGGCATCGTGCTCGAGGGCCGCCGCCTGCTCGACTCGATCATCGACGTGCGCGTGCCGTCGATGACGCTGATCATCCGCAACGCGTTCGGCGGCGCCTACGCGGCCTACAACTCCTACTTCGTCGGCGCCGACATGGTCTTCACCATGCCCATGGCGCGCATCGCCGTGATGGGTCCGGCCGGCAAGGACTTCGTCTACAAGGACGAGCTGCGCGGCATCGACGCCGCCTACAAGAAGGCGCTGGCCGACGGCGGGTCGGAGGAGGAGGCCGCGCGCGTGCGCGACGCCGGGCTCCAGAAGCTGTCCGAGCGCTACGAGCACGAGCTGATGAACCCCAAGGAGGCGCTCTCGCTGGGCAGCGTGTCGCGGGTGGTCATGCCCGGCACGTCGCGCCGCGTGCTCGCCGAGAACCTGGCCTTCCTGATGCGCACCTACACCCCGTCGGCCATGGCCGGCCCGCAGCGAGAGTTCGAATAGTGCTGGACGCCGAGGGCCGACGCGGCCGCTTCCACGATTCCCCGTCCGAATGGATCCGCTCCTTCGACCTGTCCGCGGTCAAGTGCCTGGTGGTCTGCCGCGGGCCGGTGCGCAAGGAGGCCTTCGAGATCTTCGACGAGATCGGCATCGGCGAGTACGGGATGCTGCTCTCCGAGAAGGACTCGGTCACCTACTCCCGCTGCCTGGCGCCGGAGCTGCGCGACCTGCGCTTCCCGGCCAACGTGCACCGGGTGGCCGACTACATGGGCCAGGGCCAGGAGGAGAAGCTCGAGCGCATCGACGAGATCGTCGAGATCGCGCGGCTCCACGGCTACACCCACATCTTCGCCGGCTACGGCTTCATGGCCGAGGACGCCGAGTTCATCGAGGCGATCGAGGAGGCGGGCATCGGCTTCATGGGCCCGTCGTCGAGCGTCGTGCGGCGCGCCGGCGCCAAGGACGAGGCCAAGAAGCTGGCCCGCAGCCTGGGCAACGCGGTCATTCCCGGCGTCGACAACGTGTCGGCCCTGGCGCTGTGCGCCGCCCACGGCGACCGCAAGGCGCTGGAGGCGCTGGCCGCCGAGCACGGTCTGGCCTTCACGTGGAGCGACGACCTGTCGCTTCCGGACAACGCCGAGGCGCTGCTCCAGGCCGGCTACGCCGAGAGCCGCGAGCTGGTGACGATCGAGGCGCTCCAGGTCCAGGCGGAGCGCTGCTGCAAGGAGATCTGGGACGAGTACCCGAGCAACCGCATCCGCTTCAAGCACATCGCCGGCGGCGGCGGCAAGGGTCAGCGCGTGGTCGCCAAGCCCGAGCAGGTGCCGGCCGCGGTCATGGACGTGCTGGCCGAGGTGAAGGTGCTGCCCGCCGGCAGCAACCGGA
>JBNLVK010000010.1:0-5572 GCA_050618055.1 Myxococcota bacterium
CGTGCAGGTTGAAGTAGTAGCGGTCGTAGAAGTTGCGGTCGCTGGTGCCGACGTGGCGGATCGTCTCGGCGACCTGGTGGACCGGGTAGTCGTCCCATGAAGAGAGCACGGAGCCTCCTGTGCGATGCGCCCGCCAGCATAGTGTGCCAGCCTTCCGGGGACGAACGGAGACGCGCCATGCCCCCCGAGATCCCGTACATCACGATCACCGGCGACACCCACGGCGGCGCCGCCATCGACACCTACCGCGACTACCTGGACCCGCAGTACAGGGATGACTTCGACGCCTGGCGCGGCGCCTACAAGAACCCCTCGAAGAAGCACGTCGGCGGCAAGAAGACCAAGAACTGGGACTCGGCCGAGCGCCGCGTCGACCTGGAGGGCGACGGCGTGGTCGCCGAGGTGATCTTCCCCAACACGGTGCCGCCCTTCTACGACAAGGCGTTCCACGTGTCGCCGCCGCCGCGCCCCGACCAGTACGAGCGCTGGCGCGCCGGCACCCGCGCCCACAACCGCTGGCTGGCCGAGTTCTGCGCCGAGGAGCCGGAGCGGCGCGCCGGCATCGGCCTGATCCACCTGAACGACGTGGACGACGCCATCGAGGACGTGCGCTGGATCGCGGAGAACGGTCTGCGGGGCGGCGTGCTGCTGCCCCTGCCCTCGCCCTCCGACACTCACCTCTCTCCGCTCTACGCCCCCGAGTACGACCGGCTCTGGGAGGTGATCCAGGACCTGGGCCTCGTGATCAACCAGCACTCGGGCCAGGGCTCGCCCTTCTACGGCGACGCCCAGGGCGCCGACGCGCTGTGGGTGATGGAGATGCCCTTCTACGTCCAGCGCGGCTACTGCCAGCTCATCCTGGGCGGCGTCTTCGAGCGTTTCCCGAAGCTCCGCTACATCCTGACCGAGTCGGGCTGCGCCTGGGCCCCGGGCCTGATGCGCCAGATGGACGGCATCCACATGGGCATGAAGATGGGCATGATGGGCGAGGTCGACTTCAAGAACGCCAAGGTGCTGGACGAGCCACCCAGCTTCTACGCGAAGCGCAACTGCTGGTACGGCGCGTCCTTCCCCTCGCCGGCCGACGTGAAGGGCCGCGAGATCGTGGGCACCGACCGCATCCTCTGGGGCAACGACTACCCCCACTACGAGGGCTGCTATCCCCACTCGCGCGAGAACATGCGGCTGGCCTTCGCCGAGCTTCCGGAGAAGGAGGTGCGCATGATGCTGGGCGAGAACGCGGCCGCCCTCTACGGCTTCGACCTGGACGCGCTGCGTCTCCACGCCGAGCGGCTGGGCATCACGCCCTCCCTGGTCCGAGAGCCTCTGACCGAGATCCCCGACTCGTCCTGCCCGACCTTCATCCGCGCGAAGTACGAGAAGAAGTTCGCGAAGACGGGCTGACCGCCGCTCAGGCGATGTGGATGCCGCCGTTGGGGGAGACGGCCTGGCCGGTGATGAAGGAGCCGTCGTCGCTGGCCAGGAAGAGCGCCAGCGCCGCGATCTCCTGCGCGGTCCCCATGCGCTGGAGCGGCGTCGCCGCGGTCAGCCCCTTCAGGATGCCCTCGCTCATGCCCTGGGTCATGGGCGTGTCGATGGCGCCCGGGCAGATGGCGTTCACGCGGATCTTCGCCCGGCCCAGCTCCCGGGCCAGCGAGCGGGTCAGGCCCAGCAGGCCCGCCTTCGCCGTGCAGTAGTGGACGGCGCCGAAGCCGCCGAGCCCGGCGATGCTCGACATGTTGAGGATGCTGCCGCCCCGCCCGGCCGGGACCATGCGCCGGACCGCCTCGCGCGTGCAGAAGAAGGCGCCGTGCAGGTGGATGGCCTGCATGCGCACGAAGGCCTCGTCCGACATGTGCTCGGTGCTGTAGCCGGTGGTCATCATCTGCTCGTGGCCGTCGTCGGGCAGGCGGTCGACGCCGGCGTTGTTCACCAGCACGTCGAGCCGGCCGTGGGTCTGGTCGACCCGATCGAAGGCGGCGGCCACCGCCGCGGCGTCGGACACGTCGCCGGCCAGGGCCAGGTGGCCCGACCCGGGCAGCGCCTCGATGGTCTGCTGCGCCGCGTCGCCGCGCAGGTCGAAGACCGCCACCGCGGCGCCCTCGGCGGCGAAGGCCTCGGCGATGGCGCGGCCCAGCCCCGATCCTCCGCCGGTGACGAATGCGATCCGCTCCGCCAGCTTCACGACGCCCCTCCTTCGATCCCCAGGAACTCCCTCACGTGGCCGAGGAACACGTCCAGCCGGTCGTGGTGGACCCAGTGGCCGGCGCCCTCCACGTTCACCGAGCGCGCGTCCTGGAAGGGCGCCATGCGGCCGTCCTTCGCCGGGTCGCTGGCCCAGCTCTCGGTGCCTCGCACCAGCAGCACCGGGCAGGTGATCCGGGCGCGCTGCTCGTCCACCTCGTCCAGCGTCAGCCGGATCGGGCTGAAGGCGTGCACGTAGTTGTCGAACTTCCAGCTGTAGGTGCCGTCCTCGTTGCGGGCCACGCCGTGGATGGTCAGGTGGCGCGCCTGCTCCGGCGACAGGAAGGGGTTGGCCTCCTGCATGCGGGCGGCGGCCGCGTCGATGGACGGGTAGTGGCGCGGCTTGCGCGCGGCCAGCTTCTGCATGCGCTCCACCCAGTCGCGCACCCGCTTCCAGCCCGGCACCCCCACGGTCTCGCGCAGTACCGCCGGCGGCGGCCCGAGCCCCTCGATCGCCACCAGCCGGCCCACCTTCTCCGGGAAGGTGCCGGTGAACATCAGCGAGACGGCGCCCCCCAGCGAGTGGCCGATGATCGTCACCGGATCCTCGTCGAGCGCCTCCACCAGCTGGGCGATGTCCAGCACGAAGTCGGTGAGGGCGTAGCCGCTGCCCACGGCCCAGGCGCTGTCGCCGTGCCCGCGCAGGTCGGGGGCGACCACGTGGAAGTGGTCGCGCAGGGCGCGGGCCACCCAGTCCCAGCTGCGGGCGTGGTCGCGTCCGCCGTGGACCAGCAGCAGCAGCGGCTTGTCCGGGTTCCCCCAGTCCACGTAGTGGAGCCGGAGCCGCTGCGAGACGTAGAAGTGGGACGAGGGACCGACGAGTTCCAGGGTGGGGCTCATGAGGCGGGCCATGCTAGCAGCGCCGCCCGGGTCCTATACTCCGGCGCCCGGCACCCGGGTGAGAAGGAGCGGACTTGGGCAGGATCGCAGCGTGGATTCGGGTGGGACTGCTGGCGATGGCCGTGGCGCTGTCGGCGGCGGCCCAGGAGGAGCCGGCGCCCGGCGCCGAGGCCGAGCCGGGCGGAGAGGTCGTCGAGGCTCCGGCCGCGCCCGACGCGCCGGCCGAGGCCGAGGCCGACGCCGAGGAGGCGCCCGCGGCCGAGGAGACGGAGCCGGGGACGCCGGCCCGGATCGAGGCCTTCCCGGGCATCATCCAGAAGGTGACCGGCCAGGGCATCCTGGTGCGGGGGGTCGGCCAGCCCAGCGACCCCAGCGCGCCGGCGCTGATGTTCTTCACCGGCAAGGTCGGCGTGCCGGTGAAGGGCGAGGGCAAGCACGGCTGGATGGCGCTGCGCCGCAACGACGTCGTGCTGGTGAGCTACGAGAAGGGTCCGCCCCACAAGACCCGCCAGGTGAACGTGCTGCCGCGCCCCGCCGGGCCGAACGCCCCCACCACCGCCAAGCGGCAGAAGCCCGCCTCGCGCAGCTTCGTCGGCTACATCAAGCTGAAGGAAGGCGACGAGATCATCGTCATGCAGCCGCGCAAGCCGGTCCAGAACGCGCCGGCCCCGCCGGCCAAGGCCTTCGTGCGCGTCGAGAACACGCAGGTGACGGTGCTGCGCGATTCCTGGGAGGCGCTGCGCAAGGGCGATCGGGTGCGCATCCTGCACCAGAAGGGGAATCCGCGCCCGATCGACGTGCTGCAGGTGATCCGCCTGGGCGGCGAGCAGCCGCTGCCGCCGGGCGTCGCCACCCGGCTGTTCGATCCGCGCTGGGACGCCAGCGTCGAGGACGTGGACGGCATCGGCGAGACCGGACCGGTGCCGCCGCTGCCGAAGGCCAAGCAGAGCGACCGCGTCCAGGTGCGCCGCCAGCGCCCGAACCCGTAGCTTCAGGCGGCCCGGTAGCGCCCGGCCTCGACCTCGCGCACGCGGCCCGCGCGCAGCAGCCGGTCCAGGTGCTGGCCCATGCTGCGCCGCTCCACCGGCTCGGCGAAGGAGACGGCGTCGCCGGGCCGGTAGACGAAGCGGTGCTCCGCGATCTCGTCCAGGCTGCGGGGCTCGCGCAGGTAGTCGAGCAGCCGCGTCTCCCGGTCGTCGATCACCGCCGCGAAGCGGTCGAGGCGTGCCAGGAAGGTCTCCCGGTCGTCGATCACGCCCACGTGGTGGAAGGTCGCGTAGTGGCGCGCCTCGAGGGTCCGCACCTTCGCCAGGGTCCGCTCGAAGTCCTCCAGGTCGGACCAGGCGTCGCCGTAGTAGGGACCGAAGCTCGACAGGTCGATGTCGGCCAGGTAGAGCACGTCGTCGGGCAGCGCCCGCAGCAGGCAGTGGCCGCGGGTGTGCCCCGGCGCGTGCACCACCTCGACGCGCACGCCGCCGCCCAGGTCGAAGACGTGGCCGTCGGCGTAGCCCCGGGCGTCGTCCCGCGGCTCCACGTGGAAGGTCTCGACCAGCTCGCGCCGGAAGGCGCTGTGGATCGGCTCGGGAAAGCCGTACACCCCCATGAAGGCGTCGAGGGACGCGATGCAGGGCCGGTCCGCCTCGTGCAGGTACCAGGGGACGTCCGGGTAGAGGTGGTTCCCGGCGACGTGGTCCTCGTGGCAGTGGCTGTTCACCACGTAGTCGGCGGGCGGCAGGTCGGGCGCGCGGGGCAGCAGACCCAGCGACGGGTCGATGACCAGGCACTCCTCCGTCCCCGCCACCGCCAGCGTGTTGCCGTGGGGGTACTTGCCGCCGCGCTCGCCGAAGAGCACGGTGACCGCACCGATCTCCCGCGTCTCGAGGCCGGGATCCGGCACCTCAGCAGCAGTCCAGGTCGCCGGCGGCGCGGTCGTAGCCGTCGTGCCAGTGGCCCGGGTCGACGAACACGCCGGCACGGGCCGCGGCGGTGAGCGCGCGCCCCACGTCGATCACCCGCGGACCCTCGCGCACGACGCGCAGTGTGGCGCGCTGGCCGGCGGTCAGGGTGCGCTCCCGGTCGCCGTCGAAGGCCAGCACGCCCGGACCCTCGACGGTCACCTCCTCGCCCAGAGCGACGCGCCGCACCTTGCCGACGTGCACGGTCCGGAAGAGCCCCGGCGAGATGGGCGCCAGCAGCGGCCGTCCGCCGCCATCGGGGGCCGTGCAGCGCACCTCCACGCCGAAGGCGTCGTCGGCGCCGCAGGGCTCGAGCAGCCCGCCGATGGGCGAGGTGCCTACGGCGGTCGGCTCGGCGCGGGCCAGCACCACGCAGCGGATGCGCTTCGGCTCGAAGGGCATGTAGTTGCCCACCGCGTCGTCCACCTGATATTTCCATCTTCATTTAAATATAAATCGTTGTTTCCATCTTTTGATAATGTAATCATTTCTATTCCTTAGTTAATTGGTGGATTTGTATCTGCTTCACTATC
>JBNLVK010000011.1:0-24723 GCA_050618055.1 Myxococcota bacterium
GGCGAACATGGCGGCCCAGTGGCGCAGCGCGGTGCGCAGCGTGCCGTGGGCCGTGTAGCGCCGCGCCGACGTCACCGCGGGAAGCGGCAGCAGCGCCAGGCGTCCGCGACGCTTCATGGCGTCCACCAGGTCGAGGTCCTCCATGATGGGCGCCTGGGGCACGCCCCCCATCTCCTCGAGCGTCGCGCGGCGCACGAACAGCGCCTGGTCGCCGTAGGGCAGGCGGAAGAGCGCCACCCGCAGCCGGGTCCCCCACTCGATGATCCGCAGGCCCAGGCTGCGGGTGTCGAAGCGCAGGCGGAAGGCGCCGCCCACCACGCCCGGATCGCCCAGGGCGCAGAGGGCCGCGCGGTCGAAGCCCTCGGGCAGCCGGGTGTCCGCGTGCAGGAAGAGCAGCACGTCGCCGCCGGCCGCCCGCGCCCCCGCCGCCAGCTGGCGCGCCCGACCCGGACCGGAGGAAACGACCCGGGCTCCGGCCCCGGCGGCCCGCTGCGCCGTCTCGTCCTGGCTGCCGCCGTCCACCACGATGATCTCGACCTCGCAGGCGGACGCGCGCTGTGTGCTCCGGATGGTCTCGCCGATCCGCTCCGCCTCGTTCAGGGCCGGGATCACCACCACCAGCTTCACCGGGGGACCATAGCACGGGGCGGTTCCGCCCCCGGCGCCGGATGGGAGCCATGCGGACAGCGTAAGGTCAGGAGCCACCAGCCCTTTCCGGCCCGTTTGCGCTCCACTGGCCCCTCGCCTATCAACCTCGGGGATGGCCGCCGACGGAGACAGGACCGCCCCGACCTACGCCCGCGCCGGGGTGGATCTCGACCACGACGAGAGCTTCGTCGACGAGATCAAGGAGATCACCCGCACCACGCTGCGGCCGGAGATCCTCTCCTCGGTCGGGGGCTTCGCCGGCGTGTTCAAGGCGCCGGAACGCTACGAGAACCCGGTCTTCGTGGCCGGGGCCGACGGCGTCGGCACCAAGCTCAAGCTGGCGGCACAGCTCGGCCGCTTCGACACGGTGGGCATCGACTGCGTGGCCATGGTCGTGAACGACCTGATCGTGCAGGGCGCCGAGCCGCTGGTCTTCCTGGACTACGTGGCCATGTCGAAGCTCGACAAGGACAAGGCCAAGCAGGCCCTGCGCGGCGTGGCCGAGGGCTGCCGCCGCGCCGGCTGCGCCCTGCTGGGCGGCGAGACCGCCACCATGCCCGGCGTCTACCCGGAGGGCGAGGTCGAGCTGGTGGGCTTCGGCGTGGGCGTCGCCGAGCGCGACCGCCTGATCGACGGCAGCAGCATCAGCCAGGGCGACGCCATCATCGGCCTGGCCTCCTCCGGCTTCCACAGCAACGGCTACAGCCTGGTGCGTCGCATCGTCGACCAGGGGGTCGCCGCCGGCAGCCTCGACCTGCGCGGCGAGAACGCCCAGCTGAACACCACCCTCGCCAGCGCCCTGCTGGCGCCGACGCGCATCTACGTCAAGCCGATCCTGAACGTGATGCGCGACTTCACCATCGAGGGCATCGCCCACATCACCGGCGGCGGCTTCTCGGGCAACGTCCCGCGCGTGCTGCCCAAGGGCGTGCGCGCGAAGATCGATCCGCGCTCATGGCCGCGGCCGCCGCTGTTCGACGTGATCCAGCAGCAGGGCGAGATCGAGGACGACGAGATGCTGCGCGTGTTCAACTGCGGCATCGGCATGGTGCTGGTGGTCCCGTCGGAGCAGGCCGCCGACATCACCGACCGGCTGCGGGCGGTCGGCGAGCGCGCCTACCGGATCGGCGAGATCGAGGTGAAGGCGCCGGACGACGCCCCGCTGCTGTTCGGCGAGATCGCGTCGCCCGACGAGCCCGTCGAGGGCTGAGCATGCGCGGCATCGCGCGCATTCGCGGAAGCGACGCGCACCGGGTCCGCCGCTGGGACGTCGTCATGCTCGGCAGCGCGCTGCCCGGCCTGGTGGCCGCGGTGCGCCTGGGCCAGCGCGGCGCGCGCGTGCTGGTGGTGGAGGAGAAGGCCGCCGCCGAGGCGCCGGCGCTGCTGCGCGAGCCCTTCGTGCTGACCGGCGCCGACTCGGCCGGCGTGCTCGGCCAGTGCCTGCGCACCCTGGGACTCGCGCTGATCGACCAGCGCCGCTTCGCCCCGGAGGAGGTGGCGGTCCAGGTCGTGCTGCCCGACGCCCGCGTCGACGTCGGCCGCGCGGCGCTGACCGCCGCCGAGCTGGTGGCCTGGGGACTGGCCAAGCCGGACGAGGCGCGCGCCCTGGTGCGCGCCCTGGAAGGCGCCGCCCAGGCGGAGCGCGCCGCCCTGCTGGCCGGCCCCCAACCGCGCCGGCGCGGGCGCGGCGAGCCGGCCGACGCCGCCGGCTTCGCACGGGGCTGGCCCCGCGAGGCCGCCGAGGCGGGCGAGCCCCTCGCGCCGCTGCTGGCGGCGCTCATCCGGGGCCTGTCGAACCTGGGCGAGGCGGCGCCGTCGCCGGAGGCCCGCGCGCGGCTCGTGGGGGCCCTGCTCGAGGGCGGCTGGGTGCTCGGCGGCGCCGATCGCAGCCTGCGCGGCATGATCCGGCGCCGGGCCGAGGCGCTCTTCGCCCAGTTCCGCAGCCTCGACCGGCCCTTCGAGTTCGTTTCGGTCACGAACCAGCCGGGCCTCTCGCTGCGCGACCCGGACGAGATCCTGTCCGGGCGCGTGATGGTGCTGAACGCTCCGCTGGCCGGACTGCGCCGGGCCTGCGAGGGCGAGGTCCCGGATGTGCTGCGCGGTCCGGAGCCCGCCCTGCGCCGCGTCCAGCGCTACCTGCGCGGACCGGCCGACGCCCTGCCGGAGGGCATGGCCTCCCGCGTGATCTGCGTGCCCGCCACCGCGACCGGCGAGGCGCCGGTGGTGACGCTGCGCACCGCCGCCGGCCCGGACCGACGGGTCGAGGCGGTCGCCGAAGCCGTGGGCCCGTTGGACGCGCCCACCGACGGCATGACCGAGTGGATCGACCGGGTGCTGGCGCGGCTGCTGCCCTTCGCGGCGGGCCGGCTGGAGACCCCTCGCCTCGCCCCCGCCGTCTGGGACACCGACACGCTGCTGTGTGATCCGGGAGCGGCCGGCGCCTGGCCCGGCCTGCCCTCCTCGCGCCTGTCCGGGCGCCCGCCGATCCACCACCTCGACCGCGCCGCGGTCGGTGGCCTCGGCTTCGAGGGCGATCTGCTGCTGGGGCTCCACGCCGCCGAGGAGATCGCGGCGGAGCTACCCTCCCGCCCGTGACCCGCTTCTCCGAGTACGAGTCGTCGGGACTGGCCGGCAGCGGCCAGCCGGCCCTGCGACGCCTGCTCGCCTACGCCCGGCCCTTCGTGCCGCTGATCCTGGTGGCCATGCTGCTGGGCGCCGGGCTCTCGGCCACCCACGCGGTGCGCGCCTACCTGATCAAGCCGGTGCTCGACGACGTGGTCATGCCCGGCGCCGAGCTCACGAAGGAGGGGACCTCGCTCGACAGCGTCCTTCCCAGCTTCGGCCTGGGCAACGAGGCGGCGGAGCCGGCCGCTCCCCCCGTCGAGCCGACGCCGGAGCAGCGCGCCCGCCTCGAGGAGCTGATGGACTCGCTGGGCCAGGTGGTGGCGATCGCCCTGGCGATCATCGTGCTGGCGCCGCTGTTCATGTACTTCCGCGAGGTGACGGTCCAGTACGTGCTGGGCCGCGTCGACCTGGCCATGAAGGTCGACATCTGCGCCAAGGTGCTGGCGCTGCCGCTGTCGTTCCACCAGAGCCGCCAGCGCGGCGACACGGTCCAGCGCATCCTGGGCGACGCCAGCGGCGCCCACCGGGCGCTCGACCTCCTGTTCGGCGACTTCCTGGAGTCGGTGCTGATGATCGTGGTCGGCGCCTTCATGCTCTTCTACATCTCCTGGAAGCTGGCGCTGGTGACGCTGGTCGTGGGTCCCGTGATCGCGCTGGTGATCGGCGGCTTCTCCAGCAGCATCCGCCGCAACGCCCGCAAGCGGCAGGAGCAGTCGGCCGACGTGACCCAGCGCCTGCTGGAGATCCTGGCGGGCATCAAGGTGGTGAAGTCGTTCCGCGCCGAGGAGCAGGAGAACCAGGCCTTCGAGGGCGCCTCCCACAAGCTCTTCCGCCGCAGCATGAAGGTGGTGCGCCAGCGCGTGCTGGCGCGCAGCCTGATCGACGGGCTGAACCAGACCGTGATCGTCGGCGTGATCCTGTTCGGCGTGTGGCTCGTGCTCTCCCAGCGCTGGGGGCTCACCATGGGCGACCTGGCCGCCTTCGTGGGCGTGACCGCCACCCTCTACCGGCCGGTGCGCACCATCTCGCGGGGCTGGGTGCGGGTGATCGACTCGCTGCCCGCCGCCGAGCGCTTCTTCGAGGTGATCGACGCGCCGGTCGAGATCCGCGACGACGCGGATGCGGTCGCCATCGACCGCCACCGGGACAGCGTGCGCTTCGAGAACGTCTCCTTCTCCTACGGACGCGAGCCGGTGCTGCACGACATCTGCCTCGACGTGAAGGCGGGCGAGGTGGTGGCGATCGTGGGCCGCACCGGCTCGGGCAAGACCACGCTCACCGACCTGCTGCTGCGCCTCTACGATCCGCAGCAGGGCCGCATCACCAGCGACGGCGTCGACCTGCGCCACATCCAGCGCGACTCCCTGCTCGACCAGACGGCGGTGGTCACCCAGGACCCGTTCCTGTTCGACGGGTCGATCCGCGAGAACATCCTCTACGGACGGCCCGACGCCAGCGACGACGAGGTGATGTCGGCGGCCCGCGCCGCCCACGTCGACGAGTTCGCCAGCCAGCTGGCCGAGGGCTACGAGACCGAGGTGGGCGTCTCCGGGGCGCTGCTGTCGGGCGGCCAGCGCCAGCGCATCACCCTGGCCCGCGCCATCCTGCGCGACCCGGCCATCCTGATCCTCGACGAGGCCACCAGCTCGCTCGACTCGAAGGCGGAGCGCTACGTGCAGGAGGCGCTCGAGGCGCTGCTCCCGGGACGCACCGTCTTCGTCATCGCCCACCGGCTGTCGACCGTGCGCAACGCCGACAGGATCGTGGTGGTCGAGGACGGGCGCATCACCCAGTCGGGCACCCACGAGGAGCTGGTGGCCCGCGGCGGGCTCTACCGGGAGCTGGTGGCGCTCCAGAACCAGGCCGGCGACGCCGGCGCGGTCAACTGACGCCCAGGCGCGCGTAGAGGCCCTCCACCTGGCCGGCCAGGCGGACGCGCGAGAAGCAGGTCTCGGCGCGTTTGCGGGCGGCCTCGCCCATCCGGCGGCGACGCGCCTCGTCGCCGAGCAGCGCGCTCCAGGCCCCCCCGAGTGCGTCGGGCGTCTCGTCGACCACCAGGCCGGTCTCGCCGTCGGCCACGATCTCGGGCAGGGCGCCGCGCGCCGACGTGACCGCCGGGATGCCGCAGGCCGCCGCCTCGAGCACCGCCCGGCAGCCGCCGTCCGAGCCGGGCACCAGGAAGGTGAAGACGTCGGCGCAGCGCAGCACGTCGACGTAGTCGCCGCTGCGGTAGCCGGCGAACACGACCCGGTCGGCGATGCCCAGCGCCTCGGCCGGCGCGACGGCGGTCTCGGCGATGTGGGTGCCGCGCCCGATCACCAGCAGGCGCGCGTCCGGGTCGCCGCGCACGACCTTCGCCGCCGCCTCGAGCAGCAGGTCGAAACGGCGGTGGCGCTGCGCCCGCGCCACGATCCCCACCACCCGCTGCGACGGCTCGAGCCCCAGCGAGGCGCGGACCTGCGGGTCCGGCGCGCCGGGGCGGAAGCGCTCGAGGTCCACCGCACCGAACGCGCCCAGGCTGGGCCTTCCGCCGCGCAGGCGCTGGTTGCGGCGGGCGCTGTCGGGCGAGACGCACAGCAGGCCGTCGCTGCCCGGACCGAACAGCCAGCGGTTCCAGGGCCAGGGCGGAACCGGCTCGGCGCTCTTCCAGGAGCGCACGATGCGGGTGCGGCCGGCGCGACGTCGCGCCCGCGCCGCCCGCAGGGCCAGACCGTGGTCGCGGGTGTGCCAGGCGTGCACGACGTCGACGTCGACCGCGTCGAGGACGTCGCGCAGCCGCTCCACGTCGGGGCGGTCGCGCAGCAGGCCGTTGCCCTTGCCCCGGTCGAGCAGGAGCCGCGGCTCGACCCCCGCCGCCCGCGCCTGCTCGGCCAGACCGGTCGCGTCCGGCGGCGGCTCGGGACAGGCCAGCGACACGTCGTGGCCGCGCTCCCGCAGCCCCAGGCACAGCTCGAGCATGGGCGCGGCGGGACCGGTCCACTTCCAGTCGCTCGTCACCTGGAGGATCTTCACGAGCGCAGTCGTTCCACCGACAGCACGCCCTTGATCTTCGAGATCTCCTTCATCACCGCGTTCAGCGTCTTCACGTCGGTCACCCAGACGTCGAAGGTCTGCTCGGCCATCTGGTCGCGGCTGGTGGTGACCCGCGCCGCGCCGATGTTGATGCCGCGGGCCGAGATGGTCTTGGTGACCGTCGCCAGCAGGCCGGGACGGTCCTGGGAGCGCACGCGCATCTTGATCTTGCGCAGCGCCTCGCTGCCGGCGGCCTCCTCCCACTCCACGTCGATGCGCCGCTCGCTGTCGAGCTCGAAGGCCTTCGGGCAGTCCTTCAGGTGCACGGTCACGCCGCGGCCCCGGGTGACGAAGCCGGTCACCTCGTCGCCGGGAATGGGCGCGCAACACTTGGCGAAGCGCACCATCACGTCGGGCTGGCCGCCCACCCGGATGCCCGAGGACGACTCCTTCGGCCGGCGGAACAGGCGGCGGCGCGGCGCGTCGGGGGGCGGCTCCTCGACGCCCCGGATGCCGCGCACCACGTCCTGGGCCGAGATGCGGCCGTAGCCGATGGCGGCCAGCAGGTCCTCGGCCGAGCCGCGGCCGTGGCGGCTCGCGGCCTTGTCGAGGTCGCCCTTCTCCTGCACGCGCGCCAACGACAGCGAGGCCTTGCGCAGCTCCCGGTCCAGGATCTCGCGACCCAGGGCGCGGCTGCGCTCCTTCTCCTCGGCGCGAATGGCGTGGCGGATGCGGCTGCGCGCCTTGCCGGTGACGACGAAGTCCAGCCAGTCCTTCTTCGGCGTCTGGTGGGTGCTGGTCAGCACCTCGACGGTGTCGCCGTTGTCGAGGGTGTGGCGCAGCTGGACCATGCGCCCGTTCACCTTCGCTCCCGAGCAGCTGTCGCCCACCTCGCTGTGGATGGCGTAGGCGAAGTCGAGGGGAGTCGATCCGCGCGGCAGGGCGATCACGTCGCCGCGCGGGGTGAACACGAACACCTCGTCCGGGAACAGGTCGACCTTCACCGTCTCGATGAACTCGTTCGGATCGGCCACGTCCTGGTGGCGCTCCAGCAGCTGGCGCAGCCAGGCGAACTTGCGGTCGTCGGCCTCGCCCGAGCCGACGCGCCCCGCCTTGTAGCGCCAGTGGGCGGCGATGCCGAACTCGGCGTCCTGGTGCATCTCGCGCGTGCGGATCTGCACCTCCATGCGCTCGCCGTAGGGTCCGATCACGGTGGTGTGCAGCGACTGGTAGCCGTTGGGCTTGGGCAGCGCGATGTAGTCCTTGAAGCGCCCCGGCACCGGACGCCAGATGGCGTGGACGATGCCCAGCGCCGCGTATGCGTCGGCGGTCGGCCCGTCCAGGATCGTGCGGAAGGCGATCACGTCGTAGAGCTCGTCCAGGCTGATCTGCTCCCGGTCCATCTTGGCCTGGATCGACGCCAGGTCCTTGAGCCGCCCGGTCACCTCGGCCGTGAGTCCGGCCTCGGCGAGCTGGTGCGAGAGGATGCCGATCACCTCTTCGATGTAGCGCTCGCGCGCCTTGCGCTTGACCTTGAGGCGCTTCTCCAGGTCCGCCGCCGCGTCCGGACGCAGCGTGCGGAAGGCCAGGTCCTCGAGCTCCTGCTTCATCCAGTGGATGCCGAGCCGGTGGGCCAGCGGGACGTAGATGTCCAGCGTCTCCTGGGCCACCCGCCGCGCCGACTCGTCGGACACGTACTCCAGCGTGCGCATGTTGTGCAGGCGGTCGGCCAGCTTGATCAGCAGAATGCGGATGTCCTCGGACATCGCCAGCAGCATCTTGCGGAAGTTCTCCGCCTGGCGTTCCCGGGCCGACGTGAACTCGATCTTGGCGATCTTGGTGAGCCCCTCGACCAGGAACACCACCTGCTCGCCGAACAGCCGGCGCAGCTCGTCGGGCGTGGCCAGCGTGTCCTCGATGGTGTCGTGGAGCAGCCCGGCGGCGACGCTGACGTCGTCCATCCGCATGTCCACCAGGATCCCGGCCACCTCGAGCGGGTGGACCAGGTAGGGCTCGCCGGACAGGCGCTCCTGGCCCTCGTGGACCTTGGCCGAGAACACGTAGGCCCGCTGCAGCAGGGAGAGGTCGCCGCTCGGGTTGTACTCGAGCACGCGATCGGCGATGTCGTTGAACCGCAGCATCGGCCGGGCCATGCCAGTTTCCCCAATGGGATCGGGTGCTTGACTACAGTACTCGGAGGCCGGGCCGGGTGCTAGCGCGCCCCCCTCTCCCGGATCGGCGCGTCAGGAGGCCTGCGTGAGCGCCCGCGCCCGCGTGGCCGGATCGAAGCGGCTGCGAACGCCGGCGGTGTCGCCGCTGCGCTCGGCGGCCAGCACCGCCAGCACGTCGGCGACGCACACCTCGAGGTCGTCGTTGGGGACCGCGTAGTCGAAGTCGCCCACCGAGCGCAGCTCGCGCGCGGCCACCCCCAGGCGTCGCTCCACCTCCTCCGGCGCGTCGGTGCCGCGCCCGACCAGGCGCTGGCGCAGCGTCTCCATGGAGGGCGGCAGCAGGAACACGAAGCGCGCGTCGGGTCGCCGCTGGCGCACCTGAAGCGCACCCTGCACCTCGATCTCCAGCAGCACGTCGAGGCCTCGGGCCAGCGGCTCGTCCACCGCGCGCATGCTGGTTCCGTACTTGCGCTGGTTGTACACCGCCCACTCGAGGAAGGCGCCCTCCCCCGCCAGGCGCGTGAACTCCTCGTCGTCGACGAAGTGGTAGTCGCGGCCGTCCACCGCCCCCTGGCGCCGGGGCCGCGTGGTGTGGGAGACCGAGAACACGATGTGCACGTCGCGCGCCACCACCTCGCGGCAGACCGTCGTCTTGCCGGTGCCCGTGGGCTCCGCCACCACCACCGGTAAGCACCTGCGGTCGCTCATCGATCCCCGTCTTCGTCGGCGTCGCCGGCCTGGAGCCCGGACGAGAAGCGCGAGGCGATGGTCTCCGGGTTGATGGCCGAGAGGATCACGTGGTCGTCGTCCATCACCAGGATCGAGCGGGTGCGCCGGCCCTGGGTCGAGTCGACCAGCTTGCCGCGGCGGGCGGCCTCGTCGCGCAGCCGCTTCATGGGCGCCGCCGTGGGCGACACCACCGCGACGATGCGCCAGGCGGCCACCAGGTTCCCGTAGCCGATGTTCAGCAGCGCGCGGCCGGAGCTCATGGCCGGCTACTCGACGTTCTGGACCTGCTCGCGCATGCGCTCGAGCTCGGTCTTCAGGTCGACGATGCGGTGCGCGACCGGAGCGTCGCCGCCCTTCGAGCCGATGGTGTTGGCCTCCCGCGACAGCTCCTGGAGCAGGAACTCGAGACGCCGGCCCACCGGCCTGCCCGGGCCGGCGCCGGCCAGCGTCTTGCGGAACTGGTCGACGTGGCTGCGCAGCCGCACGATCTCCTCGGTCACGTCCAGCCGGTCCGCGGCCAGGGTCACCTCCTGGTGCAGGCGGGCGTCGTCGAGCAGCCCGGTCTCGGCCTCGAGCTGCCTGGCGCGGCGGCGCAGGCGCTCGCGCACCGCCTCCTGGATCTCCCCGGCGCGCTGCTCCAGCTCGTCGGCCAGCTCCTGGATGCGGTCGAGGCGGCCCGACAGGTCGCGGGCCAGCGCCTCGCCCTCGGCGCTGCGCATGGCGGCCAGCGCGTCGAGCGCCCGGTCGAGCCCCTCGCGGGCGGCGCTGCGCAGCTCCTCCGGCGAGATCTCCGGCTCGGCGAAGCGCGAGACCCCGGGCAGCGAGAGCAGGTCCGCCACCGACAGCGCCCCCTCCACGCCCTCCTCGGCGGCGATCTCGCGGGCCGCCCGCAGGTACTCGCGCGCCGCGTCGCGATCGACCTCCAGGTGCTGGCCCGCCGACGCGCCCTCCGGCGAGGTGATGCTGCAGTCGAACTTGCCCCGGTCGAAGCGCTCCTGGATGCACGCCCGCAGCTCGGGCTCGAGGCTCGACAGGGCCCGCGGCACGCGCACCCGCGCGTCCAGGTGGCGGTGGTTCACCGAGCGCACCTCGACGGCGAAGGCGACCTCGCCGACCCGGAAGTCGGCCGTGCCGAAGCCGGTCATGCTCTGGGTCACCGGGCCCCCCGCGCCGCCGCCAGGGCCTCCGGCAGCAGCGCCTTCACCTCGTCGGCGCTGGCGGTGGCCGTGCCGACCTTGCCCACCACCACGCCCGAGGCCGCGTTGGCGATGATGGCGGCCTCGTGCAGCGACGCGCCCGCGCGCAGCGCCAGCGTCAGCGCCGCGATCGCCGTGTCGCCGGCGCCCGCCACGTCGAACACCTCGCGCGCCACGGTCGGCACGTGGAGCGGCTCCCGATCGCCCTCGAACAGCGACATGCCGCCGCCGCCGCGCGTCACCACCACGCTCCCGCCGCCGATCTTGGCGCGCAGCCGGCCGGCGATGCGCGCCAGGTCGGCGTCGTTGCGGGCGTCGATGCCGGCCAGCGCCTCCGCCTCCTTCAGGTTGGGCTTCAGCAGCGTCGCGCCGCGGTAGTTGGCGAGCGACGCCTTCGGATCCACCGCCACCGGCACGCCGCGCTCGCCACACAGCTTCATCACCGTCCGGGCGATGGTGGCCGACAGCACCCCCTTGCCGTAGTCCTCGACGATCACGCCGTCGACGCGCTGGATCGACGCGTCGATGGCCTCGAGCAGGCGGCGCCGGGCCGCGGCCGGAGGCGGCTCGTGGGTCTCGCGGTCGAAGCGCACGATCTGCTGGTTCTGGGCCACGATGCGCGTCTTCGTGGTGGTCGGCCGGCCCGGGACGGCGACCAGCCCCTCCGGGTCGATGCCCAGGTGCTTCACCCGGTCGCGGATGGCGCGGCCGGCCTCGTCGTCGCCGATCACCGAACAGCAGTCGACGGCGCCGCCCAGGGCCACCACGTTGCGCGCCGCGTTGGCGGCCCCGCCCAGCATGGCCGACTCCTGGCGCACGTGGACCACCGGCACCGGAGCCTCCGGGCTCACCCGGTCCACCTCCCCGGTCACGTACTCGTCGAGCACGAGATCGCCGATCACGAGCAGGTGGAGGTCGCTGAAGTCGTCGATGAGGCGTTCGAGGCGACGCCGGTCGAGCCTGGCCATGGGGTTCCCCGGGAGTTCGCGCCCGATGGTACTCGATCCGCCGCGCGCCATTGCGGCCTTCGTCCTGCCCGGGCGCGGCGCGGCGGGGAGCCGGGTTGGATAGCATATCCGCGCATGCGTGTACCCCGGACCATCATCGGATACGTGCTGCGCGAGGTGCTGCTGTACACGCTGATCGGGCTGGCGGCGATCATCCTCGTGCTGGTGACGCGCAACCTGATCCGCGCGCTGGAGGACCTGGTCGACGCCGGCTTCACCGCCGGCGACCTGCTGCTGGTGGTGCGCCTGCTGGGCACCATGCTGGTCATCTACGCGCTGCCCATCTCGTTCCTGTTCGGCGTGCTGCTGGCGATCGGGCGCATGGCCGCCGACGTCGAGATCACCGCCATGCGCGCCTGCGGCATCGGCCTGCGCACCTTCACCCTGCCGATCCTGTGCTTCGGCCTGCTGTTCTCGGCCTGCACCTGGCAGCTGACGATCGAGTCGGAGCCGGCGGCGCGCCGCATGATGCAGACGGCCATGAAGGCGATGCTGGCCCGCGGCGGCGTGATCGAGCCGGGCAAGTTCCGGCGCTTCGGCGGCAACCGGCTGTTCTACGTGGAGGACCGCGACAAGCAGGGACGCCTGCGGGGGATCGTCATCTCGGACCGCTCGAACCCGGAGCGGCCGTTCATGGTCTTCGCGCGCTCCGGCGCCATCTCCCTCGACGAGGAGCGCGGCGAGATCGTGGTCCGGCTGGAGACCGGCGACATCCACGTCGAGGCCGAACGCGGCGAGGACCGCTACCAGCGCATCGCCTTCGAGCAGTTCGACTACTCCATCGACGTCGCCAGCATCCTGGGCGAGAGCCGGCGCCGTCGCGCCAAGGAGATGACGATGGAGGAGCTCGGCGAGACCATCGCCCGCATCCACCGGGGCGACACCCACGGCCTGCGCGACGAACCCGTCGAGTACGAGATGCACTGGCACCGCCGGCTGGCCACGCCGTTCGCACCGGCCCTGTTCGGGCTGGTCGCCGTACCGATCGCCATGCGGCGCACCCGCGGCGCGCGCTCGATGGGCATGATCTGGTGCGCCGCGCTGGGCTCGGGCTACTACGTCATGCAGACCTCCTTCGAGTTCCTGGCCGCCGAGGGCGCGCTCGCGCCGAGCGTGGCGCCCTGGGTGCCGAACGCCGTGTTCCTGGTGATCGGCATCGTGCTGCTGGCACGCGCGCGCAACGCGGGCATGTAGGGTGGCCGGCCCGGCGGACGACGCCTTCCGCACCCACACGAGCGACGCCGGCACGCTGGTGGTCCGCGCCGAGCTCGACGAGGCGGTGCGCGGCCTGGGCTTCCCGCGCGCCGAGGCGGTCCGCCGGGCGCTGGCCGGCGCCGGCTCCGAGGGACGGCAGGCCACGGCGATCGTCGCCCTGCCCGGCCGCGAGGAGCGCGTCCACCTGCGCCCGGTGCGCCACGGGGGCCTGCTCGCGTCGCTGTGGGGCGAGCGCATCCTCGGACTGGGACGGCCCGTCGACGAGCTCCACGTCACCGAGGCGCTGGCGCGGCGCGGCGCGCCGGTTCCCCGGCCGGCCCTGGTGGCCGGCTGGCCGGCCCGGCCGCTGTGGTCCGCCGTGCTCGGCACCGTCCACATCGCCGGCGCCGTCGACGGTCTGGCCTGGCTGGCGGGCGATCCGGACGCCGGGAGCGTGCTGGCCTGCATGGACGCCGCCGGCCGCGCCGTGCGGGCCTTCCACGAGGCCGGCGGCCGCCACGCCGACCTGCACGTGAAGAACCTGCTCGTCGAGTCCACCCCCGTCGGCGATCGCGTCTGGGTGATCGACCTCGACAAGGGAGGCGCGGGCGATCCGCCGTCGCCGGAGCGCCGCATGCTCGAGCTGATGCGCTTGTACCGCTCGCTCGTGAAGCGCGGCGTCACCCACCAGGTCGGACGCGAGGCGCGCAGCGCCTTCTTCGAGGCCTACACCCGCGGCAACGCCGCGTTCGCGCAGGCGCTGCTCCGCCACCTGCCCAGGGAGCGCCGCCGTGTGAGCCGCCACACGTGGGGCTACAAGACGCCGCGCACCGCACGGCGCACGCGCTAGCGCAAACGCGACTCGATCCAGTCGAGCATCCGCTCCGGCTCCTCCACCTCGACGGCGAGGGTCAGGACGCGGACGTCGGCCCGCCCGGTCCATTGGGGCACCAGCTTCACCGCGTCCTTCTCGGTGGTGATCCACATCGGTGTCACGTCGGCCAGGCCCGCGAGGTCGCGCGGGCGGTAGCGGTGGTGGTCCGGGAAGAAGCGCTCCGCCACCACCGTGGCGCCCAGCGCCTCGACGCTGCGCCGGAAGGACGCGGGCCGCGCCAGCCCCGCCAGCAGCCCCACCACCAGGCCCGAGAGCGCGTCGGCGGGCGCGGCCTCGCCGCCGGCCAGCGGGCGCAGACCCGACGGGCGCCGGCGCGCGTCGAAGCGCCGCGCCGTGGGCGCCAGGCTGCGCAGCCGGTCCTCGTCCTCGGGCGGCAGCGGCCCGTCGATCACCAGCACCGCGTCGGCCCGGCGCAGCGCCGAGGCCGGCTCGCGCAGCGGACCCCGCGGCAGCGCGTAGCCGTTGCCGAAGCCGAGCGCGCCGTCGAACAGCACCAGGTCGACGTCGCGCGCCAGGCGGTGGTGCTGGAAGCCGTCGTCGAGCACCAGCACCTCGGCGCCGAAGGCCGCCAGCGCGCGCAGACCCACCACGCCGCGGTCGCGGCCGACCAGTACGGGCACGCCGGCCGCCTGGGCCGCCAGCACCATCGGCTCGTCGCCCGACTCCTCGGCCCGGCCGCGCACGAAGCGCCCGTCGGAGACCACCGACACCGCCTCGCGTCCCGACCGGCCGTAGCCGCGGCTGGCCAGCGCCACCTTGCGCCCCCGGCGCGAGAGGCCGCGGGCCAGCCAGGCCGAGACCGGCGTCTTGGCCGTGCCGCCGACCACCAGGTTGCCGACGCTCACCACGTGGCCGGCCAGCCGGCGCCGCCGCAGCCAGCCCCGCTCCGACGCACCCCGGTGCAGCCCGGCGACCGCCGCGTACACCCACGAGACCGGAACCAGCGGCAGCAGCAGCAGCCGGCGCCACCAGGGCTCGCTGCGCGCGTCGAGCCAGGTCGCGCGCACCTAGCCTCGGTCGCGCGGCGGGGTCGGGGCGTTCACGCGCATGGGCAGAGCATACCGGCCCCCCGGCCGCGCCACCTCGAGCAGCAGGCCGGCGAGCACCGCCGGGGCCGCGCAGGGCAGCGGCACGCGGTGCGGGAACGACAGCGGGTCCAGCGGATCGGTCCCCTGCTGGAGCTCGACCGGGTCGCTGCGGCCGTCGCCGTCGGTGTCGGCCCGCAGCGGATCGGTGCCCGCGGCCTGCTCCGCCAGGCCGTCCAGGCCGTCCGCGTCCGGGTCGGCGAGCGGGTCGTCGTAGCCGTTCGGGTCGAGGCCGTAGAGGTCCTCGAAGCCGTCGAGCAGGCCGTCGTCGTCCGAGTCCGGATCCTCCGGGTCGGTGCCCGGATTCGCGTACCACGCCACGGTGTCGTCCTCTTCCGAGGCGGAGACCACGTCGGCGTCGCCGTCGCCGTCCAGGTCGGCGGCCACCACGTAGGCGGCGCGCAGCGCAGCGGCCGTGATCGTCTCCTCGCCGAAGTCGGCCGAGGGCTCGTCCAGCCGGTTCTCGTACCACGCCACCCGGTCGTCCAGCAGCGAGGCCGACAGGGCGTCCGGGTCGCCGTCGCCGTCCAGGTCGGCGGCGAAGACCGCGGTGGCGCCCGGCGCCAGCAGGGTGAGGTCGTGGATCGGACCGAAGTCGGCCGACGGCTCGTCGAGCCGGTTCTCGAACCAGGCCACGCGCCCGTCGTCCTCGGAGGCCGAGAGCAGGTCCTGGTCGCCGTCGCCGTCCAGGTCGGCCGGGAAGACGGCGTGGGCCCGGTCCGGCAGCTGGGAGACCACGTGCTGCGGACCGAAGTCGGCGGCGGGCTCCGCCAGCCGGTTCTCGTACCAGGCCACCTTGTCGTCGTCGGGCGACGCGGACAGCACGTCCGGGTCGCCGTCGCCGTCCAGGTCGGCGCTGCGCACGCAGAACGCCAGGTCGGTCTGGTCGCTCACGACGGTGCGCGAACCGAAGTCGGCGGAGGGCTCGTCCAGCCGGTTCTCGTACCAGGCCACCTGGCTGTGGAAGGCGGCGGCGGTGAGCACGTCCAGGTCGCCGTCGCCGTCCAGGTCCGCCGCGTCCACGAAGGTGCCGCCGTCCTCCACGGTGCTGAGCACCTGCTCCGGACCGAAGTCGGCGCTGGGCTCGTCGAGGCGGTTCTCGTACCAGGCCGCCTTGTCGTCGAACTGGGAGATCGACAGCACGTCCGGGTCGCCGTCGCCGTCCAGGTCCGCCGCGGCCACCGAGCGCGCGCCGTGGGCGCCGCTCGACCCGACCCGCGCCGTCGAGAAGTCCCCGGCCGGCTCGGCCAGGCGGTTCTCGTACCAGGCGATGGTGTCGTCGACGAACGACGCCGACAGCACGTCGGTGTCACCGTCGCCGTCCAGGTCCGCGACCGCCAGGCCGAGGGCGCCGTTGGCGCCGGTGTTGATGGGCTGCGCCGGGCCGAAGCCCAGATCCCGCACCCGGGCGCGCTCGTCCGCGTCGGGCAGCCCGTCCCCGTCCGCGTCCTGGGCCAGGGCCGCCGGAGGAGCCAGGAGCAACCAGCCGGCAACCAGCGCGCAGCGTCCCGCGCGCCGGTACGCGAGGCGTGCGGACCGCATGCCCGGAAGTCGCCGCGGGGGGCCCGGAGGTGACGGCCGGCTGCGCATGAAAGAGGCGGCGCCGCCCTCTACCGGGCGCCCAGCGTCGAGACCACCAGCTGCGCTGCCCGGGCGGCGCTGCCCCGGTGTCGCTGCATCTCGCGCCAGCCGGCCTCGCCGCGGGCCGTTGCCGCCGCCGGATCCAGCAGCAGGGACGCCCAGACGGCCCCCAGCTCCGCCGCGTCGGCCACCCGCAGACCGGCGCCGCACTCGCCCAGGATCTCGACCGCGTGACGCACGTTGCCCGTGTGGGGTCCGTAGACCACCGGCCGCCGGGCGGCCACCGGCTCGAGCACGTTGTGCCCCCCGACCGTCACCAGCGAGCCGCCCACGAAGCTGGCGGCGGCCCGCGGGTAGAGCGACGCCAGCTCGCCCAGGGTGTCGAGCAGCAGCACCTCGCCGGCCGCGAGCGGTCGGCCCGGCAGGCGGGAGCGGCGGTGCAGTGTGCGACCGCGGCCGCGCACCGCCGCCTCGACGTCGTCCGTCCGCTCCAGGTGGCGCGGCGCCAGCACCAGCAGCGCGCGCTGGCCCGCCTCCTCCACGGCCGACAACGCCGCCAGCGCCGCCTCCTCTTCGCCCGGGTGGGTGCTGCCGGCGACGAGCAGCGGCGCGTCGGGCAGCGCCGTGGCCAGGTCGTCGGCCAGCGGACGGGGCGCCGTCTCCAGCTCGAGCTTGAGGTCCCCGCTCACCGTGACGCGCTCCTCGGGAACGCCCAGGGCGACGAAGCGCTCGCGGTCGACCTCGGTGCGCGCCCCGACGGCGGAGAGCCGCGCGAGCGTCCGCCGCAGCAGCGGCGCGATGCGCTGGTAGCGGGGGAAGGAGCGATCCGACAGGCGCGCCGACACCAGCACCACCGGGACGCCCCGGCGCGCCGCGCCGGCGATGAACGACGGCCACAGCTCGGTCTCGATCAGCACCAGCGCCCGCGGATCCACCCGCGCGAGCGCCGCCGACACGCACCAGGGGTGGTCGAGCGGCGCGATCCGGCAGGGCACGTCGGGCCGGGTGCGCCGCATGACGTCGCGGCCGGTGGGCGTGTTGGTCGACGCCACCACCGCGTGTCCCTTGTCGCGCAGCGCGTCGACCAGGTGCTGCGCCGCCAGGATCTCGCCGACGCTGGCGCCGTGCACCCACAGCGGCCGGCCCGCGACGGCGTCGCCGGCGCCCAGCCGCTCGCGCAGGCCGACGCGCCAGCGGTCCGAGACCGCCGCCGCGCCGAGCAGCGCGGGCGCCCCGACCAGGGCGGCGAGGGCGGCGCCGCTATGCCGGAAGACGTTCAACGATCATGCTCGCGGCGATCTCGGCCGCACGTCGCGCCGCCCCGCCGCGCGACAGCGACTCGGCCACGCCGGCCAGCCGCTCGCGCTGGGCGTCGCGCGCCGGCCCGTCCAGCAGCGCCTGGAGCGCGTCGGCGATGCGCTCCGGGTCCGCCTCCTGCTGGTAGAACTCGGGCACGACCGTCTCGCCGGCGATCAGGTTGGGCATGGCCAGCGACTCCACCTGCACCAGCCGGCGCAGCACCACGCTGGTGAGCCAGCTGCTACGGGCCGCCACCACCAGCGGACAGCCGAGCAGCGCCGCCTCGAGCGTCGACGTGCCGGGCTTGCAGAGCGCCACGTCGGCGGCGCGCAGCACCTCCTGGGCGCGCCCCTCGACCACGGTGAGCGGCAGCAGCGAGGGCAGCGCCGCCTCGCGAAGCCCCTCGTCGATGCGCTCCTTCTCCAGGCTGCTGGCCCGGGGGAGCACGAAGTGCAGGCGCGGGTCGCGGGCGTGCAGGGTCTTCGCCACCGCCAGCTGCAGCGGCAGCAGGTGCCGCATCTCCGCCCGCCGGCTGCCCGGCAGCAGCGCCACGATCGGCGCCCCGGCGGGCAGGCCCAGACCCTCGCGGGCGGCCGCCGGCTCGAGCCTGCGCGCCGACTCGATGCGCTCGGCCAGCGGATGTCCCACGTACTCCACCGGCACGCCCGTCCCCGCGTAGACCTCGGGCTCGAAGGGGAAGATCACCGCCAGCCGGCTCACGCGTTTCGCGATCTTCCGGATGCGTCCGGTGCGCCAGCCCCAGACCTGGGGCGCCACGTAGTAGAGCGTGGGAATGCCCAGACGCTTGGCCCGCTTCGCGAACGGCAGGTTGAAGCCGGACGAGTCGACCAGCACCACCAGGTCGGGACGGGTGACGCGCAGCGCGTTCACCATCTTGCGCCAGGCCCCGACCACGCCCGCCAGGTCCGGCGCCAGCTCGACCAGGCCGCCCACGGCCAGCGCGCTCTGGTCCACCAGCAGCTCGACGCCGGCAGCGGCCATCTCGCTGCCGCCGAGCCCCACGAAGCGCGTGCCCGGACGCAGGGCCGCCAGCTCCCGAACGAAATCGCTGGCCACCACGTCGCCGGAGGCATCGCCGACCGACAGCAGCACGACGCTCAATCGAGGCCCTCGATGGGCGGCATGGCGTCGATCACGCGCAGCGCGGTGCGCAGCGCCGCGGCGGCCTCGGCCCCGCTGATGCCGCGCTGGCCGTCCTCCCGCGGCGCCGAGCGCGTGCGCACCGCCTCGACGAACACGCCGAGCTGCGCCTGGAGCGCGTCGCCCGGATCCGTCTCCAGCTGCTCGAACTCGATCTTCGGCGGACCGTCCGGACGCGGCAGCCGCCGGAACAGGATCGCCTTCTGCTCGAGGAAGTCGATGGAGAAGTAGGCGTCGCGCTGGAACAGCCGGAACTTGCGCATCGGCGTCGGCGAGACGCGGCTGGCGGTCAGGTTCGCCACGCAGAAGTCGGGGAAGGTGAGGCGCGCGTTGGCGATGTCCGGGTGGTTGGTGAGCACCGGCACGCCCACCGCGTCGACCCGCTCCGGCTCCTTGCCGAGCAGCTGCTGGAGGATCTCGATGTCGTGGATCATCAGGTCGCGCACCACGTCGACGTCGGTGCTGCGCTCCGGGAACGGGCCCATGCGGTGGATCTCGGCGAAGCGCGGCGACACGATGCGCTCGCGCACGACGCGCATGGCCGAGTTGAACCACTCCTGGTGACCCACCTGGAGCACCCGCCCGTGGCCGCGCGCCAGCTCGACCATGCGGTCCGCCTCGTCGACGGTCACCGAGATGGGCTTCTCGACGAGCACGTCGACGCCGCCCGCGAGGGCGGCGCTGCACAGGTCGAAGTGGGCAACGGTCGGAACCGCCACGATCACCGCGTCCACGTCGCGCAGCAGCGCGCGGGCGTCGGGCACGACCGGCACCGAGAGCTCGGACGCCACCGCGTCGGCGCGCTCGCGGTCCTGGTCCGACACGCCCACCAGCCGGACGTCGCCCTCCTCGCGCGAGCGCTCGACCAGCTTGGCCGCGTGCAGGCGGCCCATGTGGCCGACGCCGACGACGCCGACGCGCAGCGCGTCCGACCCGCTCACGGCTCGACTTCCCACTCGACGCCGACGATCACCAGGCCCTCGGCGTCGGCACGGGCCACCACCGCCTCGCGCTCCAGCACGATGGTGGCGCCGGCCTCGAAGGCCAGCACCGAGGCGCGGGCCTCCAGCAGCATCTCCACCGTGCGCGGACCGATGGCCGGCACGTCGAAGCGCGGATCCTGGTCCGGCTTCGCCACCTTCACCACGCAGCCGCCGCGGGCGATCGTGCCGGCGCGGCGGATCGCCGCGTCGGTGCCCTCGATGGCCTCCACCGCCAGCACGGCCCGGTCCTTCACCACGACGGTCTGGCCGATGTCGAGCTCGCCGATCTTCTTGGCGATGGGCAGGCCGAAGGCGATGTCCTCCTGCTGCGCCGGCGTCGGCGTGCACTTGCCCAGCGGACCCGGCCCCAGCAGCAGCTCCGGCGAGAGCGACCACTGGGGCAGCAGCTCGATGCCGGCGCCCGCCAGGAAGTCCGCGATGGCGAGCATGATCGTGTCGTCCTTGCGGTCGGCCAGGCTGCCCATCACCTGCTCGGCGCCCTCGTCGAAGCGCAGCGACTCGGTGTCGCCGTACAGCACGCGCTTGGGCACCTTGCCGGCGATCACCGCCTGGTGGACGCCGCCCTGCTTCAGGAAGGCGATGCCGGCGGCGGCCTCGCCCAGGTGGATCCAGGCCACGTCGTCGACGACCGACTCGATCTCCGGGTCGGCCATGTCGCGCAGCGCCACGCACAGGAGCTTCGTGCCGCGACTGCGCGCCGAGCGGGCGATGGTCAGGGGAAACGTCCCCTCCCCCGCGATCAGCCCCAGCACGTCTCCGCCCACCACGCGCCCCGGCGCTCAGCGGACGAACCCGCGCTCCGCGGAACGCAGGAACGCGAGCAGGTGGGCCACGTCCTTCGAGGACCGGCACTCCTCTTCGACCCGCAGGCAGGCCTCCTCGAAGAGCAGCCGCGACTGGAAGAGCAGGTGGAAGGCGTGCTTGATCACGGCGATGCGCTCGGCCGGGAAGCCGCGCCGCTCCAGGTTGATGCGGTTCACGCCCACGAAGCGGGCCCGGTCGCCGGCCACCTTCGAGAAGGGGGCGACGTCCTTCGAGACCATCGAGTTGGCGGCGCTGAAGCCCGACTCGCCCACGCGCACGAACTGGTGGACGCCGCTCTTCGCGCCGATCACCACGTGGTCCTCGACGGAGACGTGGCCGCCCAGCGCCGACTGGGCCGCCAGTACGCAGTGGTTGCCCACCTTGCAGTCGTGGGCCACGTGCACCGAGTTCTGGAAGAGGTTGCCGTCGCCGATGCGCGTCAGGCCGCCGCCGCCCGGGCTGCCGACGTGGATCGAGGCGAACTCGCGGATCTCGTTGTCCGCGCCGATCTCGAGGCGTCCGCCCAGCCGGTCCTCGGCCAGGATCTGGGGCGTCGCTCCGATCACCGAGAACGGGAAGATGCGCGTGCGCGCGCCGATGCGCGTCCGGCCCTGGATGCACACCTGCGGGCCGATCTCGGCGCCGGCCTCGATCTCGACGTCGCCGTCGATCACCGAGTGCGCGCCGACGACGGCGCCGTCGGCGATCTTCACCCGGTCGCCGATGACCGCTGTAGGGTGGATCCCCGACAAGCGCCTAGCCCTTCTGGTTGTACTTCTCGATGATGATGTCGGTGATGTCCAGGGCCTCCCGCGTGTAGAGCAGACCCGGCGCACCGCGGCGGAAGATCATGGTGAAGCCCTTCGACTTGCCGGCCTCCTCGATGATCTCCACCAGCTTCTTGGTGAGCGGACCCTCCAGGCGCTTCTGGTCCACCTGGAGCTGTCCCTCCAGCTCCTTCATCTTGTTCTGGATCTGGTTGCGCATCTCGGCCAGGTCGAGCTGCTTCTGGAACAGCGCCTCGTCCGACAGCACGAACTTCTTGGCCTTCAGGTCCTCTTCCAGCTCGCGGTAGCGGTCGACCATCGGCTGGATCTTCGCCTCGGCCTCGCGCTGCTTGCGGGCGAACTCCTCGCGGGCGGCCTTGCCCTCCTCGGTCGAGCTGATGGCCTGGTCGATGTCGACGACGCCCACCTTGACGGGCTCGTCGGACGCCGCCGTCCCCACCACCAGGAGGGCCGCCAGGGCCAGCAGGACGAGGGCTTTGTGCACGTGCATGAAGAGGTTCCTCCAGACGAAGACGCGAAGAGCGTAGCGACGCGGTGTGGAATGGGTTGGGCCGGGGGTTCCGGGAGGGGCGATGAGCATAGCGCCGCCCGGGGTCCCCGCAGGGACCCTCCTAGAAGCCGGCGCCGCCGACCGAGAACTCGAAGACCGTCGAGTCCTCCACCGAGAGCCGGTCCAGCGGGAAGCCCAGGACGAGCGCCAGTGGCCCGAAGGGGGAGAACCACTGCACGCCGGCGCCGGTACCGTAGCGCCACTCCTCGAAGTCGAACAGGTTGTCGTCGTTCTCGGCGAAGGCGTTGCCCATGTCCAGGAACACCACGCCCTGCAGGCCCACCGTCTCCGAGATCGGGAAGCGGTACTCCAGGCTGGTGACGATGAACTTGTTGCCGCCCACGACGTCGGTCTCGTCCAGGTCGTCGAAGTCGTCGATCTCCTTGGCGTCGATCTGGTTGCAGATGCCGTTGCCGTTGCCCGGCGTGGGGATGGTCGTGTTCTGGCCGTCGAGGCACACGAACTGCCCGAAGGTCGGGCTGGTCTGGTCCGTGTCGAAGGCATAGCCGAGGGGCGAGAACTGCCCGCTCGCCTGACCGCCCTGGGTGAGCGCCTCGGCGAGGATCGCGCGGCGCGGACCCACCGAGCGGGCCTCGAAGCCGCGCAGGCCGAACTGGCCCAGGCCGCCCAGGAAGTAGCGCTCGGTGAGCGGCAGCTCGAGGTCGCGGTCGATCTGGTCGAGCGGCGCCAGGTTGTCCTCCACGATGCCCGGGAACAGGTTCGGCGGCGATTCGAAGTCGCCGATCGTGTTGAGCGGCAGCGCCCAGCCGGCGCGGGTGTTGACCACGAAGGTGGAGCGGTCGAGCAGCCAGCGCGGCGCGCCCAGGTAGAAGGCGCCCTGGCTCTCGACGCGCAGGAACTCGGTGAAGCCGCCCAGGCCGGCGCCCTCGAAGGTCAAGCCCAGACGGCGTCCCTCGGTGGGCGCGAAGCGGTCGTTCCGCGTGTCCTGCACCACCGACAGCCCCAGCAGGCTGGTGGTCAGCGAGTCCTCGAAGATCTCGCGCAGGATCGCCGAGGCGGCGTTCACGTTCTCGTCCTCGTCCAGGCGCCGCTGGTTGAAGCTGTAGCGCAGGAAGCCGCGGGTGCGGCCGTCCTCCGAGAGCGAGTGGCCCAGGATCAGGTCGAGACCGGTGCTCTCCTGCTTGAAGTCGGAGAAGTTCACGTTGGTGCGCGAGACCGTCGCCCCGAAGCTGAAGTTGCTGTCCAGGAAGTAGGGGTCCGAGAGGTTGACGAAGAAGCGCTGGGTGCGGCCTCCGTAGTCGAGGGAGACGTTGGTGCGGTAGCCGCGCCCGAACAGGTTCTGCTGGGCCAGCGAGCCGGTGAGCACCAGGCCGTCCTGGGACGAGAAGCCGGCGCCGAAGCTGAACGACCCGGTCGGGCGCTCGACCACGTTCACCTTCAGGTCGAGCTGGTCGCCCTCGTCGGCGGGCTCCACCTTGAAGTCGACCTCCTCGAAGAAGCCCAGGCCCTCGATGCGCTGGCGGGCCAGCATGACCGCCCGCTGCGAGTAGAGCTGGCCCTCGACGATCGGCACCTCGCGGCGGATCACCGGGTCGACCGTCACCGTGTTGCCGGCGATGTCGATGCGGCGCACGAAGTAGAGCGGGCCCTTGCGCACGTCGAAGCGCACGTCGACCAGCTCGTTGGCCTCGGTCAGGTTGGAGAGCGGGGTCACCTGGGCGAAGTAGAAGCCGCGGTCCTGGTAGTACTCGGTCAGGGCGGCGACGTCCTCGGTCAGGTGGCTGCGGTTGAACCAGGCGCCCTCCTCCAGCTCGAGCTTGTCGCGCAGCGACTCGATGTCGACGGTCGAGTCGCCGCTGACCTCCAGGCTGCCCACCTTGAAGCGGCGTCCCTCGGCGATGTCGACCTCGACGGTCAGCCCCTCCTCGCTGGGCTTCACCTCGGGCTGGGAGACGCGCACCTGGAGGAAGCCGGCGTCGGTGTACTTGCGCTCCACCGTGCGCAGGTCCTGCACGAAGAGCGGCTCCGAGTAGGTTCCGGAGCGGTCGAACCAGGAGGTCGCGTAGGACCAGAAGCGCCAGCGCTTGGTCTGGAACTCCTCCATCAGCTCGCCGTCGGTGAACTGCTCGTTGCCGTTGAAGACGACCTGGCGCAGGCGCAGCTTGTCGTTCTCGACCACGTCGAAGTTGACGCCCACCGACGCCTCGCCCAGCGGCTCGATCTCGAAGGTCACCTCGGCCAGGAAGTAGCCCTCGGCCTTGTAAAGCGTCTGGATGCGCTCCCGGTTCTCGTACAGCAGGGGCTGGTCGAGGGTCGAGCCGGTGGTGAGCGTCAGGATGTCGCGGATGCGGTCGCTGTCCAGGTTGTCGTTGCCGGTGATGGAGATCTGCCGGACGACCGGGTTCTCCTCCACGTCGAACACCAGCACGCGTCCGTCCGGGGTCTCCTCGCTGAAGACGCGCACGTTGCGGAAGAAGCCCAGGGCGTGCACCGACGCGATGTCGCGGCTGATCTGGGTCGGGTCGTAGCGCTCGCCGGGCTGGCTGCCGATCCGCGAGCGGATCGCCGCCTCCTCGATGCGCCGGTTGCCGCGCACCTGGATCTCGGCGATGCGCTGGTCGCCGGCGAGCCCCGGCTGGGTGAGCGACGGATCGGCCAGCAGGATCTGGAAGCGCACCTCGATGCCGTCGTCGTCGCGCTCGGTCTCGGCGTCGGCGGAGACGACCGCCGGGTTCGAGCGCAGCCTCGCCAGGTCGGCGCGCACGCGCACCGGGTCGTAGGGCTGGCCCACCCGGGTCTCCAGCCGCTGCGCCAGCTCGCGCTCGAAGCCGGCGCCGCCGCGGATCAGCACGCGGGTGACCACGGCCGGCACCGCGCCCACGATGTGCTCGATCACCGTGTCCGAGACCTGGCCCACGCGCCCGAGCAGCTCGTCCTCGCCGCCGGCGGTCCACACCTGGGTGTGGGCGGCGCGGCCCACCTGAACCGGCGTGATGCGCACGTCCAGGCTGAA
>JBNLVK010000012.1:0-2813 GCA_050618055.1 Myxococcota bacterium
GGCCGCAGCTCGCTGGCGTAGGTCTCGGCGAACAGGCGCGTCCAGAAGGGCCCGGACGCGGTGGCGACCGTTCCGTCGTCGCGCAGCGGCAGCAGGCCCAGTCCGCGCAGCGCGGCGGTGCGCAGGGCGTCCGCCGCCGACGCCACCAGCGCGGTGCGCGCGGCCTCGTCGCGCAGCCAGGCCACCGCGAAGGGCTGGCAGAAGCGCGCCCACACCAGCGGCCGCAGCGCCCGCTCGCCGGTGTGTACGGCGAAGTCGGCGGTCGAGACGACGGCGACCTTGGCGTGGCGGTCGCCCGCCGTCACGTGGAAGACGTTCGGCGGCAGCAGCGCGTTGGCGCGCGCCAGCCAGCCCCCGCCGTAGGCGAGGGCGTAGTCGTCGACCAGCGCGTAGAAGTCGAGCACGCCCTCGTCGGTGGCGCCGCGCAGGCAGGACCCGTAGAAGAGCACCGCCGCCACGCCGGCGAAGCGCCGCCGGATCTCGGCCACGAAGGGCGCGCAGACGGGCGGCGCGTCGCCCGCGATCTCGCGATCGACCAGTCGCGCCAGCGGCGTGCTCACGCCCGCAGCAGCTGGATCCGCCGGTCCGCCTCGACGGTGACGACCTCGTCGTCCAGCGGCTCGAAGATCTCGCCGTCGATGGTGTAGCCGCAGCCCATGCGCAGCCGGAGCCGGTCGGCGTTGGCGCTCTCGTAGCCGTGCTCCGGCGTGACGAAGGGCCCCGGACGTCCGCGCAGGATGGGAAGCGTGTTGCGTCCCATGCGCCGTACCGAGCTGGCGATGCTGGTGAAGCGGACGGCGCCCGGACCCGTTCCCCAGAACGGGTCGAGACGCAGGAACAGCCGCGACAGCGACGTGGCGAAGGCCAGGTAGAACTCGCCGCCGCGCGCCTCGCGCTCGTCGATCTGGATCTGGATCTTGTCCGGCGTGAGCATGCCTTCCTTGGGTCGCGAGGCCAGTCGGGTGAGCAGCGTGCCGGTCACCAGGCCCACGCCCCAGACGCCGTGGTTGCGCCCCTCGAACACCCGGTGGGTGAACTGGATGGCGCGCTGGATCAGGCCGGCGCCGAAGAACATCCCGTACTCCACGCCTTCGCGCCGGCTCGAGCGCACGCGCAGCACCGGTCGCTGGATCACGCGCTCGTGCAGCCGATCGGTGCGCGCCGCCACGAGCAGACCCTCGAGCGCCTTCACCGGGTCCTTGCCGGTTCCCAGGTCGAGGGCGGTCATGTTGGTGCGGCCGCCGCGCAGCGGGGCGACCCTGCGCAGGCCCGCGAAGTCCGGGTTGGTGAGCAGCTCGGTCAGCGCGTACTGGAGCGTGCCGTCAACGCCGTTCAGGACGAGCAGGTCGACCTCCTGGCGGGCGAACTCGGCCAGCGCCTCGGGCAGGATGCGCGCGCTGTCGGTCTCGACGTGGAGCACGTCCGGGTAGCGGCGCAGCAGGCCCAGCACGCGCGACACCTGGGCGTCGCTGCGTCCGGCTCGCAGGTTGTTCAGCAGACCCACTCGCACAGGTCCGGTTCCTCACATCGGGGGGATGGAGTCGGGGGCTGCGGCAGCTCGTCCAGGGGGGGAGGTGTCCAGGAAGTAGAGGGCCGCGGAAGCCGGGCCCCCGATCCGCAGAACGGCGTCTCTCCGGGGGGACTTGAGAGCAACGTCCAGCGTGGCGTCCACCCAGAAGTGCCGGGGACGTCCGCCGAAGGAGTACACCATCCGCAGGAGGGCAGGTAGGGCGTCCAGCGGGTCGATCTGGAGGCGGGTGGGGCCGAGGCGGACCTCGCCGTGGACCGGATCGTGGTGGGATACCCCCAACTTGATCCCTTCCGGCAGCCGGTAGTCGCCCGCCGGGCCCTCGCGGAGCGCGACGGGCGCTTGCAGCGCCACCGGCGGATCGCCCGCGGCGCCACCGGCGATCCAGTGCCAGCGGTCGCCCCGGCTGCCCGGCGGGTCGAGCACGCTCAGGAAGAGCCGGGGGCCGGGCGCCAGCGAAGAGACGTCGAGGCGGCGCCACAGGCCCTCGGCCTCCGGACCGGGAAACCAGGTGTGGCTGAGCGTGGCCCGGCCGACCAGGGGGATGGCGGTGGTCATGTCGCCCACCCGGAAATGGCCGCGGGCCGGCACCGCCAGGTGGAGCAGGTCGATGCGGTAGCCGCCGGGGGCCGCGGGCGCGGAGCGTCCGCCCCCGCCCGGCTCGAGGGCGAGCGCGATCTCGACGCGGCGCTTGTCGTTGTCCACCTCGAGCCGGGTCGTGTCGCCGGAGAGGTCGAGCACGCTCGAGCCGATGGCGATGCGCCGCCGATCCGCCGACAGCGTCCAGCGGCCCTGGCGGCGACCGTTGCGGAACTCGGTGACGCTGCCGTCCGGCGCGACCAGGTGCCCGAGCGCGACGGCGCTGCGGTCGCCGGGTCCGGTATTGGTGACGAGGAAGCGGGCGTAGAGGCGATGGCCCGAGTCGAAGCGGGCCAGCAGGTCCCAGTGCTCGGCGGCGTCGTCGCCGACCGGAAGACGCGCGGCCGGATCCGGCCCGGGCGCGGCGGCCGTTGCCGTCTCCGTCTTCGTGACCGGCGCGGGCTCCGGCTCCGGTTCCGGCTCCGGCTCCGGTTGCGGTTCTGGCTCTTCTTCCGGTTTCGGGAGATCTTCGAGGTTGGCCCATCGGCCCTGGTTCATGCCGTGGCCGATTCCCTCAAAATCGTCGAATTGTTCGGCCCACTCCGCGTCGAGGCTCTTGCCGTTCGGGGCAAACTCCCAGATCAAAAACGGCGCGGCGCCCAGCCCGTGCAGCGCCAGGCTGATGACGAGAGACCAGAACAGGACC
>JBNLVK010000013.1:0-2930 GCA_050618055.1 Myxococcota bacterium
GGGCGTGGGCGCGCGGGCGGGGCGCGGGGGCGGGGGCGGCCGCCGCCGCCCGCGACAGGCGCTCCACGGTGGGGGCGAGCTGCTCGCGCCGCGCCACGCCCGACACCACGATGCGTCCGTCGGGGAAGTCGAGCCGCTCCACGTGGACCGGTCCGATCACGCCGGAGGTGTGGGCGGCGGGCCGGGCCGGCGCGTAGAGACGCCGCGCGTGGGCCGCCAGCGCCACGGAGCGGCGCCGCGGATCGTCGTCCTCGAGCCAGCGGCCCACCCGGTCGAAGACGGCCCGCGGCGCGCTGGCCAGGTGGGTGAGCACGGCCGCCGGCGGCTCCTGGACGTCGGCCTCGGCGGCCGCCAGCCAGGCCTCGACCTCCTTCGAGGTGCGCTCGGCCTCGCTCTGGAGCAGCGGTCCCTCGAAGATGGCGTAGCCGGCCTCGAGCGCCGCGTCGGCCACCGCGTCCGACACCAGCGGGCGCAGCGTGGCGATGCGCGTCATGGCCTCGTCCATGCGCCGGTCGTCGCCCAGGTGCAGCCCGGACCGGGCCAGGGCGTGCACGCGCCGGATGCAGCCCAGCACCAGCCGCCGGCGCAGGTCCGGCTCGTGCTGCGACGCCAGCAGCCGCAGCACGGCGCGCTCGAGCCCGTCGGACGGGGCCAGGTCGTGGAGTCCGTAGTGGGCGACCGCCGCCGTCAGCACCTCGCGGAAGGCGTCGCTCACCACCGCGTCGCCGGTCTCCACCCGCCGCACGAAGTCGCGCAGCTGGGCGTGGTTCGAGCGCCCCGGGCCGCTGCCGTTGCCCGGTCGCGGCGCCCGGCTGAACACCCGCGCCAGATCGGCGAACAGGGACAGCTCGTGGCGGACCTCGGCCAGCTCCCAGCGGAAGGTGTCCGACAGCCCGTCGGGCAGCGGCGCCTCCAGGAAGGCGGCCAGTTTCTCGCCGCGGGCCGGGTTCACGTCGTAGCCCATCAGCACGCGCCGGATCTCGTCGCGGGCGGCCTCGATGGCGCGGCGCCGCTCGGGCTCGGGAGCCTGGCCCGCCCGACCCAGGTCCGGCGTCTCGTCGTCGCCGGCGCGGGTGAACAGGTCGAGCGGATCCGCCGCGGCCGGAAGCACGAGGCGCTCGCCGGCGGCGCGCCCCGCGTCGTCGCCGGCCGGCTCGATGGACAGGATCAGCTCGCCGGCGGCCACCTGCTGTCCCGCCCGGACCGCGATCTCCTTGACCGTGCCGGCCACCGGCGCGTCGAAGCCGATCTCCATCTTCATCGCTTCGAGGCGGCCCAGCGGCTGGCCCGCCTGGACGACGTCGCCCGCCTGCACCGACAGGGCGACCACCAGGGCCGGCGTTCCCGCCCGGACCTGGCCGGCCAGCTCGCTGCCGAAGCGGTAGGGCCGGCCCTCCACCTCGACGCGCAGCCCGCGCTCGTTCGCGTCGTGGAGGGTGCGCAGCGACGCGCCCGCCATCTCCAGCACGCCGCGGCCCGACCCCTCGCTGCGCAGCGACACCTGCACCACGCGGCCGTCCAGGTGCACCCGGTAGCGCCAGGCGCCGATGGCGAACACCTCGAGCCGATAGCTCTCGCCGCCGCGGGAGAGGTCGATGCGCTGGCCGTCGGAGGCCGGGATCTGGGAGGGCGCGATGTGGCTGGGGTCGGCCATGAAGGCGCGGCGCGCCGCGTCCCGCGACCGCTGGTACGACAGGATCGCGGCGGCGACCAGTGCCGGCACCGCGTGGACGTCCGAGCCGCCGCGCAGCTCCGGGCTGCGGTCGAGCCACTCGGTGTCGGCCTCGCCGCGGCGGTAGGTGTCGGTCTCCAGCAGGTCGATCAGGTAGCCCTTGTTCGACGCGCCGCCCTCGACCAGCAGCTCGAAGTCGACCAGGCCGGACACCAGCCGGGCCCGGGCCTCCTCGCGGGTGTCGCCGCTGGCGATCACCTTGGCGATCAGCGAGTCGAAGTCGGGGGGCACGCGCGCCCCGGCCACGACGCCGGTGTCGACCCGCAGCCGCGGTCCGAGCGCCGGGTCGAAACGGGCGATGCGGCCGGGCGCCGGCAGGAAGTCGGCCTCCGGATCCTCGGCGCAGATGCGCGCCTCGATGGCGGCGCCCCGACGCGGCACGTCGGCCACGTCGGCGATCGACTCGCCGCGGGCGATGCGGATCTGGAGCGCCACCAGGTCGACGCCGGTGAGCTCCTCGGTGATGCCGTGCTCCACCTGGAGGCGCGGGTTCACCTCGAGGAACGCCACGTCGCCGCCGGAGACCAGGAACTCCACGGTCCCCACACCGACGTAGCCCACGGTCTCGGCCAGCCGCACCGCGTGGGCCTCGAGCGAGGCCACCAGCGCGTCGGGCAGACCCGGCGGCGGCGCCTCCTCCAGGATCTTCTGGTGGCGCCGCTGCACCGAGCAGTCGCGGCAGCCCAGCGAGAGCGCCAGCCCGTGGGCGTCGGCGGCGATCTGCACCTCCACGTGGCGACCGCGGCGCAGCATGCGCTCGACGAACAGCCGCTCGTCGCCGAAGGCGCCGCGCGCCTCCGCCTTGGCCGAGGCGAAGGCCGCCGCCAGGTCCTCCTCGCGGGTGACCACGCGGATGCCGCGTCCGCCGCCGCCGGCGCTGGCCTTGAGCACCACCGGGTAGCCGATGCGCGCCGCGTGCTCGCGCGCCGTCTCGACGTCGCGAAGCTCCCCGCCGCTCCAGGGAACCACCGGCACGCCCGCCGACTCGGCCGCGTGCTTCGAGCCGATCTTGTCGCCGACGGCGCGCATCACGTCGGGCGACGGTCCCAGGAAGCGCATGCCCGCCTCGAGCACCCGCTCCACGAAGCCGGCGTCCTCGGCCACGAAGCCCCAGCCCGGCCACACCGCGTCGGCCTCCAGGCGGCGCAGGGCGTCGAAGACCGCGTCGTGGTCCAGGTAGGCCGCGGCGGCGTGGGTC
>JBNLVK010000014.1:0-13209 GCA_050618055.1 Myxococcota bacterium
CCACCGCCTGCCGCCGGCGGGGGAGGAGATCCTCTACCCGGCCATGGAGGACTTCCAGCTCGACATCCTGATCGGCCAGGGTCCGGGCGCCCAGTCGGTGCGCCTCGACCTGCCGCGCTTCACGCTGGTGGGCGCCACCACCCGCGCCGGCCTGCTGACCTCGCCGCTGCGGGATCGCTTCGGCTGGATGGCGCGCCTGGAGTACTACCCGCCGCAGGACCTGGAGCGGATCCTGGTGCGCTCGGCCCGGGTGCTGGACATGCAGGTCGAGCCCGAGGCGATCGCCGAGATGGCGCGCCGCTCCCGCGGCACGCCGCGGGTGGCCAACCGCCTGCTGCGCCGGGTGCGCGACTTCGCCGACGTGGAGGGCGGCAGCGGGTCCGTGGTGAGCGTCAAGCTGGCCCGCTACGCGCTGGAGCGCCTGGACGTGGACGACGGCGGCTTCGACCGCTTCGACCGGGCGGTGCTGCTCACCCTGCTGGAGAAGTTCGACGGGGGGCCGGTGGGACTCGAGACCCTGGCCGCCGCCCTGGGCGAGGACAAGGGGACGCTCGAGGACGTGGTCGAGCCCTACCTGATCCACGAGGGCTTCCTGGCCCGCACTCCCCGCGGGAGAGTGGCCACCCGGCGCGCCCGGGAGTACTTCGGCATCCCCCTCCAGACCGGAGCCCCGGCCCAGCCCAAGCTCCTGTAGATCGGGCGCCGACCTGTCGATAGGCAGGGGGGGCCGGACCTCGGCCCGAGACGGGGAGATCTGCGGGCCGTGCGTGGTCTGGTTCGGGCATTGCTGGGGAGCGTGGCGGTCCTCCTGCTGCTGGCGGGGGGCGTCGGGCTGGCGCTCGCCTACGCACCGGAGGAGTGGAAGCTCCGCCTCTACGATCCGGTCTCGAACGGGCTCGAGGCGGCGCTGGCGCTGGCCCCGATCGGGCTCGAGAGCGACGCGGTCCTCTCGGCCCTGTCCGGCTTCCCGCTGCGCTTCGTGCTGGCGCCGCTGGGCCTGGTGCTGCTGGTCGCCACGCTGCTGCCCGGCAAGGGCGGCGGCCCGCGCACGCCAAAGGGCGAGATGGACGAGGAGCAGTTCGCCGCGGCGCTCCAGAAGAACGCCGAGGGCGACAAGAAGAGCGCGCGCAAGGCCAGGAAGGAGGCGGCGGCGATCGCGAAGAAGGGCCTGCCCCTCGAGGCCGCCGAGATCTGCATCAGCGCCGGGCTCCACGACGAGGCCGCCAACTACTTCATCGAGGCCGAGGAGTTCGTGCGCGCGGCGGAGATCCGTCACGACCAGAACCAGTTCCTCGAGTCGGCCGAGATCTACACCAAGGCCGGTCACCACGACGCCGCGGCGGTGATCTTCGCCCAGCAGGACGAGCACGCCCGCGCCGCCGAGGCCTACGTCGAGGCCGGCAACATCAGCCTGGCGGCCGAGTGCTTCGAGAAGGCCGGCGACCACCGGCGCGCCGCCCAGAGCTACGACAGCGCAGACTTCCCGCGCGAGGCGGCGCGCGCCTACGCGAAGTGCGAGCTGTGGGCCGACGCGGCGCGCTGCCTGGAGAAGGAGATCCTCGACCTGGGCAGCGCCGGCGGCGGGACCGGCACCTCGAAGGGCGAGGACCTGGCGCGCCTGTACCGGGCGGCCGGCGGCTTCTACGAGCGCGCCGACGAGCTCGCGAAGGCCCAGGCGATCCTGATGAAGGGCCAGCTCTACGAGCCCGCCGCCGAGATCGCCGTGCGGCGCGACGACGTGCCGGCGGCCGTCGAGCTGTTCCAGAAGGCCAGGCTGGCGCCCAAGGCGGCGAAGGTGCTGGAGGACGCGGGCAAGCCGGACGAGGCGGCGCGCATCCTGGCCGAGTACCACCGGGACCGCGGCGAGGAGCAGACCGCCGCGGAGCAGTTCGAGGCGGCCGGCGAGTACGCCGAGGCGGCGGACCTGTACCGGCTGCTCGAGCAGTACGACAAGGCCGGGGCCTGCTACGAGAAGGCCCGCGACGGCGCCCAGGCCGCCGAGATGTTCACCAGCGCCGGCGATCGCGCCCGCGCCGGCGAGAACTACGAGCGGGCGGGACGCTTCGCCGAGGCCGCCGAGTGCTTCGCGCTGGCCGGCGACGACGAGCGCGAGGCCGCCATGCTGGAGCAGGCCGGATCCTTCCTGGGAGCCGCCAAGCTGCACCGCCTGGCCGGCCGCAACGACGAGGCGATCCGCACCGCCCAGCAGGTGGAGCCCGGCACCGACGACTTCGCCAACGCCTCGGCCATGCTGGGCGAGATCTTCCGCGAGCGCGAGATGTACCCGGTGGCGATCGCCAAGCTCGAGGACGCCACCCGCGACCGCGAGATCGAGCGCGACACGGTGCGCGCCTTCTACTGCCTGGCCAGCGTGCTCGAGGCCACCGACGAGCTCGACCGTGCGCTGGCCCTGTTCGAGAAGATCCTGGGCTTCGACTTCCACTACGAGGACGTGGAGGCCCGGCTGGGGGCCCTGCGCGAGAAGGCCCAGGAGCGCGCAGCCCAGGCCGACGCCGCCACCGCCGCGCCCTCCACGCCGGGCCGCTACACGATCCGCGGCACGCTGGGCCGCGGCGGCATGGGCATCGTCTACAAGGCCGACGACACCGTGCTCGACCGCACCGTCGCCTTCAAGGTGCTGCCCGAGACGCTCAAGGAGAACCCGCAGGCGCTGGCCAACTTCCTGCGCGAGGCCAAGAGCGCGGCCAAGCTGAACCACCCGAACATCGTGACGGTCTACGACGCCGGTGAGCAGGACGGCGTGTTCTACATCGCCATGGAGTACGTGGACGGCAACACGCTCAAGGAGATCATCAAGCGCCGTGGCAAGATCGCGCCGCGGGGCATAGTCCACGTGCTGGCCCAGATGGCCGAGGCGCTGGCCTACGCCCACGAGAAGAAGATCGTGCACCGCGACATCAAGACGGCCAACACCATGTGGACCGTCGAGCGCAAGGCCAAGATCATGGACTTCGGCCTGGCCAAGGCCATCGAGGAGGTGCGCAACCACACCACCGTGGTCTCGGGCACGCCCTACTACATGAGCCCGGAGCAGACCCTCGGCAAGAACGTCGACCACCGCACCGACATCTACTCGCTGGGCGTCTCGATCTTCGAGATGGCCACCGGCACGCTGCCCTTCACCGAGGGCAACATCCCGTATCACCACGTGCACACCCCGCCGCCGGATCCGCGCGAGCTGGTGCCGGACCTGCCGCCGCTGCTGCACGGCGTGATCGAGCGCTGCATGCGCAAGGACCCGGGCGAGCGCTACCAGTCCGCCCGCGACATCCTGACGGAGCTCCGTTCCTCGCTGTCGGCGTGATGTTCCCGTCACGGTCGTGACGCGTTCGTCACGATGCGTCACGCAACTCCCCGAGGGGGAAATGGGCCCTGCGGTCCATCTGCCTCGTAACCAACTGAAAATGCTCGATAAAAATAGAACCCGGCGCGGTCCGTCGAATCGGCACGCGGCTTGCTCAATGAATGCCAGCCAGCGGCGTCCGGAAGGTTCCGGAACGGGGGGTGTCGCGTTGTATCAGCAGACGATCGCAGAGAAGGTCTCCTGTACCGGAGTCGGGCTCCACAGCGGAGCGCCGGCCCAGCTGACCTTGCACCCGGCGAACGCGAACACCGGCGTGGTGTTCGTGCGCACCGACCAGGGTACGCCGGTGGAGATCCCTGCGCGCTCGAACGAGGTCTCCTCGACGGCGCTCGCCACCACGCTGGGGCAGGGCCAGGCCACCGTCGGTACGGTCGAGCACCTGATGTCGGCCCTCTACGGCCTCGGCATCGACAACGTGCGCATCGAGGTGGACGGCCCGGAGATCCCGGTGATGGACGGCAGCGCGGCTCCGTTCGTGTACCTGGTGCGCTCCGCCGGCCTGTTCGCCCAGCGCGCCCGGCGTCGCGTGCTGCGCGTGCGCCGCAAGATCGAGATCGTCGACGGCAACCGCTCGATCAGCATCGAGCCGTCCCGCGACTTCCGCGTGACCTACGCGGTCGACTTCGACCACCCGGCGATCCGCCGCCAGCAGCTCGAGGTGAACCCGCTCGACGCCGAGCGCTTCGAGCGCGAGATCTCGGCGGCCCGCACCTTCGGCTTCCTCCAGGAGGTCGAGGCGCTGTGGGAGGCCGGCTTCGCACGCGGCGGCTCGCTGGACAACACGGTCGTGCTCGACGACGAGAAGGTCGTGAACCCGGAGGGCCTGCGCTGGCGCGACGAGTTCGTGCGCCACAAGGTGCTCGACCTGTTCGGCGACCTGGCGCTGCTCGGCATGCCCGTGCAGGGTCACGTGAAGGCGGAGCGCGGCGGCCACAGCCTGCACCAGCAGCTGGTGACCGCGATCCTGGCCCAGCCCGAGGCCTGGGACGTGCTCGATCCCGACGCCGGCAGCGGCCGCGGGATCAGCCTGGCCCGCATCGCCGCCGCCGCACGCGCCTAGCCCGCCGCGGGCTCCTCGGTCTCTCCGCGCAGGCTCCGGCCGGCGTCGATCGCCTCCAGCTCGGCGGCCAGCACGGCGCCGTTCGCCGGGTCGGCGAAGGCCACGCCCATGCCGGGGGTCTGGGCCGGCCGATCCTCCTTGCGGTGGTTCCAGACCACGCGCCCGGCGATCTCGTGCAGCGTCGAGCCCTCGGCCAGGCGGAAGCGGGCGTTCAGGGTGACGCCCACCTCCAGCGGATCCTCGGTGGCGATGAACAGGCCGCCGGCCCCGAGCGTGGTCGCCACCGCGCTGCGGGTCACGCCCTCCGCCTCGTAGGCGACCTCGATGCGCAGGGTCATGCGTCGGTAGCGGCGGCGCGCGCGCATCGGGTCAGGTGAGGCGCTCGAGCCAGGCGCCCAGCACGCGTCGCAGCAGCGCCTTCGCCACCTCCGATCGGGCGACGCACGCGGCCACGTTCGCCTCGTCGCGGATCTCGCGATCGAGCGAGCCGGCCTCGTCGCGTGCCAGGCAGAGCAGGGCGGTGCGCAGGTCGGCGTCGCACTCGGCCAGCGCCCGGGCGGCCGCCAGGGCCCGCAGCTCGGTGCGCCAGTGCTCGAAGTCGATGGCACACAGCGTCTCGGCCGCGACGTCGCCGATCTCCTTCTTCAGCCGGCGGCGTTGGCGACGGCGCAGGGCCTCGGACAACGCGTTCACGCGGCGTCCGTCTCCCCGCACCGCGTCCGGATCCACCGACAGCCGCACCACCAGGCGCAGCACCTCGGCCAGCTCCTCGGTGGGCAGCGGCACCAGCGCCGGCGCGGCCAGCTCGCCCTCGATGCGCAGGCGCACGGCGCGGAAGCCGGCCTCGGGCGTGGCGTCGCCGGCGTCCGGCGCGTCCGGGTGCTCCGAGGCCTCGAGCGCCTGGGCGATCGCGTCGGCGGCCAGTACCGCCACCGCGCGCAGGCGTTCGAAGTGGGGATCCGCCAGGCCTTCGGGAAGCGCCAGGCCGGCGGCCCGCTCCGCTTCCTCGACCTCGTAGGCCGACGCCAGGCCGAGGGCCCGCAGCACGGCGAGACCCGTGCCGACGTCCGCGCCGGCGGCGTCCTTTGCGTCCGCGGAACGGGCCGCGGGGCCGCGCGCCAGGCGCAGGGCCACGCGCAGCGTCGCCGCGTCGGTGGGGTCGACCTGGAGCAGGTGGCGCACGTGCTCGAGCGCCTCGGCGCGGTCGCCGCTGCGGTGGCTCAGCAGGTCGGCCAGCGCCGCGCGCGGCGCCAGCGGATCCGGCGCCAGCGCGATCGCCCGGCGGTAGCCGCTGACGGCGCCGTCCACGTCCTCCAGCGGACCCGCCAGCAGCCGCGCCAGCTGCTCGTGGACGTCGGCCAGCGACGCGTGGTCCGGGTTGGGATGTCGCGCCAGGAACGTCTCGAGCGCCTCGGCGGCCGCGCGCCACTCGCCGGCGCCGCGCAGCAGGCGGGCCTGGGCGAGGGCGGCCTCGGTGCAGCGCGGCTCGGCCTCGGCGGCCAGGCCGAAGGCCTCGGCGGCCCGGCTGCGATCGCCCTGCTGCTCGCGGGCGCGTCCCTGGAGGAGCGCCAGCGTGCCCAGGTCGTCGTCGGCCGGGGTGTGGGCGGCGGCGCGATCGGTGCACTCGACGGCCTCGCCCAGCCGACCCTGCCCGAGCAGCAGCGAGGCCAGCAGGATCCAAGCCTGCGGCTGCTCCGGGTTCGCGGCCAGGGCCTGGCGGACGTGGGCTTCCGCCTGCTCCTCGCACTCGCCGCTGCGCATCTCCCACTCGGCGCAGCGCAGCAGGCGCTCGCCGCGGGTGGCGGCGTCGCCGGCGGCCGCGGCCCAGCGCAGGGTGGCCTCGACCGCCTCGTCCAGGTGACCCAGCGCCTCGTGGGCACGCACCCGCACGCCGAGGGCCACCTCCTGGTGCGGATCGTCCTCCAGCGCCGCCAGCGCGGCGTCGAGCGCCCCCTCGACGTCGCCCTCGGTCTCCAGGCACAGCGCCAGGGTGGCGCGGTGCGCGGCCCGTTGCGGGTAGTCGTCGCCCAGCGCGACGCGGGCCTCCAGCGCGGCCCGGGCGTGGCCCGTGTCGCCCAGCTCGGCCAGCACCTCGCCGTAGGATCCGCTCGCCCGCGGATCCGTCTCGTCGCAGTCGCGGGCGCGACCGTAGAAGCCGGCCGCGATCTCCAGGCGCCCGGCGGCGCGCGCCGCGTCGCCGCCGATCAGGGCGATCTCCAGGCGCTCCGCGTCGTCGAGCACGCGGTGCGCGTCCCGGTCGAGCGCCGCCGCCGCGGCCTCTTCGGCCTCGGCGAGCGCGTCGCTCGCCAGCGCCAGCCGCGCCCGCTCGGCGTGCACCGCGACCGCGTCCGGCTGGCGCCGGACCGCCTCGCGCAGCAGGTCGAGGGCGAGGGCCGGATCCTCGTCGGCCACCAGGCGGGCGCCGTGCTCCAGGCGCGCCGTGGCTTCGGCGTCGCTGGTGCAACGGGCGGCTTCGCGCAGCGCGTCGGCGGCCTCGCCGGGGCGACCGATCCGCTCGTGCAGCGCGGCGACCCGGTCCCAGGCGTCGGGCGTGGCGTCCTCGTCCCCCACCGCCTGGCGCGCCCGGTCGAGCGCCTCCTGCGGCCGGTCGAGGGCGGCCAGCGCGTCGGAAAGGCGCAGCGCGTCCTCGGCCGTCGGCTCGACGCCCTCCGTGTCGCACCAGGCGGCGAAGCTCCCGGCGAAGGCGTCGGTGTCGCCGGCGCGGTCGTGCAGCTCGGCCAGGTCGCGCAGGTGGCCGGGCGCCAGCGGCTCGAGGTCGGCCGCGTTCAGCAGGGCGCGACGGGCGCGCTCCACGTCGTCGGTGTGATCGCGCGCCAGCTCGGCCACGTGCAGCCAGATCTCGCTGCGGCGCTGCGGGTCGTCTTCGCCCAGCACCTCGACCTCGCTCTCGTACAGGTCGAGGGCGCCGCGCCAGTCCTCCATCGCCTCGAGCAGCCGCTCGAGGGCGCGCAGTGCGGCGAAGTCGGCGCCGTTGGCCTCGAGCGCCGCGGCGTAGCAGCGGCTCGCGCGCGTCGTCGACTGGAGGCGGTGCCAGTACACGTCGCCCAGCCGGCGCAGCAGGCCGCCGCGCATGTCCGGGTCCTGGCTCTCCGGGTGCTCGAGCTCGCGCTCGAGCGCGTCGGCCACGTCCTCGTGTCGACCGAGCCGCTCGGCGGCGGTGCGCAGGCCGCGCCGCGCGGCCAGGCTGTCCGGCTCGAGCTCGAGGGTACGGCGGTACGCGTCGATCGCCGCGGCGGTCGACTGGAGCTGCTCCTCGCGCAGCCGCGCCAGCTCGAGCCAGCGCTCGGCGTTCTCGGGACGCCGGGCCAGGTGCCGGGTGAGCCGGGTCTCCAGCTCGACCAGCGCGCCGGCCTGGCGCAGCAGCGCCAGCACCAGCGACTCGATGCGGTCCAGGGTCTCGCTGCCCAGCAGGTCGTCCTCGCCGGCGTCGAGCAGGGCGCGGCCGTGCCGGAGCGCCTCGCCGGGGCGCGCCAGCTCGCCGTGGTAGGCCAGCGCCAGCTCGCGGCGGATCTCGCGGCGGCGATCGTCGAACACGGGCGCCTGCCCCAGCGCCGCCAGCTCGCGCTCCGCCGTCTCGGCCCAGCGCTCCAGGTCGCCGTCGCGGCGGTAGGTGTCGGACAGCGCGTGCAGGATGTCGATGCGCACCGGGTCGGTCGGGTCGCCGGCCTCGGCGATCTCGAGCGCCGCCCGCCAGTGGTCGACCGCGCGCGCCGGATCGCGCAGCGCGCCGCCGTGCAGCCGGGCCAGCTCGCGGTGCAGATCGAGCGCGTCCTCCGGCGACACGCGCAGCAGGGTCTCCAGCGTCGCCGCGCGCTCCCCGTGACGCGAGAGCACCGCCTGGAGGCGCTCGAGGCGTCCGAGCACCTCGGGATCTTCCGGGGCGGCGGTGCGGGCGTCCTCCAGCGCGGCGTGGGCGCGGCCCGGCGCCTCGAGCTCCAGCTCGAGCAGCGCGGCCCGCTCGAGCTGCAGGTTGCGACGCTGGGTCGGGTTGCGGGTGCGGCCCGTCGCGCGGGTCAGCGTGCGCAGCAGGCTCTCGGTGCGTCCGGCGCTGCGGTGCGCCTGGGCGATGCGCAGCAGCGGCTCCACGTCGTCGGGCCGCTCGCTCGCCAGGCGCTCGAGCCAGGGCAGGGCGTCGTCCGGCGACAGCTGCTGCCAGGCGACGCTCACCGCGCGCTCCAGCAGCGCGATGCGCGCCTCGGGGTCGGCGGCGTCCCGCGCCTGCTCGCCCACCACGTCGAGCCACTCGGCATGGCGGCCCTCCTGGGCCAGCAGGTCGGCCAGCTGTTCCCGGCGCTCGGTGTCGGGCGCCGCCGCCAGCGACGCGCGCAGCGACTCGATGGCGTCGTCGGGCTGGGCGAACGGCCCGGCGAGCAGGTCGGCCCGGCGACCCAGCAGCTCGGCGCGCTCGGTGCGCGTGCCGGCGTGCTCGATGCGGTTCTCGATCAGGTCGAGGGCCAGCTCGTTGCGGCCCAGCTGCCCGGCCAGCGCCAGCGCCCGCTCGAAGGCCTCCGCGTGACGCGGCACCAGCTGGAGCACGCGCTGCACGTGCAGCAGTGCGTCGTCGCGGCGCTCCTCCACCAGGGCCTGGAGCGCGGCCAGCTCCATGCGCACCGGTACCTCGTCGGCGCCGGCCAGGTGCGACAGCTCCGCGTCGAGCAGCCCGACCAGCGGCAGCGTGTCGCCCAGCTTGCGGTAGATGGCGCGCAGCGACGCCTGCACGGCGCGATCGTCCGGGCGCTCGGTCAGCGCCTGGCGGAACGCGTCGGCGGCCTCGCGCGGGCGGTCGCGGGCCAGGAACGCGTCGCCCATGCGCACGTACCAGTTGGCCGCCTCGCCGGGCTCGTCGCAGGCGGCGGCCGCGCTGCGCGACAGCTCGATCAGGTCGAGGGAGTAGCCGGCGCGCTGGTAGCAGGCGGCCAGCGGCTCGGCGATCTGGGCCGTCGGACCCGCCTCGCCCAGGGCGACCTCGAGGGCCGAGATGGCGCCCTCCACGTCGTCGAGCTGCTGCGCCCGCACGTTGGCGATGTGCACGCGCAGGGCCGTCCGGTGGCTCACCACCTCGCGGCGCGCCGCGTCCTCGGTCACCGGTCCGAGGGTGGCGAGGCGCGACTCGAGGACGCGGATCACCTCTTCGGGACGCCGGTCCTCGTCGTAGCGGCCGATCAGGTACTGGGCGGCCGCCGCGTGCGACGGGTCGAGCTCGAAGACGCGCTCGTAGTGCTCGCGCGCCGCGTCCGGATCGCGCCGCACCTGGAGGTGCAGCTCCGCCAGCCGCGCGTGCAGCGTGAGCGAGCGCCCGACGTCGCAGCCTGCGGCGATCTCCTGCTCCATGGCGTGGATCTGGTTCTCGGCGCGATCGGTCTGCTCGTAGCGCTCCGACAGCACGCGCCAGACGTCGCCGCGGGCGGGATCGAGCTCGGCGAGCTGCTCCAGGTGGCGCAGCTCGGCCGCCTCGTCGCGCAGCGGGTCGCCGCAGATGCGCGCCAGCCGTTCGTGCAGCGCGGCCCGCTGCGACGGGGCCGCGCGGCTGAGCGAGAGCTCCAGGTGGTCGCGGAGCGCCTCCCATTCGCCGGCGTTCTGGAGCAGGCGCTCGTAGCGGAACGACGCGTCGGCCCGCAGCTCGGCGTCGTCGGCTCCGGTGGCGAGCGCGCGGTAGGCCTCGCGCGCCTCGGCGTCGCGGTCGAGCACCTCCTCGAGCAGCACCGCCCGCTCCAGCGTGGCGCGATCGCGCTCGGCATCGTCGGTCGCCTCGGCGGCCTGCGCCTCCAGGAACTCCGCCAGCCCGTCGGCGTCGATGCTGGCGCGCAGCGACCGCTCCAGACCCGACTTCGCCTCGGGCGACTCGGGCGCGTGCTGGAGGATCGCGCGGAAGGCGTCGGCCGCGTCCTCGGGCCGGTCGAGACGCTCGCCCAGGATCTGCGCGCGGCGCAGCTCCAGCGCGACCCACTCGGCGCTGCCCGGGTCGAAGGTCTCGCGGCGCTGGCGCAGGCGCGCCTCGATCTCGTCGTGGCGGCCGGCCACCTCGAGCAGCGCGTCGAGCCGCTCCTCCGAGTCGCCGGGCGAGCGCTCGTCGCGCTCCAGCTCGCTGCGGGTGGCGATGGCGCCGGCCACGTCGCCCAGCTCCTCCTGGAGCTCGGCGATGTCGAGCAGGCAGGCCGCCCGCTGGCGCGGCTCGCGCAGGTCGAGGATGCGCTGGAGGACGCCGACCAGCTTCTGCGTGTCGCCGCGGTCGCGCAGCAGCGTCTGGAGCGACTCCAGGGTCTCCAGGTGACGGGGCTCGACGTCGAGCGCGCGCTCGTAGGAGCGCACCGCGTCGTCGAGGCGGCCGCGCGACTCGTAGAGCGCCGCCAGCTGGCGTCGGTTCGACGCCTGCTCGTTCAGGTCGAGCAGCGGATCCAGGGCCTCGAGCGTCGCCGTCAGCTCGACCTCGTGGCCCGGCTGCTGGTGGATGCGGGCCAGCGCACGCAGCGCCTCCGGATCTTCCGGGGCCGCCACCGCCCAGCGCTGCACCCACGGCAGCGCCAGCTCCGGCGTGCCGCGCTTGCGCTGGAGCGACTCGATCTCGCGCACCAGCAGTCCCAGGCGCGAGCGATCGTTGGTGGTGTGGGCCTCGCGCTCCAGGTCCGCCAGGGCGCGATCCCAGGCCTCGGGGGTCTCGGACGCCTCCTCGCCCCCGCCGCGCTCGACCGACGACTCGGCGGCAGTCTCGAGCTTGGCCTGGAGGCGCGAGACCGCGTCGCGTGCGCCCGGCGCCCGCGGATCGTCGCGCGCCGCGCGCTGGTAGGCGTCGAGGGCGGCCTCCGGGTCGAACAGCCGTTCCTCGAGCAGCGCGCCCAGCTCCATCAGCACGCCGGCGCGCAGCTCCTCGTCGTCGGTGACGGCGGCGCGTCGCTCGAGCACGTCGGCCAGCTCGGTCAGGCGATCCAGGGCCGCCAGCACCTCGGCCAGGGCCTCGAGCACGAGCACGTCTTCCGGCGCCCGCGCCGACGCCCGCTCCAGGTGGACCAGCGCGCGGGCCATCTCGCCGCGCGCCGATCGCAGCGACGCCGCCTCCAGCAGCTCCGACGGCGCGGGCTCGCCGTCGCGCAGCTCGATCAGCCGCTCCAGGGCGACGAGCAGCGCCGCGTCGTCGCCCCGCGTGCGCTCCAGCTCGACCAGCGCCGCCACGATCTCCAGCTTCTCCGGGTCGCACTCCAGTCCGTCGCGGAACCAGCTGCGCGCGGCGCCCGGGCTGTGCAGGTGCTCCAGCTCGAGACGTCCGGCCTCCAGCGCCAGCCCGGCGCGTCGCTTCGGATCCTCCTCCTGCTGGAAGCGCAGGCGGTAGAGGTTCGCCAGCAGCAGCCACTGCTGCTGGGTGCGGGCGTGCCGGGTGAGGGCGTCGAGGGAGGCGGCGTGGCCGGGATCGTTGGCCAGCGCGCGCCGGTGCAGCAGCGCCGTCACCTCCGGGTCGGACGTGAGGCGGGCCTGCTCGACCAGGGCCGCGGCCCGCTCGGGTCCGGGCGGGCGCTCGGCGGCCACCTCGGACCAGGCCTGGGCCGCCTCGTGGCTGCGTCCCGCGTTGGCGTGGGCGCGCGCCTGGGCCTCGCGGGAGAGCCCGCGGTCCGGATCGTTCTCCATGCTGGGCGGCACGCCTCCTCGGCTCGCGGTTTGTGACGACCCGCACATTGCATCGACCGTTCCGGGCCCCGGCTTGATCCCCTTCGGTTGTCGGACACGCCCGGTTTGACTAGATTTTCCGGCGCGTTACCAGGGCGATGCCGGAGTCGGGTCGGTGGCTCGGTCGCATCCGGATTGCCGGCTGCTGAAATGGGGCGAAAGACCCATGATCCGCTCCCCGGCGAGCCTGCCGCGCGGCCGGGCCGGGCGGTCTACCCTCCGCAGCGAGGCGCCCCACCCACCATGTCCGAGACGCGAGACGCAGGCCCCCCGCAGGCCGACCGCCCCCAGCCGGGTGGCCGGGTTCCGGGCGACCGCGACAAGCGGCCCCTGCCGCCGGCCGAGCGCCGCCGGCGCATCCGGGAGTTCTGGATCGGCATCGTGCTGGTGGTGGCGATGGGTCTGCTGCTGCTGCTGCCGCCCATCAGCGGACTCACCCAGGGCGTCGCCGACAGCGGCCTGTTCCTGTTCCTGAACGCGATCACGGTCACGCTGATCCTGATCTTCGGCTTCCTGGTCACGCGCAACCTGTGGAAGCTGGTGGGCGAGCGGCGCCGCGGCATCCTGGGCTCGCACCTGAACCTGAAGTTCGTGGCGGCCTTCGTGCTGATCGCCCTGGTCACGACCTCCGGGCTGTTCATCGTCTCCGCCTTCTTCATCACCAACTCGATCGACAAGTGGTTCAGCGTGCAGGTCGACCGCGCCCTCGAGGAGAGCGGCGAGGTCGCCGACAGCTACTACGAGTCGACCGCCCAGAACGCCCGCTTCTACGGCCGCCGCATCGCGCAGCGCATCACCGAGGAGCGGCTGATGCGCGAGGGCCAGCTGGCCGAGCTCGAGGCGCTCGTGCAGGACCGCCAGCGCGACTACCACCTGGGCGTGGTCGAGGTGTTCAGCGCCACCGGCGAGGAGCTGGTGAGCGTGATCAACCCCGACATCCCGGCGTCGAACTTCTCGCGTCCCGACGACGACCTGGTGAGCAGCGCCATCGCCGGCACCGCCGACGCCGACGCCGTGACCGAGGACCCGCTCTACTGGCGCGTCCACGAGGTCGGCAGCGGCGACGTGATCCGGGCGGTGGTGCCGA
>JBNLVK010000015.1:0-6300 GCA_050618055.1 Myxococcota bacterium
GGCCGGACCGCCCCGCGCCGTCGTGCTATTCGGCCGCGATCATGGTCGCCGGTTCGTCGTCGGTTTCGGCCAAGTCATCGTCCTCGCCATCATCGGCAAGGAATGCCGGCAGCTCGTCGTCACTGCCCTCAGGCGTGGCGGATTGCGCGGCGGCGGCGGCGATGCCATCCGACATGCGCAGCGGCTCGGGTAGCCAGCCGGTGTCGGCCAGCAGACGTTCGGCCTCCCTGGCCATGTCACCCTTCTTCATATGGTCGATGAGCTGGGCGGCCCGTTCGCCGGCGCCCTCACGGACAGCTTCCAGAATCCGAGGCTTGGTCACGCGGCCGAGATAGTTGCCGACTGTGGGCTTCCAGCCCGCTGCCACCATGTTCATCCCGGTCGCGCGCGAGAGACGATCAGCCTGTGCCATGCGCACGTCGAGACCGTGCTGACTGACGCCCGAGCCGGAATATGGGTTCGGACGTTCGAACAGCGCATTGACACCGTAGCTGACGCAAAGGGCGAGCAGCTCCATGCGGGTGCCGTCATCGAGATTGGTCAGCCAGTCCCAGAGAGCCTGATCGTCGGCGGGAACATGATCCCCCCAACGTTCGTGGCGATCGTTCACCGCCTGCGCGGAAGGGCTGTCCTTCAGCTCCTCGGATTGGGCCGAGAAGAAGATGTGGCGAACATTCACCTCGAGGCAACCGGTTGGGTTGGTGTGGACGAACGTGTCGCTGAGGAGCTTGTGCAGCAACATCGTCATGGCGACGTGCGGATTTTCCGCCAGCGCATTGCGCAGCGCCAGCGTGCGATGGGCCGTCAGCTCGATCACGAGACGCTCGGGGAGCGGCTTGATGCCGTTGTCCTCGTCGTCCTCCTCGGTTTGCACGGGCTGGCCGCCGACGGTGATCACGGTGCGCTGGACGGCGGGTGTGCGGATTTCGCCGGTTTCGGGATCGACTTCCTCGTCCGTCGGCTCGTCGCCAACAGCTTCCACCGGACGCTCGTCCTCGGGGCGGACATAGCCGCGATCGACGCAGAGCGAACCGTCGGAGTCGATGCTGACGAAGACGCCGGCTATGGCGATCTCGTCCGGGTCGTAGCGGACGGGACGGTTGTCGAGGGCTTCGAGGGCCGCTTCGATCTCGCCCATGCGGGCGTCGACCTCATCCGGAAGCTCATCCGCGTCCTCGTATTCGGCGATCAGGCGGTCGAGTTCCTCCTGCAACGCATCGCGCGTCGCCTGCTCCTCCGCAGTGATGTCGAGCGGAACGCCCGCGATCTCGCGCAGGCCGTGGGTGACGCCGTAGGGAATGCTGACGGCGGCTTCGACCCATTTCCAGCCGTGGGTGGCGATCTCGTCTGCGATCGTGGTGAGCTTTTCGGAAACGAGCCGGTCCAGCAGAGCAACATCCTGAAGCCAGCCACCATCGTCGGATTCGAACAGATCTCGCAGGACAGTGCCGCCCGCCGCCTCATAGGCATCGACGCCGACGAAGACGGCGCGCTTGTCCGAGGCGCGCACCGTGGTCTCGGTCAGCATACGGCGGATATGATAGGGCTCCTTCTGCCAGCTATTGCGGACGCTCTCCCAGACCTGCTCCTGACGGGCATGGTCGTGGGACACGCTGAAAGCCATGAGCTGTTCGAGCGTCATGCCGTCGTCGGCATAGACGTCCAGCAGGTTCGGCGAGACTGACACCAGGCGCAGGCGCTGCTTCACCACGTTGACGCCGACGAAGAAGGCGGCGGCGATGGCTTCTTCGGTCATGCCCTTGTCGCGCATGGCCTGGAAGGCGCGGAACTGGTCGAGCGGATGGAGCGGTGCGCGCTCGATGTTCTCGGCCAGCGAAACCTCGTCGATGAGGATGTCGGCTGTGGCGGCCGAGATGACGCAGGGGACCGGGGTGGTCTTGTTGAGGCGTTTCTGCTTGGCGAGCATTTCGAGCGCGCGGTAGCGGCGGCCGCCGGCGGGCACCTCGAACATGCCGGTCTCCTGGCCGTCGCCATCGAGAACGGGGCGCACATGCAGGCTCTGGATGAGACCGCGGCGCGCGATCGACTCGGCCAGTTCCTCGATCGAGACGCCGGCCTTCACGCGCCGGACATTCGCCTGGCTCAGTACCAGCTTGTTGAAGGGAATGTCGCGCGAGGACGACAGGGTGATCTTCTGAACGGCAGTTGCCATGTTCCTTACTCCGCGACGAGCGCCGAGAGCCTCTCTCTCGAACCCGAACTCGTCACGAAGCGAAGCGCCGCCCTCTCACTCTTGGAGGGCAGCGCCACAGATACAGAGAAACGGAAAGGCACGGAGGCGCAAAGCCAGAGACACGGAAAACCGCATCTCCGGCTTCAGGGGGATCAGGCAGCCCGGTCGAGCAGCTTCTTGGCCTTGCCCTCCAGTTCAAGCCGCGCGTCCTGATTGGTCTTTCCACGGGCAACGGCGGTGATGCCCGCGACGAAATCGAAGATCGACTCGGGCGGGCGGCCTTCTTCCGCCAGCACAGTGTCGATGATCTTGCCGGTCTCGGCCTTCGAGAACCCGCGCTTGCGCAGGAATTCGGTGCGGTCCTCGTCCGATCGTGCGACGATCCGTTCGCGGGCCGCCTTTATGCCGTTGATGAACGGCATGGGCGAGGAGTTAGCGAAATTGAGCAGCGCCGGCGCAGCTTCGTGGGCGAAACGGGATGCCGCGTATTTGCTGTGACGGATGGTGATTTCCTCGAAATCGTCCACGCCCCACAAATTGCGGTTCTGGCAGACCGCGCGGAGATAGAAGCTCGCCATGCCGAGCGTCTTCGCGCCGACTTCGGAATTCCAGCAATAGAAGCCGCGGAAATAGAGGTCGGGCGAGCCATCGGGGAGCCGACCGGCCTCGATCGGGTTGAGATCGTCCACGAGGAAGAGGAAGACGTCGCGATCGGACGCATAGAGCGTCGTCGTGTCCTTGGTGATGTCGACGCGGGGATTGTAGACGCCGGTCGACCAGTCCAGCACGCCCGGCACTTTCCACCGCGTATCGCCCGTGCCGTTGCCCGCGATGCGCTGCACGGCCTCGACCAGTTCGTGATCGTAGATCCTACCATAGTCGGGGCCAGTAACGGCGCGCAACTCGAGCCGGCCGTTATCGGTTTCGAGCGTCTTGATCTGCTCTGCTCGATGCGAAGTCAGACCGTATTGCAGGTTGATACCGGCGAGTGCGGCCGGAAGCTGGCGCAGATAGGCGGCGGGCGCGCCGACCTGGCTGGCGAGCTGACCGAAGCTCCAGTGCGTCGGCGCGACAGGCGTGTCGGAACCCGGCAGGATGAGAGACAGCCGCTCCGGATCGGTGCGGCTCGCCTCGACATGGATGAGCGCGGTTTCCACGACGCGCGTCCGGCTGCGCTCCGACCGCCCGCGCACCGAATCCGCCAGCTCCGACAGGGACAGGTAACGCTCGTCATCGGGGCGCGAAAACCATTCCGAGGATACGCGGCCGATCCGCTCGCCGCGGCTCACATCCACCTTGTAGCCGTCGCTTATGTCGCGGCGCGCGTCGAGAACCTGCATGTTCATGGGACCAAACTCCATGACGGGCGCCGAAAGCCTCTCTCTCGGCACTCAACCCGTCACGGAAATCCCGTCCACACACTCACTCTCGGAGGCGTTGCGGGGGCTTCCCCGCAGAAGGGGGCGGCCGAGACTTCGGCTCGGCCGTGGGGGAAGGCTTTCCCCAACATCCAGACTTCCACTCTGCGAGCGGATAACTCCCAATCTGCCGGTTGAAGACCTCTTTGAGCGGACACGAATGCAGGTTCACGCCGCGCAGCTCCAAGACACGATCATCCCGCGTTATCTGCGAATAGACCACGGGGCATGATTGTCGAGTGTCGATTATCACTATATGGTCGCGGCATGGTGTTTAAACGAGTCGATTAGGCGATGCATCCAGGATCAGCGGTACGGCGGGAATGTTTGGAGAAGTACGGGTTGAGCGTGACTGACGCCGCCCGGGTGCTCGGCGTAGATCGGCAGACCCTCAGCAACTTGCTAAACACACGATCAGGCATCTCGCCCGAAATGGCGATCCGACTTGAGAAGGCTTTCGGGACACCTGCCCGGGAGTGGCTGATGCGCCAACTCGATCATGAGTTGGCCGAGGCGATGCAGAAGGCCGACAGCATCGACGTCCAACCGTTTCGGGGTGGCCAGGACGAGATGCGGGAGCGCTCATGAACGCCGTCGAAATCGAAGAAGCCATCTCAACACGAGCCGAGCTACCTTTCGACGCCGTGGAGTTTCCCTACGCGTTCCTGGAGGCCTTCGGAAACAAGGAAACCACCCTCAAGCGCCTGCGCAAGGGAGAGTCTAATAAGTCCGATCTGGGCGGCGTGCTGCAGACGAACAACATCCATATTGCCACCTGCAAGCCGGGTGAGGTTACGCATACGCTAGAAGCGTTGAAAGTCAGTCCGGCCACGGCGCGGGCGAAGGCCCGCTTTGTGCTGGCGACGGACGGCGACCTGTTCGAAGCCGAAGACCTAACGACCGACGACGCGCCGATTTCCTGCACGTACGCGGATTTCCCGAACCACTTCGGCTTCTTCCTGCCGTTGGCGGGCATCACGACCGTCAAGCAGGTCCGCGAAAGCTCGTTCGATATCCGGGCGACCAGCCGCCTGAACCGGCTCTATGTCGAGCTGCTGAAGGACAATCCCGAATGGGGCACCGCGCAGCGCCGGCACGACATGAACCATTTCATGGCGCGATTGATCTTTTGCTTCTTTGCCGAGGACACCGAGATTTTCGATAGTGGCGCCGCGTTCACCTCGGCGATCGAGACGATGAGCGCCAAGGATTCGTCGAATACCCATGAGGTAATTAGCGAACTGTTCCGCGCCATGAACACCAAGGCAGAAGCGCATACCGCCGCCGGCATTCCGCGCTGGGCCAGTCGGTTTCCCTATGTGAATGGCGGGCTGTTTTCGGGCAGCACCGACGTACCGCGCTTCAGCCGCATTGCCCGATCCTATCTGCTGCACATCGGCAGCCTCGATTGGAAGAAGATCAACCCGGACATCTTCGGGTCGATGATCCAGGCGGTGGCCGATGATGACGAACGCGGCGCGCTCGGCATGCACTACACTAGCGTGCCCAATATCCTGAAGGTGCTGAACCCGCTCTTCCTCGACGATCTGCGGAAGCAGCTTGCGGAAGCCGACGACAACGCGCGCATGCTGCTCAACCTGCGCAAGCGCATGTCGAAGATCCGCGTGTTCGATCCGGCCTGCGGTTCGGGCAATTTCCTCGTCATCGCCTACAAGGAAATGCGGGCCATCGAGGCTGAGATCAATCGCCGCCGTGGCGAAGCCGACCGGCGCACGGAAATCCCTCTGACGAATTTTCGCGGCATCGAACTGCGTGACTTCCCGGCCGAGATTGCGCGCCTAGCGCTCATCATCGCTGAATATCAGTGCGACGTGCTCTATCGCGGCCAGAAGGAAGCGCTCCGAGATTTTCTGCCGCTCGACGCGCAGAACTGGATCACCTGCGGCAACGCCCTCCGGCTCGATTGGCTCAGCATCTGCCCGCCAACCGGGGCGGGGGTGAAGCATCGGGCTGACGACCTGTTTCACACGCCGCTCGATCAAGCTCAAATCGACTTCGAGAATGAGGGTGGTGAGACCTACATCTGCGGAAATCCGCCGTACATCGGCGGAAAGAAACAAAGTGCTGAACAGAAAAGTGACCTCGCGACCATTTTTTCCGGAGGGCAGCATAAAAACTTAGATTACGTATGTGGGTTCGTTGTTAAAGCTTGCAGATTCATAGATTCTTTTGACAAGGCTGCATTGGTTACCACTAATTCGATCAATCAGGGCACCCATGTCCCTGTGCTCTGGCCAGAGGTTTTTCGAGCCAAATGCGAGCTGGAGTTTGCATACGCACCATTCAAATGGGCGAACAACGCGGCGAACAACGCCGGCGTTTCCTGCACAATTTTAGGTTTGAGAGTACGCAAGCCAGGCCCAAAATACATCTATAACGGAAATACGCGGCGCGAAGTGTCCAATATCAGTCCTTATCTCGTCGAGGGACCGGATCGGATCGTACAGTCGGAAACGAAGCCGATTTCCGGGCTATCCAAGATGATCACTGGCAACGCTGCATACGACGGCGGCCACCTTTTTCTTGATAGCCGCGAGGCCCAAGTCCTAAGAAGCAGCTTCGAAGAAATTAGCGGCAATATCCGACCTGTCTTGGGCACATCGGAGTTCATTGACGGCGTTTTGCGATTTTGCCTTTGGTTTAACGACGACGAGATCGGAAGAGCGT
>JBNLVK010000016.1:0-5936 GCA_050618055.1 Myxococcota bacterium
GCAGATCCGGCCGATCCAGCGGCTGGCCATCGTGAACCGCGGCGAGGCCGCCATGCGCAGGGAGCGGTCGGCGTGGCGCACGAACGGCGCGCCCTCGTCCGCGGCGGTGAACAGTGCGATGGCCCGCAGGTCGCCGCCTTCCAGGGCGCGCAGCGCCTTCACCGCGCGCACGCAGCGCATGGCGGCCTCGCCGCGGTTCACGATGGCCAGCCGCTGGATCGGCCGGATCTGCGGGATGGGGTCGCTCAGGAGGCGGCTCCGGCGGCGAAGTGGTCCGCTTCCATCTCGGCCAGCTTCGCCGTGATCTGGCGGGCGACGTCGCGCGATCCGCGCAGGCCGCGGTGGTCGGTCTTCGGCTCGATGGTGGCGGTGGCGACGTGCAGGCGGTCGCCGCGCGCCGGCAGGCTCGTGTAGCCCTCCTGGCGCTCGCCGCGCAGGTAGACGCACAGCACGCGGCAGCCGGGCAGCGACTTGACGATGCGGCCCACGCCGTAGGCGGCGCGCTCCACCTCGACCCGGCCCGACCGGCTGCGCCCGCCCTCGGGAAACAGCAGCCCCGACTCGCCCGACGCCAGCAGGTGGGTGAAGCGCTGCAGCGTGTCGGCCACGTCGGCCCGGTCGCCGCCGCGGCGCACCGGAACGCACTTGTAGACGTAGGCGAGCACGCGCCGCGGCCAGGTGGAGGCGAAGTTGCGCTCCTCGGGGACGTTCCAGGGCAGCGCCCGGAAGTGGGCGAAGTACCAGCCCGGCGAGCCCAGGGCCCAGGCGACCAGCGCCGAGTCGACCATGGTCAGGTGGTTGGCGCACACCAGCAGCGGACCGTCCTCGCGCACCAGCCGCCGGTAGGTGCGGCGCGCCTCGTGGGCGTCGGCCAGGCGCAGGTCGAGCCCGAACCGCATGGCCACGTGGGCAGCCAGCAGCGAGAGGGGCGAGAGGAGCCTCGCCACCGTCTTCTGCACCGCGAGGCGACGCCGGGTCGATCGCGGGATCGTCTCGTCCATGGCCCGTGGGTCCCGTTGCTGGCCCGGGCCGTGTCCGACCCGGGCCCGCGCCCGCCGCCGTCAGCCGAGCTTCGACTGGATGAGCGTGACCGCGTTGCCGACCGTCTCCACCGAGTCGACGTCCTCGTCGGCGATCTCGATGTCGAAGGCGTCCTCGAACTCGAGGACGACGTCCACCAGCCGGGCGGAGTTCACCTTGAGCTCGTCGAGGATGTGGGTGGACTCGCCGACGTTGGCGAGCGCGTCTTCGTTCTTCACGTAGGGCGTGAGGATCTTGACGACCTTCTCGAACACTTCCTTCTGATCCATCTGCTTCTCCTGTGGGGTCGTGGTGATTCGTTGGGAGGGACTACTCGCCGTTCCACTTGCGGAAGACGAGACACACGTTGACGTCGCCGAAGCCGAAGCCGGCCTTGATCAGCACGTCGAGATCCGGCTTCTCGAGCAGCTCGTGGGGGATCGAGGCGGCGTGGGGCTCGATCTCCGGGTGCACGTCCTCGCAGTTCACCGACGGGTGCACGAAGCCGTTCTTCACCATCAGCACGCTGGCCACCGACTCGATGGCGCCGGCGGCGCCCAGCGCGTGGCCGATCATCGACTTGGTCGACGTGATCGGCGGCAGCGCGCCCGGCCTGGCGCCCAGGGCGGCGGCCCAGGAGGCCACCTCCTTCGGGTCGGCGCCGGTGGCGGTCAGGTGGCCGTTGATGGCGTCCACGTCCGACGGGCCGACCCCGGCGTCGCGCAGCGCCGCGTCGATGCAGCGCCGCACGCTCTCCGGGTTGGGCGCGGTCATGCTGCCGCCGCCGCGGTGTCCGCCGCAGTTGAGCGCGTGGCCCGCCACCTCGGCGTGGATCGTGGCGCCGCGCTCGCGGGCGCTCTCCAGGCTCTCGAGCAGCAGCACGCCGCTGCCGGATCCGGCCACGAAGCCGCCGGCGCTGGCGCTCATGGGTCGCGAGGCGCGCTCCGGCGCGTCGTTCATGCTGCGGCACAGCACGCGCATGGCGTCGAAGCCGGCCCAGATGTAGTGGGACGCGCCTTCGGCGCCGCCGCACAGCATGCGCTTCGCCAGGCCCAGGCGGATGCGCATGGCGCCCTCCGCCACGGCCTCGGCGCCGGTGCTGCACGCGCTCGAGTTGGTGGTGACCTGGTTGCCCAGGGCCAGCAGGCCGGACACGCGGGCCGACACGCCGCTGGCCATCACCTGCTCGACGGCGGTGCTGCCGAGCCGGCGGACCTTCCCGGCGTCGGTGAGCGGGATCACCCGCGCGCCGATCGTGTCCATGCCGCCGATGCCGGTGCCGAGCACCGCCCCCGAGTCCCAGTCCGGCTGCTCCTGGTCGGCGGCGGGCAGTGCCAGCCCCGCGTCCTTCCAGGCGTCGACGGCGGCGATCGCCGCGTAGCGGTGGGACAGGTTCATCGCCCGCAGCAGGTCCTCGGGGAACATCGACTCGGCCAGCTCGTCGACACCCTGGGGGACGCCGGCCACCTGGCTGGCGAAGCCCGACTCGATCATCTGCTCGTTGCTGCGAATGCCGGACTGGCCCTTGCGGAGCGCCATCTCGAAGTCGGCGACGCCATTGGCGTTCGGCGCCACGACGCCCAGCCCGGTCACGACCACCCGCTTCATTTCGGAATTCCCATCCCGGCGAGGGTACCGGAGCAGACCACCTTTCCGTCAGGGAGGCGCATCTCGCATTCGGCCCGCAGCTTGCGCCGGCGGAAGAAGACCTTGCGGCCGGTGGTGATCACCCGGGTACCGGGAAGTACTACACCGCCGAAGTCGATCGACGCGTCGGTGAACAGCGTCTGGTAGTTCTCCGCCTCGGCCGCGCCCATCTCCTGGCTGAGCACGTGGATGCCCAGCGCCACCACGCCGGCCTGGGCCATCGCCTCCAGCAGGATCACGCCGGGCGTGATCGGGTTTCCCGGGAAGTGGCCCCGGTAGAAGTCGTGGTCCTCGCGGAAGGTGTAGGCCGCCACGATGTGGTCCTCGCCGAGCTCGAGGATCTCGTCGATGAAGCGGAAGGGCTCCTGCTGCGGAACCAGCGCCAGCAGCTCGTCGGGTGTCACGAGCCGCGCTCCATGCGACCGCCCTTCGCGTGCTGCGAGCGGTTCGGGTAGTCGCCGTACTTGATGCCCTGGAAGGTGCCCACCTTCGCGCGCTGGATGGTGTAGATGGGCTCGTCGTCGACCAGCAGCGTGGCGTCGCCGATCACCATCGACGCGCCTTGCTTCTCCAGCTCGGTGTAGCGGCGGACGTCGATCTCGTAGCGCACGCAGGCGTCGTGCGGTCGGATCTGGCCGAAGAACTCCACCTCGCCGCAGCCAAGCGCGCGTCCGGTGCCGGGACCGCCGGCCCAGGCGCAGTAGAAGCCGAGAAGCTGCCAGACGCCGTCGACGCCCAGGCAGCCCGGCTGCACCGGATCGCCGAGGAAGTGGCACTGGAAGAACCAGTCGTCGAGGCGCACGTCGCGCTCGGCCACGATCCGCCCGCGCGCACCCTTCTTCGTGATCTCGGTGATGCGGTCGATCATCAGCATGGGCGGCAGGGGCAGGCGCGCCTCGCACTCGGGGGGGCCGTCCTCGAACAGCCGGCCGTAGGCGAAGGCCAGGATCTCCTCGGCGTCGAAGTGGCTGCGTTCCCGGAACTCTGCGTACTTCATGCGGAACCTCCGAAACGCAGCAGGTAGCTGGCCCAGGTGAGGCCCGACCCGACGCCGGCGACGGCCACGTCGTCGCGGGCCGTCCACTTGTCCCACTGCATCGAGACCACGCTGGCGGCGCTGGCCGCGCCGGTGTTGCCGAACCACTCGACGTTGGTGTGGTGGTGCTCGGGCCGGACGCCGCAGCGGTCGCGCACCTGCTCGAGCATGCGCAGGTTCGCCTGGTGGCCGACGAAGTGGAAGGCGCGGTCGTCCTGCCCGAAGCACTCGCGCAGGTGTTCGACGCAACGGGACATGCGCTTGATGCCGAACATCTGCACCGTGCGCCCCTGCTGGTGGAAGTGGCCGCCGCGCGGGATCACCACCTTGTCGACGCCGGCGGGACTGCTCTCGAGCGTGGTCTCGACGACGCGCAGCGGCGCCGCGTGTCGCGTCGAGACGACGGCGGCCGCGGCGGCGTCGCCCCACAGCACGGCGGTGGCCCGGTCCGAGTAGTCGACGGTGGTGGTGAGCGTCTCCGGCGCCAGCACCAGCACGTAGTCGGGCATGCGCTCGGGCTGCATCATCGACAGCAGGTGGAGCTGCACGTAGAAGCTGGTGCAGGCGGAGGAGACGTCGAATGCGGGCACCTCCAGCCCCAGCGCCGCGGCCACGTTGCAGGCCACCGCGGGACACGTTCCGGTGTCGCCCGCCGAGTTGCCGGCGACGACCATGCCGACGGAGCCGGCGGGGACGCCGGCCCGCTCGAGCGCCATGCGCGCCGCCGCCGCCCCCAGGTCGGCCTGGCTGCAGGTGGCGGCCTCCAGGGCCGCGGCCGGATCCCGGTTGCGGGTCGCGCGGATGTAGTCGAGGGGCAGCACACTGCGGCGCGCACGGATGCCCACGCGCTCGAGGATCCACTCGTCGCTCGTGCCGATGTCGAGGTCCTCGAGGAAGCGGTTGGTGATCTCGACGTCGGGATGGGCATGGCCCAACCCGTGGAGGAAGAGCGTCAACGGAAGCGGCCCCCCTGGCGCAGACGATAGCCTAAGTCGCTGGAATATATGGGGTAATCGATTACCGGCGACTTCGACTCCCGACCGTGGCGCGATCGGAGTCCGGGAGGGAGCCCCCAGCAACCCGGGAGTATGACCCCGAGTCACTTTCTGTCAAGGCAGTCTCCCGCTGCGGCCGCCGCAGGCCGTCCCGGAACCCCTAGACTGCGCCCCATGGGTGGAACGGTACGAGCAGCGCGGGACGAGCAGGACGGCCGCATCGGCTGGGTGGTCTTCGATCACCCGGAGCGGCGCAACGCGATCAGCGTGGAGATGTGGAAGCAGATCCCGCAGGCCCTGGACGAGCTGGGGGCGGACCCGGACGTGCGCGTCGTGGTGATGCGCGGCGCCGGCGAGGTCGCCTTCGTGGCGGGCGCCGACATCTCCGAGTTCGGATCGAAGCGCACCGGCGGCGCGGCCGCCGACGTCTACGACGCCGACTCGGGCGCCGCCTTCGGCGCCATCGCCAACTTCGGCAAGCCGCTGCTTGCCATGATCCACGGCTTCTGCGTCGGCGGGGGCGTCGCCATCTCGCTGGGCGCCGACATGCGCTTCGCGTCGTCGGACGCGGTGTTCGCGGTGCCGGCGGCGCGCCTCTGCCTCGGCTACGCCATGGGCGGCCTCGACGCGCTGGTGAACCTGGTGGGTCCGTCGCGGGCGAAGGAGATCTTCTTCACGGCGCGCCGCTTCAGCGCCGACGAGGCGCTGGCCATGGGTCTGGTCAACGGCGTCTTCCCGTCCGACGAGCTCGAGGCGTCGGTGCGCGAGACCGCCGCCCGCATCGCCGAGAACGCGCCGCTGACGATCCGCAGCGTGAAGCGCATCGTCCACGAGCTGGCGCGCGATCCGGACGACCGGGACCACGACGCGGTGAACGCGTCGATCCGGGAATGCTTCGAGAGCGACGACTACAAGGAGGGCGTGCGCGCCTTCCTGGAGAAGCGCGCTCCCCGCTTCCAGGGGCGCTAGCGCGTGGAGCGCTCCGGACCGCTCACCGGCGTCCGCGTCTGCGATCTCACCCGCTTCCTGGCGGGTCCGTACTGCACGATGCTGCTGTCGGACTACGGCGCCGACGTGGTGCGTTTCGAGGGCCGCGGCGGACGCGAGTTCCGCCTCCCCGCCCGACGCCTTCTCCCAGCTGTCGGCACTGGCCATGCGCCACGCCGTCCACGGGCTGGTGCTGAGCCGGCTCTCGGAGCTCCGCGGTCGGGGAATCGACCTGCCCGGCACCGACGCCG
>JBNLVK010000017.1:0-26126 GCA_050618055.1 Myxococcota bacterium
CGGCGTCGATCCGGCGCACGGCGCTGCTGCGCAGCATCCCCTACTTCACCACGGCCGCCGGCGTGCGCGCCGCCGTCGGCGCGATCCGCGCGCTCCAGGCCGAGTCGATCGGCGTCCGGACCCTCCAGGAGATCCATGGTCTCTGACCGCACCCCGGTGCTGGTCGGGGCGGGGGCGGTCGCGCAGCGCGAAGAGGAGCCGGGGGCGGGTCTGGAGCCGACCGGGCTGATGGCCGCGGCGCTGGAACGGGCCGCCGCCGACGCCGGTGCGCCGGCGCTGCTGCGGGACGCCGACGCGATCCTGGTGCCACGCGGCATGGTGGCCTACGCCGATCCGGGTCGCCTCGTGGCCGACACCGTCGGCGCCGACCGTGCGCGCAGCGTGCTGTTCGAGATCGGCGTGCTCCAGACCTCGCTCTTCGGCCGCGCCGCCCGGGCGATCGCCGAGGGCGAGGCGGAGGTGGTGCTGGTCAGCGGCGGCGAGGCCAAGTACCGGGAGCAGAAGGCGGCGCGCGCCGGCGTGCCGGCGCCGGTCACGGAGCAGGGCGACGCCAAGCCCGACGAGACGCTGCGGCCGGCGGCCGAGATCATCCACCCGCTGGAGATCCAGCACGGGCTCGGCATGCCCGTACGCCAGTACGCCGTGATGGAGAGCGCGCTGCGCCACGCCCGGTCGGAGCCCCTGGACGCACACCGCCGGCGCCTGGGCGAGCTCTACGCGGCCTTCAGCCGGGTGGCGCAGGCGAACCCGGACGCCTGGCAGCGCGAGCCGGTGGCGGCCTCCGCCATCGCCTTTCCCGAGGGCGACAACCGCATGCTGGCCTTCCCGTACACGAAGCTCCACACCGCCCAGTGGAACGTGGACCAGGCCGCCGGCCTGGTCTTCTGCTCGGCGGCGCGGGCGCGCCGGGAGGGCATTCCGGAGTCGCGCTGGATCCACCCGCGGGCGGTGGCCGAGTCGAACCACATGCAGACGCTGCTGCTGCGTCGCGCGCTGCACCGCTCGCCGGGCTTCGCGCTGGCCGGACGCCGCGCGCTGGCGTCGGCCGGCCTGGAGAGCGACGACCCGACCGCGCTCGAGCTCTACAGCTGCTTCCCGGTGGCGGTGCAGGTGCAGGCCCTGGAGCTGGGCCTCGACGAGTCGCGCACCCCGACCGTCACCGGCGGCATGACCTTCGCTGGCGGCCCGCTGAACAACTTCGTCCTCCAGGCGGCGGTGAAGATGGCGCAGGAACTGCGCGAGCGGCCGGGACACGGTCTGCTGACGGCGGTCAGCGGTCTGATGACGAAGCAGGGCGTCTCGATCTGGTCGAACACGCCGGCTCCCGACGGATTCCGCTGGGAGGACGTCTCCGACGCCACGGCGCGGGAGAGCCCGGAGACGGCGGTCGCCCCGGAAGGGGAGGGGGCGGCGCGCGTGCTCGGCCACACCGTCTGCTTCGACCGGGAGGGGCGCGCCGAGTGCGCCGTGGCCTACCTGGAGCTGACCGACGGCCGCCGCACCCTGGCCACCAGCCGGGACGCCGACTGGATGGAGGCGATGCAGCGCGAGGAGCTGAACGGCCGCAGCGTGCGGGTCGCCGATGGGGAGATGCTCCCCGCCTGACCCCTCCCCGACGCGCCGGGCTACGATGAAGCCATGCCGAGTCCGGGGGAGCTGGCGATCGAGGCCGTCCGGCGGCCGCTCGCGTTCGCCGCGCGCGACGACTTCGCCCACCTCGACCGGGTGGTCGACCTGGAGAAGAGCGTGTCGTCGGCCGCCGACGCGGCGTCGCGTGCGGCGCTTCCGCCCGAGGCCCGCAAGCGCCTGCGCGCGGTCCGCGACGCCTTCGCCGCGCCGCTCGACGCCGCCGCGCGCCGGCCCGCCGTCGAGCGCGCACTCGAGGTGCTCGCGCCATTGTTCGCGTCCGACTTCGCCGAGCGCGCGCTGGCGAGTCCGGTCGACACGCTGCCGGGACTGGGGCCGCGCCGCGCCGAGATCCTGGCCAAGCGCGACCTGCGCTGCGTCGGCGACCTGCTCTTCCACCTGCCCACCGGCTACGACGACCGCCGCCATCTGGCGTCGGTGGGTGAGCTGGAGGTCGGCCGCCGCGCGACCTTCGTTGCGCGCGTGCTGGGCTGCGGCTTCGGAAGCTGGCGGGGCGGACGCGGGCGCGGCGGCCGCATGTTCGAGGCGGTGGTGGGCGACGACACCGGCACCGTCAACCTGAAGTGGTTCCGCGGCGGCGACGCCATCCAGAAGGTGGTGCGCAAGGACGCCCTGCTGCTCGTGACCGGCGACGTGAAGCGCTACCGCTTCTCGAAGGAGCTCCAGCACCCGGAGGTGGAGCTCGTGGACCCGGAGGCGTCCGGCGACGCGGGCGACCGCCCGGCGGTGGTCGCCCTGTATCCGGCCTACGACGGACTCCACCCGCGCGCGCTGCGCCGCGCCATCCAGGCGGCGCTGCTGGGCTACGCCGACCTGGTGGCGCCCTGCCTGCCCGACGCGATCGCCCGGGGGCGCGGACTGCCGAGCCCGGCCGACGCGCTGCGCGCGCTGCACGCGCCGGGTCCGGACGCGGACATGGAGGCGCTGGCGAAGCGCACGTCGCCGGCGCACCAGCGGCTGATCCTCGAGGAGCTGTTCCTGCTCGAGCTGGGGCTCTGCCTGCGCAAGCAGCGGGTGGCGCGCGAGCCGGGTCCGCCGCTGCGCAGCGACGGTCCGCGGGTCGCCGCCGCCCAGCGGGCGCTGCCCTTCACCCTCACCCAGGCCCAGCGGCGCTGCTGGGGGGAGATCCGGCGCGACCTGGAACGGCCCCATCCCATGAGCCGGCTGCTCGAAGGCGACGTCGGCAGCGGCAAGACGGTGGTGGCGTTCCTGGCGGCGGTGGCGGCGGCCGAGTCGGGCCACCAGACCGCACTGATGGCGCCCACCGAGCTGCTGGCCGAGCAGCACTTCCGCACGCTCACCGGCCTGTCCGGACCGGAGCACCTGGACATCGAGCTGCTCACCGCCTCCGTGTCGCGGACCCACGCCGACGCGGTGCGCACGGGGCTGGAGGACGGCACGGTCGACTGCGTGGTCGGCACCCACGCGCTCATCCAGGACGAGGTTCGCTTCCGAAGCCTGGGTCTGGTGGTGGTGGACGAGCAGCACCGCTTCGGCGTCCGGCAGCGGGCGGCGCTGTCCGACAAGTCCCACGGCGGGCTGCTGCCCCACACGCTGGTGATGACCGCCACGCCCATTCCGCGCACGCTCTCCATGACGCTCTACGGCGACCTCGACCTGTCGGTGATCGACGAGCTGCCGCCGGGGCGCACGCCGGTGCGCACCCTGCTGGTGCGATCGGGCGAGGGACGTCAGGTGGCGGACCTGCTGCGCCAGGCCACCGGCCGCGGCGAGCAGGTCTACGTGGTCTACCCGCTGGTCGAGGAGTCGGAGAAGTCGGACCTGCGCGCCGCCACCGAGAGCGCCGAGCGCATCCGCTCGGCCTTCCCGGACCTGCGCGTCGACGTGGTGCACGGGCGGCTCGACGCGGCGGCGCGCAGCCGCGCCATGGCCGCCTTCGAGGCGGGCGAGACCGACGTGCTGGTGTCGACCACCGTCGTCGAGGTCGGGGTGGACGTGCCGAACGCCACGCTGATGATCGTGGAGCACGCCGAGCGCTTCGGCCTGGCGCAGCTCCACCAGCTGCGTGGCCGCATCGGCCGCGGCGACAAGCCGGGCACCTGCGTGCTGGTGGCGCGCGGCGTCACCGAGGGCAGCGAGCAGCGGATCTCCGCCATGCTGGAGACCACCGACGGCTTCGCCATCGCCGAGGCCGACCTGCGCATCCGCGGACCGGGCGAGTTCCTGGGCACGCGTCAGAGCGGACGCCTGATCGACCTGCGCGTGGCCGACCTGCTGCGCGACGTGAAGCTGCTGGCGGAGGCGCGCGAGGCCGCCCAGGAGACGCTGCGGCGCGATCCGAGCCTGCACCGCCACCGCGAGCTGGCCGGCGCCGTGCGCGCGCGCTGGGGCGATCGGCTGGCGCTGGCGGACGTGGGCTAGCGGGTGTCCGCGCCGCCGGCCGTGGAGCCCATGCCCCCCCGCGTGTCGGGCTGGCTGCCCTGGCTCGGCGCAGGCCCCCGGCTGCTGCGCGATCCCACCGGCTTCTTCACGCGCCAGCGCGAACGCCTGGGCGACACCTACGTGGTCGACGCCTTCGGCCACCGCCTGTTCTGCGTGTTCTCGGCCGAGGGGGTGGGCGCGCTCTACGCGCTTCCCGAGCGCGAGGCCAGCTTCGGCCTGGCCACCTTCGAGCTGGTGATGCGCCACAAGGTGCCGCTCGAGCTGGTGGCGGGTCGCCGCACGCGTCCCCACGACCTGTTCGGCGCCCAGGAGACCGAGACCTACCTCGAGTGCCTGGAGGACGCAGTGGCGGCCCAGCTCGACGAGCTGGGGGCGAGCGGCCGCTTCGAGGCCTTCGCCTGGGCGCGGCGCCTGGGGCACCGGCTGGGCCTGGCCTGCTGGGCCGGCGCCGAGGCCGCCTCGCCCGGGTACCTGGACCGGCTGATCCCCGCCTTCGAGCGCCTGGACACGGCCGAGTCGTTCGTGCACCCGACACGCCTCTTCCTGGCGCGCGCCACGGGACGCGTCCGCGAGCGGCGGGCCATGCGCCGCATCGAGGGCGTGATCGGCGAGCTCCTGGAGCGGCGCGCCGGCGAGCAGGCCGGGCCGGCGCCCGGCGACTTCCTGGCGCGCATCGCCGGGGCGTGGCAGGACGTGGCGGGGCCGGAGCGCAGCGTGCAGATCGCCCGCGACGTGATGGTGCTGCACATGGGCGCCCAGTCGAACCTGCCGGCCGCCCTGGCCTGGACGCTGGTGGACCTGCTCATGCGTCCCGACCTGCTGCGGCGGGTGGACCAGGGCGACGACGGGCTGCTCGAGCAGTGCGCCAACGAGTCGATCCGCCTGTCGCAGCGCTCGCTCACGCTGCGGCGCGTGATGGTGCCGCTCGACGTCCACGACGGCGTGCGCGCCCACCGGCTCGAGCCCGGCGTGATGGTCGCCACCATGCTGTCGGTGAACAACGCGTCGGCGGCGCCGGACCTCGAGCGCTTCGACCCCGCCCACTACGAGGGACGGCGCCTGGCGAAGCGCGTCGGGCTGGAGCGGCGCGAGCTGGTCAGCACCTTCGGCCACGGCGAGCACTCGTGTCCGGCGCAGCGCTTCTCGATCTCGGCCATCCGCGTGGCCGTCCGCCGCCTCCTCGACCACTACGCGCTGGCGCCCCGCTTCGACCGGCCGCGGCCCCTGCGCCGCCAGCTCGGCGCGGTCGCGCGGGCGGCGCGTCCCTGTCCGGTCGAGTACCGGCAGCACTGAACGTCCGCGAACGAAACGGGGCCGGCCTCTGCGAGACCGACCCCGTCCTCCCACCCACACGGCTCGGCAGGACTCAGTAGACGATGCCCTTGCTCTCGGCCTGGGCGCGGATGGCGCCGAGAACCTGCTGATCGAAGCCGTCGCCCTCGCCGGCGGCGGCGCGACGCGCCTCCTCCCTGGCCACCCAGGCGTCGCGCTTCTTCGCCACACGGGTGATCTCCCGCTGGAGCTTCGCGCGCTCCTCCGCCTTCTCCGCCACGAAGGCCTCGCGCTCGGCCGGCGCCAGGCTGCGCAGCGGCGCGGGCAGGACGTCGGCGTCCAGGGTCTTCGGGTCGACCGTGCCGTCCTTCACCGCGTCGACCAGGTCGGCCCGGCCCGAGTTGACCTTGCCGCCGGTCTTCGCCAGGTAGGCCAGGCGCGAGGCCGCCGCCGCCTCGGGCGCCGCTAGCGCGCGACCGCGCTTCGCCTCGATCTCCGCCCGCTCGCCGGCGTCGCCCCAGGCCACCACCGTCTCGCCGAGCGCCTGGTTGAGCCGCGCCAGCTCGGCGTCGTGGGGCGTGGCCATGGCGAGCATGCCGCCGTCCTGGCGGATCGCCACGTAGCGGCCCGACGCCGCGTGGGCGATCTGCTGCCAGACCGGGGTGGTCGCCTGCAGCGTCCCGCACTGCACCGTGTTGATCACGATGCCGTTGCTCGCCGCCAGGGCCACGCTCCGGGTGAACGGGACGTCGCCCGGGTAGTCCATGTGGGGCGGCGCGTCGCCCACCAGGAAGATCACCTTGAAGACGTGCTGGCCCGGTGTCCAGCTCATGTGCTGCACTGCCTCGTGCAGGGCCTGGTTCACCGACTCGGGCGTGTCGCCGCCGCCCCCGGCCTGGAAGGCCTGGAGCCGGGCGTAGATGGCGTCGATGTCGCCGGTCAGGTCGTGGCGCCGCGTGACGTAGGCGTCGCCCCGGTCGCGGTAGCCGATCAGGCCGATGCGGACGTCGGGGGTGGGCGTGCCGCTGGCCATCTGGTTCGCCACCGACCAGATCTTCTGCTTCGCCCCTTCGATCAGGCCGGACATGGAGCCGGTGGTGTCGAGCACGAACACGGCCTCGATCACCGGCCGCTCCGGCGGCGGGACGTGGTGGTGCGTCGCGCTGCGCGACGACGCGTGGGCGGCCAGGGCCGTCAGGGCGGCCAGCAGGCCGAGAATGCCGATTCGCTTCATCATCGGGGTCTCCTTCTGGTGGGAACGAGACGAAGCTACGGACGGCCGCCGGCAGGCGCCGTCAAAGCCGGGTAAATCGCGTGGGCGGGCGTTTACAGGCGGTTTACACTGCCGCGATGGACGAACGCATCGATCCCGACGGCTGCATCTTCTGCAAGATCGTCCGCGGGGAGGCTCCGGCCCACAAGGTCTTCGAGGACGACCGCGTCCTGGTCTTCATGGACATCTTCCCGGTGGCGGACGGCCACACGCTGGTGATCCCCAAGCGCCACGCCACGAACCTGCTCGAGACCGACGAGCAGGACCTGGCCGCCGTCGCCGCGCGCACGCGGCCGCTGGCCGCCGCCATGCACCGGCTGCTCGGGCCCGACGGCATCGGCGTCTTCCAGCTCAACGGCGCCGCCGCCGGCCAGACCGTCTTCCACTACCACATGCACCTGATCCCGCGCATGCAGGGCGACTCGCTCCAGATCCACAGCCGCACGCCCGGCGATCCAAAGCGCCTGGCCGAGCTGGCCGCCGGCCTGGCCGACGCGATGCAGGCCGGCTAGCGCTGGGCGCCTGTATACGGCGCTCCCCCAAGGAGGCCCCATGTCCATTCGCGACGAGTACGACCGCCACGACGCCCTGGCGCTGGCCGAGAAGGTGCGCCGCGGCGACGTCAAGCCGGCCGAGCTGCTGGAGGTCGCGATCGCGCGGGCCGAGCAGGTGAACCCGGAGATCAACGCCATCGTGATCCCGATGTACGAGGAGGCGCGCCGCGAGGTGGCGAACGGCCTGCCCGACGGGCCCTTCCACGGCGTTCCCTTCCTGCTGAAGGACCTGCACCTGCTCGCCACCGGCGTGCGCACCACCTACGGGTCGCGGCTGTTCGCCGACCACGTGGCCGACCACGACAGCGAGCTGACCGCCCGCTACCGCCGGGCCGGCCTCGCCATCTTCGGCAAGACGGCGTCGCCCGAGTTCGGCCTCACCACCAGCACCGAGTCGGCCCTGTTCGGCCGGACGCGCAACCCGTGGAAGCCGACCCACACCTCCGGCGGATCCTCCGGCGGCGCCTCGGCGGCGGTCGCCGCCGGCATCGTACCGGCGGCCCACGCCAGCGACGGCGGCGGCTCGATCCGCATCCCAGCCTCCTGCTGCGGCCTGTTCGGGCTGAAGCCCACCCGCGCGCGGGTCCCGGCCGGGCCCGACGTGGGCGAGGGCTGGAGCGGCATGAGCGCGAACCACGTGGTCTCGCGCAGCGTGCGCGACAGCGCAGCGCTGCTGGACGCCACCCACGGCCCGGCGCCCGGCGATCCCTACTGCGCGCCGCCGCCCGCGCGCCCGTTCCTCGAGGAGGTGGGCGCCGACCCGGGTCGGCTGCGCATCGCCGTGCAGAGCGCGCCCTTCAACACCTCCGAGGTCCACCCGGACTGCGTCGCGGCGGTCGAGGACGCGGGCCGGCTGTGCGAGTCGCTGGGGCACCAGGTGGAAGCGGCCACCCTTTCCGTCGACAAGGAGACCACGGCACGGGCCACCCAGGTGATCATCGCCGCGAACCTGCGCGCCACCGCCTTCGACCGGGCCGCCGCGCTGGGCCGCGACCTGCGCGACGACGACCTGGAGTCGGGAACCCGCGCCATGGTGAACCTGGTGGCCAGCGCCGACGCCGCCGAGTACGCCCGGGCGATCCGCACGATCCACGCCCTGGGCCGCCAGGTGGCCGGCTTCCAGCAGGACTACGACGTGCTGCTGACGCCCACCATGGCGTCCCCGCCCATGGAGCTGGGCCGGCTCTCGCTGTCCACCGACGACGTGCCCGGCTTCATGACGGCGATCGGGCAGACGGTGGCCTTCACCCAGCTCTTCAACGCCACCGGCAGTCCGTCCGCCTCGCTTCCGCTCCACTGGAACGACGATGGTCTCCCGGTCGGCGTGATGGCGACGGCGCGCTTCGGTGACGAGGCGACGCTGTTCCGGCTGGCCTCGCAGCTGGAGCAGGCGCGCCCCTGGTTCGACCGGCGCCCGCCGCTGGGGTAGCCCGCCCGTGCACGTCGTCCACATCGACCGGCAGCGCTCCTGGACCGGGCAGACGCTGCGCGTCGCCTTCGTGGCGCGCACGCTGCTGGAGCGAGGCCACCAGGTCACCGTCGTCGCCCATCCAGGCGGCGACTTCGCCGTGGGCTGCGCCGAGCAGGGCATTCCGGTGATCGAGGCGCCCATGCGCGGCTTCGCCCTCTACCCGTCGATCCTGCGGGTGGCCCGGGCCCTGCGCGGCAGGCCGATCGACCTGATCCACTGCCACGGCGGCCGCGACCACGTGCTGGCCTTCGCCGTGGCGCGGCTGCTGCGCGTGCCCACCGTGGTGCGCACCAAGCACAACCACACGGCGCCGCGCGGTCGCCGCAGCGTGCGGGCCTACGACGCCTGCGACGCCATCATCACGGTCTCCGACTGGGTGGGCCGGGTGCTGACCGACGCCGGCGTGCGTCCCGAGATCGTGCAGACCATTCCGGACACGGTCGACCTGGAGCGCTTCGTGCCGCGGCCGCGGGATCCGGAGCTGATGCGCTCGCTGGGTCTGGCGCCGGACGACGTGGTGATCGGCAACCTGTCGAGCCTGCACGTGCGCAAGGGCATCGAGGACGTGCTGCGGGCCTACGCGCGCCTGCGCCAGACGCGGGGCGACCCGAAGCTCAAGTGCCTGCTGGCCGGCAAGCAGTGGGAGCAGTGGGCGCCGCTGGCGCGGGAGCTGGGCGTCGAGGACGGCGTGGTCTTCCCGGGCCACCGCAGCGACGTGCCCGAGATCCTGTCGCTCTTCGACGTCTACGTGCTGATGTCGCGCCGCGAGGCCCTGGGGACGTCGGTGCTGGAGGCCATGGCCATGGAGCGCGCCGTGGTGGTCGGCGACGTGGGCGGGCTCACCGAGGCCGTCGTCGAGGGAGCGGGGCTCCGCGTGGCGCCGGGCGACCTGGACGCCATCTGCGCGGCCGTCGACGGCCTGCTCGACGATCCGGAGCGGCGCCGCAGCCTGGGGGAGACCGGGCGCCGCCACGTGGTGGCGAACTACTCGAGCCGCCGCCTCGCCGACGAGACCATGGCCCTCTACGAGCGACTGCTGCGTAAAGCTCCGGGCCCGGCTTGACGATCCCCGGAGCGTGCCCTACACAACCTGGACCATGACGACGCGGAACCTGGCCCTCGGTCTTCTTGCCGGCCTGCTGCTTACGCAGGCGGGAAGGGGTTCGTTCGGCCGCTAGCTTCGAGTCGTCGCCAACCAAGCCCTCTCCCGCCGAGCCCGGCCGGAGGGGGTTTCGTGTTTCTGGACCTCGGTTCGCAGGTGAGGTCCAGCCGGAACGACCGCCCGGGGCGGAGCTCGGCGGCAGCCGACGAGGGCCCGACGGAGCGAGTCATGTCCGACAAAGTCACGATCTTCGACACCACGCTGCGCGACGGCGAGCAGACCGCGGGCGTCTGCTTCTCCGCGCGCGACAAGCTCGACATCGCCCGGGCCCTCGCCGAGATGCGCGTCGACGTCGTCGAGGCCGGCTTCCCGGCAGCCTCGGTGGCGGAGCGCGAGGCGGTGGCCGGCGTCGCCCGCGAGGTGCGCGGCGCCACGGTCTGTGCGCTGGCGCGGGCGGTCCCGTTCGACGTCGACGCGGCGGCCGAGGCGCTGCGGGAGGCCGAGCGGCCGCGCATCCACACCTTCATCAACGCCAGCGACGTCCACCTGGCCCACCAGCTGCGCAAGGGGCGTCGCGAGGTGCTCGAGATGGTGGAGTACGCGGTCAAGCGGGCCCGTCAGGCCACCGACGACGTCGAGTTCAGCCCGATGGACGCCACCCGCGCCGACGCCGACTTCCTGGTCGACGTGGTGCGCACCGCCCTGGCCGCCGGCGCCACCACGATCAACGTGCCGGACACCGTGGGCTACGTGCTGCCCGACCGCCTGCGCCAGGTGATCGAGGGGCTCTTCGCGTCGATTCCGGAGCTGTCGGAGGCGGTGGTCTCGTTCCACGGCCAGGACGACCTGGGCCTGGCCACGGCGAACGCGCTGGCGGCGGTGGCGGCCGGCGCGCGGCAGATCGAGGTGGCGGTCAACGGCATCGGCGAGCGGGCCGGCAACACCTCGTTCGAGGAGGTGGTGATGGCCCTCGAGGTGCACGGCGGCGCGCTGGGGGTCCACACCGACGTGGATCCCCAGGGCATCTGCCCGGTGTCGGTGCTGGTGGCCGAGCGCAGCGGCGTGGCGGTACCGCCCAACAAGGCGATCGTCGGCGCCAACGCCTTCCGCCACGCCTCGGGCATCCACCAGGACGGCGTGCTCAAGTGGCGCGAGAACTACGAGGTGCTCGACCCGGCGGCCATCGGTCACGCGCGCGGAACCGAGATCGTGCTGGGCAAGCTGTCGGGCCGCGCCGGCTTCGTCGCCCGGGCCAACGCCCTGGGCTACCAGCTCACCGACGAGGCGCTGGACCGCGCCTTCGACCGCTTCCAGCGGCTGGCCGACACCAAGCCGGTGGTGGAGGACGCGGACCTGGCCGAGATCTGCTCGGCCGCCTGAGCGCCTTCGGGGCTACCGCCGCCGCCGGAACGCCGTGACCAGCACGTTCCAGGCGGCGCGGTAGATCTCGGAGCTGTCGATCTTCGAGTCGCCGCGGGTGCGGTCCTCGAAGACGATGGGGATCTCGGCGATGCGGAAGCCGCGGTGGTGCACGCGCCACACCATCTCCTCCAGGAAGGAGTAGCCCGACGAGCGGATCGCGAAGGGGTCGACGGTCTCCAGCACCTCGCGGGTGTAGCAGCGGAAGCCGGCGGTGCAGTCGTGGACGGGCACGCGCAGCAGCAGGCGCGTGTAGAAGTTCGCGAAGCGCGACAGCAGGCGCCGGCGCAGCGCCCAGTTGACCACGCCGCCCCCCGGCACGTAGCGCGATCCCACGACCATGTCCGCCCCCTGCATGGCCTCCAGCATGGCGGGCAGGTAGCGGGGGTGGTGGCTGTAGTCGCAGTCCATGGTGAGGATCAGCTCGGCGCCGTGGTCGAGCGCGTAGCGGAAGCCGGCCAGGTAGGCGCTGCCCAGGCCGAGCTTGCCGGGCCGGCGCAGCAGGTGCAGGCGGGGCTCGCTGCGGGCCGCCTCTTCGACCAGGTCGCCGGTGCCGTCCGGGCTGGCGTCGTCGACCACCAGCACCTCGAGGGATGGGTCCCGGGAGAGCACGTCCTCGGAGAGGGGAAGCACGTTCAGCGCTTCGTTGTAGCTGGGCAGGATCACGAGGCCGCGCATCAGAGGGCGCGCAGCATATCAGAACCCCTTCGGCGGGGAGGGACTCCCGGCCTCGGGCGGACCGACGTAGCCCAGGTCGCGCAGGCGCTGGAGCGTGTCGGCGTCGAGGGTTGCGGGAGCCTCCTGCGCGCCGGTGCCGACCTTGCCGCGGTAGTCGCGCACCTGCGCCTCGAGACGGTCCGCCACCTGCGGGTGGAGGGCCGCCACGTCGCTCTGGGCCTGCGGGTCGGCCTCCAGGTCGTAGAGCTCGCGCCCCGGCGGCAGCAGCGACGACACCAGCTTCCAGCGGCCCGAGTGGATCGACACGCGGTCGAGGCGGCAGCCCTCTTCCAGGCCGAGCTTCAGGCACTCGCCGCGGGCGGTCCGCTGCTCGGCGAAGGCGGGACGTGCGGGTGCACCGTCGCCGCGCAGCGCGGGCGCCAGGCTCACGCCGTCCCGGTCCGGGGCCGGGGGGAGCCGGACCAGATCGAGCACCGTGGGCATCACGTCCACCAGCTGCACCGGACCCTCGATGCGCCGCGGCTCGACGACGCCCGGCCAGCGGAACGCCAGCGGTACGTGCAGCACCCGGTCGTGGAGCGACTCGCCGTGGCCGAGCTTCCCCCACTCGCCGAACTGGTCCCCGTGGTCGGCGGTCAGCACGAGCAGCGTGTGCGGCGCGGCGCCGGACGCGTCCAGCCGGTCGACGAAGGCGCCCACCACCCGGTCGAGGGTGTGGACCTCGGCCGTGTGCAGGGCCAGCATGCGGTCCAGGTCGCGCTGGGGCAGGGGCTCGCGTCCCGTGTTCTGGTTGAAGACCTTGCGCGTCTGGAGGGCGGGGGCGAACCAGCGCGAGTCGCCGGGCGTCACCCGGGAGGCGACCGCCAGCGCCTGCTCGTCGCGGGGCAGGTAGGGCGTGTGCACCTCGTAGCTGTGCACGAACAGGAAGAAGGGTCCGCCGCCCGCCTCGTCGCGCAGCCAGTCGCCGGCGCGCTGGAAGGTCCGCTCGGCGCCGCCGCTCATCTGCTCCGACAGCCCGACCTTGCCGTCGTCGTAGGCGTCGTAGCCGGCGGCGAAGCCGAAGGCGGCGCTCACGAAGGCGCCCTCGGTGAAGGCGACGGTGCGGTAGCCGGCGTCGGCGAGTGCACCCACCAGCGAGCTCTCCAGCGGACCCGGCATGGCGTCCGGGTAGATGCCGTGGCGCACCGGGTGCAGCGCCGAGAAGAGCGAGGCGTGGGAGACCAGCGTGTTGCCGTACTGGGCGTAGGCGTGGCGGAAGTCGGCCGAGGCGTCGAGCAGCGCGTCGATGCGCGGGCTCACGCCGGCGCGTCCCGAGAACGATCCCAGCGACAAGGCCCCCAGCGTGTCCAGGCTGATCAGCACGACGTTCGGCCGGGCCTGCTCCGCCGGACCCAGCAGCAGCGGCGATCCCCAGAGCGCCGTGCCGCCCCGCGGCTCGCCCGCCGAGAAGCGCAGCGATCGCCCGGGGCCCGCGGGCAGGTCGAGCGCGTGGTCGGTCCAGCCGCCCTCGGCCTCCGGGTCGTGCCGTGCCGCGCCTTCGAAGAGCGCGTGCCAGGCGGAGTCGTCGGCCGCCCGCTGCTCGATGCGGAAGCCCTCGCAGTGCGCGCCGGGCCCTCCTTCGCAGGCCAGGCTGAAGGCGAGGCGTGTCGCCCCCTCCGGCACCTCCACCTCGAAGGGCGTCGCGGCCGGGACGGCGTTGCGGGTGTGGATGCCCAGCTTCTTCGTCTTCGCCGTGCGCGGCGGACGCACGCTCGCCGGCCGGTGCGGCGATCCCACCCGCGCCAGCACCGCGTTCTCCTGCGGCGGCTGGGAGGCGCGCGGCGGCGGGGTCGCGGAGTCGCACGCCCCGAGCGCGAGCAGCAGGACCAGGAGCGGGGCGGCGCGCATCGCAGGCGAGTTTACACGCCGTCCCGACCGCGTCAGTCCTCGCCCTCCAGGTAGCCCAGGCGCTCCAGGGCCTCGCGCGTCTCGGCGCTCAGCTCGGCGCGGCTCGCCGCGTCGAACAGCGGCGGGTGGTCGCGCTGCACCTCGGCCAGGCGGGCCTCCAGGCGCCGGCGCAGGTCGGGGTCGCGCCCGGCCAGGTCGCTCGCCTCGGCCGGATCGGCGGCCACGTCGTAGAGCTCGGCGGGCCCGCGCGACGACACGATCAGCTTGTGGGGCGGGACGCGCAGGGCGTGCAGGCGCCGGTCGAAGAAGGCGCCGAACAGCCGTACGTTGGCGTCCGAAGGACCCACCTCGTGGAGCAGCCAGCCGTGACGGTCGTCCAGGCGCGGGGCGCCGGCCGGCACCGGCAGGCCCGCCGCCGCCAGGATCCCGGCGAACAGCGCCCGGTTGCCGGTGGGCGTCGCCACCCGGCGCGGCGCCGCGCCCGGTGCGCGGACCAGCAGCGGCACGTGCAGGTTGTCCTCGTAGAGGTGGGCGCCGTGCGAGAGGTAGCCGTGCTCGCCGAAGCTCTCGCCGTGGTCCGAGGTGATGGCGACGAAGGTCGCACCCGGCGCCGCGTCGGCCGCCGCCAGCAGGCGGCCCAGGTGCAGGTCCATGTAGGCGATCTCGGCGTCGTAGCCGGCCAGCAGGGCACGGATCGTCTCCTGCTCCCAGGTCTCCGGCGCCGTCCCGGTGTCGGACGTCAGGCGCGCCACCAGCGCACCGGTGAGCCGGCCCAGGTCCGGCTGGGGCAGCCCGGCGTCGTGGGGTGCCGGCGGCCGGTAGGGCGCGTGCGGGTCGAAGAGGTTCACGAACACGAACCAGGGCCGGTCGCCGTCGCGCATCGCCGCGATCGCCCGGTCGACGACGGGCTCGGCGCGCCGTCCGTTGGCGGCGGCGCCGGGTGCCGAGAAGTCGTCGTCGTAGAGCGCGAAGCCCTGACCCACGCCCAGCTCCCCGGAGAGCGCCGGTCCTGCGACGACGCCCGCGGTGCGGTAGCCGGCGTCGGCGAGCCGCTCGGCCAGCGTGCGGAAGCGCTCGTCCAGGGGGCGGACCGCATAGCCCAGCGGTTCGGACACGCCGTCCGGTGCGGTCTGGGCGCCGTGCTGCCGCGGCAGCAGGCCGGTGAACAGGGAGGCGTGGGAGGGAAGCGTCCAGGACGAGGGGGCGTAGGCCTGCTCGTAGAGCACGGCCTCGCGCGCGAAGGCGTCCAGGTTCGGGGTCCGCGCGGCTCCGAAGCCGTAGGCCCCGAGCCGGTCGGCGCGCGTGGTGTCGAGCGTCACCAGCAGGACGTTCGGCGGGTCGCTGCGCGTACACGCGAGCGCGACGAGGGCGAGGAGCCAGACGCGGTGGTGGGTGCGCACGAAGGAAGCCGAAGGAGGGAAGGGGGAGTCGGCTATCGTAGCAGCCATGGTCATCGTGATCCTGCCCGCGTACAACGAGGAGGAGGCGTTGCCGTTGCTCCTCGAACGCGTCCAGGAGTCGATGGCGGAGAACGGCTTCGAGTACCGGGTCATCGTCGTGAACGACGGCAGCTCGGACGGCACCGCCGCGGTGGTCGACGAGCTGGCCCGACGCATGCCGGTGTCGCGCATCGACCACGACCGCAACCGCGGCCTGGGCGAGGCGGTGCGCACGGGCCTGCTGCGCGCGGTGGCCGAGGCCGGCGAGCGCGACGTGGTCGTCACCATGGACTCGGACAACACCCACACGCCGGGGCTCATTTCGGGCATGGTGCAGGGCATTCGCGAGGGCAACGACGTGGTGATCGCGTCGCGCTTCCGCTCCGGGGCGCGCATCATGGGCGTGCCGCTCTACCGCCGCGTGCTGTCCCGCGGCGGGAGCTGGCTGTTCCGCGTCGTCTTCCCCACCCGCGGCGTGCGCGACTTCACCTCCGGCTACCGGGCCTACCGGGCGCCGCTGCTGAAGCAGGCCTTCGAGGTCTACGGCGAAGAGTTCGTCGCCGAGAGCGGCTTCTCCTGCATGGTCGACATCCTGCTGAAGCTGCGGGCGCTGGACGCGATCATGACCGAGCTTCCCCTGGTGCTGCGCTACGACTTCAAGTACGGGATCAGCAAGATGATGGTCGTCTCCACCATCGGCGACACGCTGCGGCTGGTGTTCTCGCGTCGGCTCGGGAGCTCCCGGTGAGCGGCGGGGGACCCGGCGGCGAGCTCGAGGGCGACCGCGTCCGCGAGTACTTCTCCCGCCGCGAGACCGTCGCCGAGTGGTGGACGCCCGACGAGGGCCCGCTGGCCTTCCACTACGACGCCGAGATCCACGTGCTCGACGAGCAGCTGCTCGACCGTCCCGCCTTCGCCGGACGCGAGCTCGACGTGCTCGACGTGGGCACCGGCCGCGGCCGCTTCGGCATCCACGCGGCCCGGCGGGGCGCGCGCGTGGTGGGCGTCGACCTGAACCCGGACATGGTCGAGCTGGCCGGCGAGAACGCCCGCGCAAGCGGGGTCGCCGACCGCTTCCAGGTGCGCCAGGGAAGCGCCGAGGACCTCTCGGTCCACGGCGTGGGCCGCTTCGACGTGGTGCTCTGCATGGAGCTCTTCGACCACCTGCCCGACCTGGCGCGCGTGCTGGGCGAGATGCACCGGGCGCTGCGCCCGGGCGGACGGCTCGCCTTCACCTACGTCCCGGACGAGTCGCTCTACGGCGCCCTCGGCAACCTCTACCGGCGGGCGAAGCGGCGCTCGGGCGAGGTGATGATCTCGCGCACCTACACGCTCGCCGAGGTCGAGCGCCGGCTCGACGACAACGACCTGGTGCTCGAGGCCCACTTCGGCATCGGCCTGCTGTGCGCAAGCGCGCAGACGCGCCTGTTCGCGGGCAACCCGCTGGTGCGCCTGGCCAACGCGCTGGCGCGGGCCGAGTCGCGCTGGCGTCCCTACCACGCGGGCCGGCTGGCGCGGCACGGCGCCCACGTGGTGGGCATCGCGCGCCGGACGGAGGATCCGCCGGAGCGGACCTAGAGCGCGGCGCGCACCTCCACGTCGACGCTGTCGGGCCCGATCGCCAGCGGGACCTCCGCGCCGTCCAGGCGCTGCACCAGCGAGGCGCGCAGCCGGTAGCGGCCCGGGCGCTCCGGGGGAGCGACGGGAACCCGCAGGCGCGTCTCGCCCGGCGGCACGTCGGCCGCCAGCGCGGTGCTCGCGTCGGCGGCGACGCGTCCTTCGGCGTCGAGGAACACGGCGCGCAGCCGCACCAGGCCCTGCGGGTCCGGATCGAGGCCGGGCCAGACCCGCTCGCCGTCGTTGCGCAGCACGAGACCCACGCTCTTCTGGAGCCGTCGCCGCCCGGCCAGGTGAAAGGCGCCGTCGACGTCGAGGCGCAGCGCGCCGCGCTGCTCCGCCGCGGGGAGCGGCGTGCGCGGCAAGCCGGCCAGGGTGGTGTCGCGACGCGTGGCGCGGGCCAGCGCTTCGCGGAAGCGGCCCGGACGTCGGTCGGTCACCTCGAACAGCACGTGCGCGCCCCGGGTCAGGACCGGGCGCAGCCCCGCGTCCGCGCCGGCGCGATCCCAGGCGCGCCGCGCCTCCGGCGACAGCGCGTCGCGGTGGACCAGCACCCAGCGCACCTCCACCAGCTCGAGCAGGCGCGCCAGCCCGCCCGCGTCGGGCAGGTCCTGGGCCACCTGGCGCAGCAGCGGGTAGCTGGCCGGCGCGTAGCCGCTGTGGCCGTTCAGCAGGGGACGCCAGTGGAGCGTGCTGCCCAGCATGGCGCGTCCCGCGTGGATGGCGTCGTGCTCGACCTGGAGCGGCCACGGGATCTCGAGCAGCGGCCCGGCCGGCAGGTCCTCCAGGGCCTCGTAGACCGCGCGGCGGTCCTCGCGACCCTGCCAGGCGTCGAGCGCCGGCAGCGGCGGCAGCCACAGGTTCCAGGCCAGCAGGGCGAGAAGGCCCGCCCGCAGCGCCGCGCGCGCGCGGGTCGACGCGGCCCACGCCTCGAGCTGCGCCCAGCCCATGCCCGCCAGCACGGGCGCCGCCACGCCGATCACGATGGCGAAGCGCAGCGGGTTGCGCAGGTTCTCGTAGCCGGGCACGAAGGCCGCGGCCAGCGATCCGGGCAGCGGCAGGTGGGCGTCTTCGAGGGCCAGGCGGCGGCCCAGGGCCAGCACGCCGGCGCCGACACACGCGAGCAGGAGGCCCAGGGCGAAGCCGCGCAGCCGCGCCGGTCGGCCGGCCGCGTCTCCGGGCGCGGACCCGCGGAAGCACAGGAACGCAGCCGCGGCCAGCAGGAAGACCACCAGCGGCACGGCGTAGCTCGTCTCGACCGGCAGCGTGCGCAGCGCGGTCGGCAGCTCCGGCCGGGTGAGCGCCAGCACGTCGGCCGGCGGCACCGAGTCGAACAAGACGTCCACCGCCTGGAAGCCCTGGGCCTCGCGCCAGCGCAGGTAGGGCAGCGAGACGGCCGCCAGCGCGGCGAGCGGTGCGGCGAAGGCCGGCGCCAGCCGCCGCCAGGCGCGCGCCGGAACGCCCCGGGTGAGCGCGAGCCCGACCAGCAGCCCGGCGCACGAGAGCAGCACGAAGTAGCCCAGGTAGAAGGAGGACAGGAGCTGGAGCCCGAGGGCCAGCGCCAGCCACACCGCATGGCGTCGCCGCTCCGGCTCCTCGACCACCCGTCCCAGGGCGAGCCACACCCAGGGAAACCACTGGGCGTTCATCAGCTGTACGTGGGCCAGCTCGGTGGTGCGCCAGGGCATGAAGACGGCGGCCGCCCCGGCGGCGAAGCCCGCCCACACCGATCCGCTGAGCCAGCGCACCAGCGCCGCGGTGGTGAGCGCCAGGATCCAGCTCGACCCGACCAGCGCCGCCTGGTGCAGCCACACCGCCTCGCTCGAGAACGCGCGCAGCGGGAAGGTCCAGAGCGCCACGCCCAGCATGTGCTCGCTCTGGGTCAGCACGGCGGGCGCCGGGTGGAAGGCGTTGGCGTCGAACAGGCCGCCCCAGTCGGTCGACAGCGCGTGCTGCACCCAGGCCAGGATCCAGGCGTTCAGGTGCAGGTCCGGCAGCTCGATGTGGCCGAGCCCCGCACCGCGCACCGCCACCGGATCGACGAAGCAGCGCTCGGCGCAGCGCAGCACCGGCCAGTACAGGTACGCGACGAGCGCGCTGCTGGCCGCGGTGGAGAGCCAGGCGGCGGCGCGGCGCTCGCGGCTCATCCCGGTCCGTGGCGGGCGATGGCGAAGATGCGGTTCTCCAGGCCCGTCAGGCGGCCCAGCGCGAACAGCGTCCGGAGCACCAGGCGCGTGGGCGGCGACAGCGTCAGCCGGCGCAGGTCGGTCGACTCGCGCTCCACCGACGCGACGCGCAGGCCCGCCCGCCGCACCGCGTCGCCCAGCGTGTCGGGCGTGAAGTAGAGGAAGTGCTGCTCGATGTAGAACTTCTCGAGCGGCTTCGTCAGCAGCCCGCCCGTGGCGCGGTACATCGCCCCGGCCACCACGTCCAGGATGCTGCGCTGGTTCGGCGTCGAGATGCCGATCACGCCCTCCGGCGCCAGCACGCCGCGGGCGGCCTCGAGCAGGCCCACCGGATCGCGGGAGTGCTCGATGATGTCCCACATGGTGATGGCGTCGAAGGCGATGCCGTCGGCCGCGAAGTCGGTGAACTGGCCGTCGGAGACGTCCAGGCCGAAGTGGGAGCGGGCGTGCTCGGTGGCCTCGGCGCAGTCGTCCACGCCGAAGGGCTCCCAGCCCCGCCGCCGGGCGACCGCCAGGAACAGGCCGGTGCCGCAGCCGATGTCGAGCAGGCGGCCGGTCGTGCGGTGCCGCTCGAGGGCGTCGAGCCAGTGCTCGTAGAGCTGCACCAGCGGGTTGCCCGGCACGTCCTCGTAGGTGAAGTCGTAGTACGACTTGAGCTCCGGCACCGACCCCTCGCCCTCGGTGTAGAGGCGCGTGAACATCTCCGTCACCTCGGCGTCGGAGAGCTGGGGCCACAGGTAGACCAGGTCGCAGTCGCGACAGCCGTAGACGCGGAAGCGGGTGATGCGGTAGCGCAGCCGGGCCTGCTCGCTCTTGCAGACCGGACAGCGCGCGTCGGGGTCGGGCTTCAAGGCGTCGAGCCTGCCACAGGCGGAACCGGCCCGACCACCCGCGGCCAGGCGAAGCCGCCCATCTCGAAGACGGCGCTTCCCTCGCGCTCGGTCTCGGTCACCCACTCGACCTGCACCCGCCGGCCGGCCCAGCGGTCGAGGGGCAGCGAGACGTCGAACCAGCCGCGCTCGGTCCCGTTCGGGTGCGGATCGAGCGTCCGCGCGAAGACCTCCTCGCGAGCGCCGTCGTCGACGATGCGCACCCGGTAGGTGACCTTGCTCGGCGGGAACTTGAACCAGCGCCGCGGGTGGACGCCGACGGCGGTGGCGAGGCGGGCGCCCGCGGGCGGCACGTCGAGCGGCGTCGACAGCACGCTGCGCTCGCCGCCGGCCGGGGGACGCAGCGCCAGCACCGGCCGGAAGGGCCAGACCTGGCGCTGCACCCAGCGGTCGCGCTCGCCGGCGGCGACCGGTCGCGAGCGGCCGTCGGCCGACTCGATGCGCAGCGCGGTCCCCGCCAGCGACTCGTCCAGCAGCGGCTCGCCGGGCAGGGCCTCGCTGCGCTCCAGCGACGCCAGCATGTAGCCCCAGCCGTCGTCGGTGAAGACCCGGTCGATCGCGTAGTGCTCGACCAGGTGGGCGAACAGCTCCGGCGCGAAGCTCTGCATGTCCGGGAACTGGACCCACTGGGTGAAGTGGTAGAGGACGGGCTGCTCCGGGTGGGCGTCCAGCTCGGCGGCGATCTGCGCCTGGCGGCCCGGCACCTCCTCGAGCGGCCAGAAGATGTAGGTCGAGCGGTGGGGAGCGTCGCGCTCGGCCAGGAAGTTGATCAGCGGGAAGTAGGGCAGCACGGCGACGCGGCTGCCGGGCTCGGTGCGCTCCCGCAGGTGATCGACGGCGCCGCCGACGACGCGCGCCTCGTCGGCGCTCACCCACAGGCCGCCGGCCCGCTCCGCCCGCAGCGGGGTGTCGTGGCGATCGTGGAGCTTCCAGCCGAGCAGCAGCGTGTAGCCCACGAGCGCCAGGGCGGGCAGCGCCAGCGTCGCCGCCAGCGCGCGGGCCGCCCGCGGGCGCGACCGCGCCAGCGCGTCGAAGTGCACCGCCCCGAGCACCAGCAGCGGCCAGTACATGACCACCATGTGCACCCAGTCCTTCGGCTTGTGCAGCGTGAACACCAGCAGCGCCGCCAGCAGCGCCAGCGCCGCCTCGCGCAGGGCGCCGCCCCGCTCCGACGCGTCGCGCAGCGCCTGCCGCCGCAGCACCACCCGCAGCAGCGCGGCGGAGACGTAGAGGTAGGGCCCCCAGAAGAGCGCCTTGATCGCCACGTCCCACAGGAAGGTCTGCTGGTAGAACGCCGAGGCGCTGACCCGCGGCCAGTCCATGGAGAACACGATGGACGGCACGTAGACCGCGAAGCCGTAGGTGCTGCGGATCACCGGATCCTGGGCGAACAGCGGCCACGGGTCGGGCAGCGACGAGTACTCGAAGGTGGCGATGCCCACCAGGTGGTTCCAGATCGTCTGGCGCAGCATTTCGGGCAGCAGGCCCGCCCACGCGTAGTGCCCCAGCATCACCACGCCCACCGCGGCTGCCGCGCCGTTGAACGCGACGAGCTGGCGCAGCAGGGGCGAGGGCGGGCCCGGCGGCGCGGTGCGCGCGGCCAGCACGAGCACCGCGTCGAAGGCGATGACGGCCGCACCTCCGTAGTCCTGCTTGCAGGCCACCGCGATGCCGGAGAGCAGACCCGCCAGCAGCAGGCGCCCGTGGCCGCTTCGCTCCGCCGGTCGCGTCACGACCGCCGCCACCAGCACCAGCGCGCCGGCGATGAAGGTGAGCGCGGTGGTCGAGTAGCTGTACATCTGCCAGTGGGGGAAGGCCCAGATGCGGTAGAGGCCCAGCAGTGCGAGCGCCAGCGCCAACGATCGCCCGCCGACCCAGCCGCGCAGCAGCACGAACACCGCCATGGCCAGCAGCGCGAACTCGACCGCCACCGCGTAGCGCGCCACCCGCACCGACGGCTCGAACAGCTCGAACAGCCCGGCCAGCAGGTAGAAGGATCCGGGGAAGGCGATCAGCGTGGCGTCGCGGTAGAGCTCGCCGCCGCGCCGCAGGAGGTCGGCGAACTGGAGGATGTGCCCCTCGTCCATCAGGCTCATCCAGCGGTCGAAGATCGGCAGCTGGAGCAGGAAGGCCAGCGCGCCGACGCCGAGCGGCGCCAACACGCCGCGCCGGGGGGCCTGGCCCGCGTGCGTGGCCTGCAGCGGAGCGGGTGCGCTCATGCGCCGATCCACGCCCGCGAGCGCGCGCCGAGGAGCGTCTGCGCCGCCAGCACCAGCAGCAGCGGGCCGGCCAGGGCGACGGCCCAGGGCAGCAGGATGCCGGCGGCCGTGACGGCGCCGTCCGGCTGCGGCCACAGCCACCGGGCCGGAAGCAGGAAGAAGAGGTGGAAGAGGTAGAGGGCGTAGGTGGCGTCGCTGGTGAAGCGCAGCCAGCCCGGTACGCGCTGCATGCGGCCGGCGGCGACGAAGACCAGGCCCAGGATCGCGTAGACGTCGAGCCACGCCGCCGTGCGGACCGCCAGCCGCGGCGCCGATCCCTCGAGCCCGCTGGCCGCGGTCAGCAGCACCACCGCGGTGCCGAAGGTCAGGAGCAGCAGCGGACGGTGCGCGTCGGCGAAGCGACGCACGCCGGGCCAGTGGAGGCGCACGCACCAGCCGAGCAGGAAGTAGGCCCACCAGAGCAGCGGGTTTCGGATGTGCACGCGCATGTCGACCCAGCCCAGCGCGCCCGCGTCGGTCACCCACTGGAGGCCGGCGAGCAGCAGCAGCAGCGCGGGCAGCAGGCGCGCGGGCAGCGCGGCGAACAGCGGCGTGGCCAGCACCAGGCAGACGATCACGAACACGTAGTAGTAGGGACCGAACGAGGCGCCGATCAGCAGGTCGAGCCACCAGTCGCCGACGCCGCCCTCGTGGCCGGTGGCGGCGCGGAAGGCCTGGGCCAGTAGCGAGGCCAGCAGGTAGGGCAGCAGGATGCGGCGCAGGCGTCCGCGCAGCGTCGACCCGGCCACGCGCTCGCGGGTGGCGTAGAGGAAGCCCGACGCGAACAGGAAGGCGGGCACGGCGAAGCGGGTGGCGTGGCCGATCCACACCTCCAGGGGCGCCACCGCCGGATCCCAGGGCGCGCGCAGTGCGTGGATCAGCGGGATCGTCACGATGCCCGCGACCTTCAGCGCGTCGATCTCGGCGAAGCGTTCGCGGGGCGCGCTCATCGGGGCCGGCGGCACAGCGCCAGCAGGTCGATCGATCCGGGCCCGGCCGGCTCGATGGGGAAGTCGCGCCAGCTGGCGTCCGGCGTGCCCTCGGCGTCCTGGGCGCGCCGCCGCACCAGCACGGCGAAGGCGGCGAAGAGCTTCTCCACCACGCTGCGCGGCAGCCGATCGCGCAGGCCCAGCGGATCGAGCCGCATGATGCGCTGGATGCGCCGCGAGCGCGCCGCCATGGCCTCGCGCACCGGGTCGCTCATACCCACGCCGCGCACCTCCACCTCGTGGAAGTGGCCGCGCAGCGTCTCCGCCAGCTCGTCGGCCCGGTACTCGTGCACGTGGTAGGGGTTCACGCCGTCCGACATCGTCACGTTCGGCGTGGTCAGCACCGCCAGTCCGTCCTCGGCCAGGAAGCCGGCGATGGCGCGCAGGTAGTGGCTCGGATCCTCCAGGTGCTCGATCACCTGGAAGCTCACCACCAGGTCGAACACCCCCTCGCGCAGCGGCAGCCCGTAGAGGTCGGCCCGGGTGAAGAGCGCGCCGCTCGCCCGGTTGCCGGCGTCGGGCATGATGCGGTCGATGCCGAAGACGCGCGCCGGCGACGCAGCCAGGCGCGCGCTGCCGTAGCCCGATCCGCAGCCCAGGTCGAGCACGCGCCGGCTGCCGCGCTCGGCGATGCGGGCCAGCGCGAACTCGTAGGCGGCGTGGTGCCGCGCCAGGTCGAGCGCGAACAGGGTGTCGCCCTCGTGCAGCCGCTCGCCGGTGAACAGGGTGCGGCTCACGGGTGGCTCCGCGTCTCGCGCAGGGCTTCGCGGGTGAACTCGCGCGCGAAGACCATGCCCATCAGCGCCCGCAGCAGGAGCATGCCGGCCGAGAGTACCAGGCTCATGGCCAGCAGCGTCTCCTTGTCGGCGTAGGCGCCGAACAGGTAGACGAAGGCGGCCTGGCTGGTTCCCAGGCCCGCCACCGCGATGGGCAGCGCGGCCACCAGCGCCACGATCAGCACGCCGGCCACCACCTCCACCACCGGCGCCTCCACGCGGAAGGCCGAGAAGGCGGCGGCGCAGATCGAAACGAAGCAGACGGCGAAGGCGATGCGCAGCCCCAGCAGCTCGGCCAGCCGGCCGAGCGGCACGGTGCGCACGCCCTCGAAGACGGTGAGCTGGCGCAGCCGGTCGATCGGACCCAGCGAGCGCTCGGTGCGCAGCAGCACCAGGCCGCCGAAGAAGCCGACCACCCCGACCAGCAGCACGCCGCCGTGGACGCCGGTGCCGTCGGTCTGGACCCAGGCCGTGCCGAAGCCGGCCAGGCACAGCACCACCAGCAGGTCCACCGAGGCGACCAGGATGACGACGCTGGCGGCGCGCGCCAGCGGAATGCCGGCGCGGCGCTGGAGCAGCACCGACAGTGCCGCGGCGCCGAGGGCGTAGTGGACGATGCCGAGCAGGTAGCTCGCGCACTTGCTGCGGGCGATCGTCCAGTCGGACACGCCTTCCGCCACGCCTTCCAGCTGGCGCCGCAGCGAGAGCGTCTCCAGGTAGAGGGTGGCGGCGCCGTACACGAGCAGTCCCCCGCCCATGATCGCGAAGGCGCGGACGCTCAGCGCATCGGCCAGGGCCGCCCAGTCGATCCCGCGCAGCAGGAAGGCCAGGATGCCGACGCTCACCACCGCCGGCAGCACGCGCTGCACCAGCGTTCGCGTCACGGTGCGGCGCTCCGCCATTCCAACCCCGATACCTCCGTCCGCTCGAACAGGCCGCCGAAGGTACCCGAGGCGGTGACGCAGGCGGCCAGCAGGAGGAGTCCGGCGCCCACGCCCAGCGCCGCGCCCCGGCTGCGCCGCGCCCAGCCGAGCAGGGTCTCGCTGGCGTACCAGGCGTAGGGCAGGCACAGGCCGAGCAGGGTGGTGCCCTTGAGCACCACGAACCAGGGGTTCTGCCAGGTGTAGAAGGCGTATCCGGCGAGGGTCAGGCCCGCCAGCAGCAGCAGCGGCGGGTCGATCTCCGACCCGTCCAGGCTGCGCCGCAGTCCGCGCGCCAGCCCGACCCCGAACGCCAGGGTGGGCAGCAGCGCGAGCAGCAGGGTGAGCGTGGCCAGCGGTCGCAGGCCCGGCGCGTCGTCGGGCAGGAAGAAGCGGTGCGCGTCGAACCAGACCGAAGCGTAGGTGCTGCCCCAGACCGAGCGCAGCAGGTCGGGGTCGAGCAGCTGGGGATCGGTGAAGGTCGAGAGCGGGAAGCGCAGGTAGTCGAGCACGCCGCGCTCGCCCGGCGGCATCTCGAACATCTGCTGGTGGGCGGGCAGGCCGAAGGGCTGGAAGTAGCCGTGGACGATGCGGTTGCGCGCGTAGAACCAGCCGCCCAGCAGGCAGGCGACCAGCACGGCGGCGGCGACGCGGGCCGCGGCGCGACGCAGCGGCAGGCCGCGCCGGGCGTCGAGGGCCCAGGTGCCGACGGCGGTCGCCAGGGCCAGCACGCCGGTCAGCTTGGCGAGCCAGGCCAGCCCCGACGCGGCGCCCACCGCCAGCGCGCGCCGCAGCCCGGCCGTGTCGGTCTCGTCCCTCCTGCGCGGCGCCGCCAGCGCGAACAGCGCCGCCGACGTCAGCGCCGCGGCCAGCATCTCCTCGTTCACCATGGCGCTCATCTGGAGATGGGCGGGCAGGTAGAGGACCAGTCCGGCCGCCAGCCAGGCGCGGGGCCGGTCGTCCGGGTCGGCGCGCCGGACCAGCGCGAAGGCGAGCCAGGCGATCCCCAGTCCCAGCAGCACGTTCAGCAGCGGCACCAGGATCAGCCGGTCCGGCGCGGCGCGCACCAGCAGCGCGCCGAGCGCGAAGTAGAGCGGCGGATCGCCGGTGGACCAGCCGGCGTCGGGGGCGGGCAGCGCCCAGCGCCGGCTCAGCCACGCGATGTACTGCCAGTTGAAGCTGGCGTCGAAGCCCCAGTCGGCCGGGTAGGTGAAGGCGTTGTGCAGGCGCGTCCACAGCGCGACCAGCAGTCCCGACGCGACCGCCGCGGCACCGGCAGCGCGGCTCATCGGCCCGCCACCGCGCGCTCGAGGGCGGCTTCCATCTGGTCGGCGGCCCGGTCCCA
>JBNLVK010000018.1:0-15605 GCA_050618055.1 Myxococcota bacterium
TGGCCGGCAGCGTCGTGCACCGGGTGCTCGAAGACCTCGACCTGTCGCTTCCGGTGGGCGACTCGCTGGCCGAGTGCGATCCCCTGCTCGAGGCGGCGCTCGCGGCCCTGTGCCCCGCCGACCTGCGCGCACGCACCGCCGACGCGGCTCGCGGCGTGCTCCTCGGTCTGCGCGGCGGCGAGCTCGAACGACGGCTCGAGCAGGTGCGTCACCACGTGGTGGCCCGGGAGCTGCCGGTGCTGCTGCCGGCCGCCGAGGACGACGAGGCCGTGGCCTACGTGTCCGGCGCGATCGACCTGGTGCACCGCGATCCGGAGGACGGCTCCTGGGTGGTGGTCGACTTCAAGACCGATCGGGTCGCCGGCGCCCACGACCAGGCCGAGCGGGCGGCGCGCTACGGGGCGCAGGCGGTCCGCTACGTGCGCGCGCTCCAGCAGGCCCTGGCACTGCCCGCGCCTCCCCGCTGCGAGCTGTGGTTCCTGGCCGCCGACCGCCGCGTCACCGCCGACGGGGCCCCGTCGCCGGGTCAGCCGGGTCAGCCCCGGCAGCTCGCCTTGACCCTCGATTGACCCCGACTAGCGTCTCGGGGTGCACGCCGGGTGACCCCTCCGCGCCGGCGGCATCCCAGGAACCCACCAGCGCAGCGAGGCCCGCGTGAAGGCATCCGATCTCTTCGTCCGCTGTCTCGAGGCCGAGGGGGTGACCCGCATCTACGGCGTTCCCGGCGAGGAGAACGCCGACCTGATGATCTCGCTGGAGGACTCCTCCATCGAGTTCGTGCTGACGCGCCACGAGCAGGGCGCCGCGTTCATGGCCGAGGTTCACGGACGGCTCACCGGCGAGCCGGGCGTCTGCCTGGGGACGCTCGGACCGGGGGCCACGAACCTGATCACCGGCGTGGCCGACGCGAACATGGATCGGGCTCCGCTGGTGGTCATCACCGGTCAGGCGGACAGCGAGCGCCTGCACAAGGAGAGCCACCAGGCGATGGACGAGGTGCGCATGATGCAGCCCGTCACGAACTGGGCCCAGTCGATCCTGCACCCGGACAACATCCCGGAGGTGGTGCGCAAGGCCTTCAAGATCGCGACGACCGAGAAGCCGGGCGCCTGCCACATCGAGCTGCCCGAGGACATCGCGGGCATGCAGACCACCACGAAGCCCATCGCGCCCGAGCGCCTGCGGCGTCCGGTGCCCGACGACAAGATCGTCGACCGCGCCTTCGAGGTGCTGAAGGAGGCGAGGCGGCCGGTCGTGCTGGCGGGCAACGGCACCATCCGCAAGCGGGCCAGCGAGCAGCTGCGCCGCTTCGCCGAGCGCGCGGGCATCGGCGTGATCAGCACCTTCATGGCGAAGGGCTGCGTCGACCGCGACGACCCGAACTGCCTGTTCACCATCGGCCTCCAGGCGAAGGACCTGGTGGCCTGCGCCATCGACGCGGCGGACGTGGTGCTGACCGTCGGCTACGACATGGTCGAGTACCACCCGCACCTCTGGAACCCGCACGACGACAAGCGCATCGTGCACCTCGACTTCCTGCCCGCCGAGGTCGACGAACACTACCGGGTGGAGGTCGAGGTGGTGGGCGACGTCGCCCACGCGCTGTGGATGCTGAACGAGCGGCTGGCGGCGCACCCGGACGTGCGCTTCGACGCCACCCAGCAGCAGGCGGTGCGCCGCGACATGCTGGCCGACTTCGAGGCCCACGCCGACGACGACACCGAGGGCACGATCCGGCCGCAGAAGGCGCTCTGGGACGCGCGCCAGGTGCTCGGCCCCCACGACGTGCTGCTCTCGGACGTCGGCGCCCACAAGATGTGGATCGCCCGCTACTACCAGTGCAACGAGCCCAACACCTGCCTCATTCCCAACGGCTTCTGCTCCATGGGCTTCGCGCTGCCCGGGGCGATCGCGGCGGCGCAGGTCCACCCGGACCGGCGCATCCTGGCGGTCTGCGGCGACGCCGGCTTCCTGATGAACGTGCAGGAGATGGAGACGGCGGTGCGCCTGGGGGTCGACCTGGTGGCGATGGTCTGGGAGGACCACGCCTACGGCCTGATCGCCTGGAAGCAGGAGAACGACTTCGGCCGCCACACCGACCTCTCCTTCGGCAACCCCGACTTCGTGACGCTGGCGAAGGCCTTCGGCTGGAACGGCCACCGCGTCGAGAACAGCCGCGACCTGGCGGCCGCCCTCGATTCGGCGTTCCAGGAGAAGGGCCCTTCGCTGGTCGTGATCCCGATCGACTACCGCGAGAACCAGATCCTCACCGAGCGGCTCGGCAACATCGCCTGCTCCATCTGAGGTCCCATGCAAGAACGCTATCCCTGCTACGTCGGCGGCGAGGCCTTCGCCCCGAACCACGATCTCGAGGTGACCGACAAGTACAGCGGCGAGGTGGCGACCCGCGTGCCGCTGGTCGACGCCGAGACCATCGACCGCGCCATCGGCCTGGCCGCCGAGGCCGCCGCGCCCATGCGCGAGATGGCGGCCTACGAGCGCCAGGAGGTGCTCGACCACTGCGTGGCGCGCTTCACGGAGCGCAGCGAGGAGCTCGCCCAGGCGCTGTGCGTCGAGGCGGGCAAGCCCATCAAGGACTCCCGCGGCGAGGTCACGCGGCTGGTCGACACCTTCCGCGTCGCCGCCGAGGAGAGCACCCGCATCTACGGCGAGGTCATGCCGCTCGACATCAGCGCGCGCGCACGCGACTACCGCGGCATGTGGAAGCGCGTGCCGATCGGTCCCTGCTCGTTCATCTCGCCGTTCAACTTCCCGCTGAACCTGGCGGCCCACAAGGTGGCGCCGGCGCTGGCGGTGGGCTGTCCGTTCGTGCTGAAGCCGGCCAGCCTCACACCGGTGGGCGCGCTGATCATCGGCGAGGTGCTGGCCGAGACCGGTCTGCCGAAGGGGGCCTTCTCGATCCTGCCGGCGCGCCGCGACGGCGCCGACCTGTTCACCGTCGACGAGCGGCTGAAGCTGCTGTCCTTCACCGGCTCGCCGGGCGTCGGCTGGGACCTGAAGGCGAAGGCCGGCAAGAAGAAGGTGGTGCTCGAGCTGGGCGGCAACGCCGCCGTGGTGGTCGACTCCGACGCGGATCTGGCCGACGCGGTGGAGCGCATCGTGTTCGGCGCCTTCTACCAGTCCGGGCAGAGCTGCATCGGCGTGCAGCGCATCCTGGTCCACGAGGACGTCTACGACGACTTCCGCGACCGGCTGGTCGCCGCCACGAAGGACCTGCGCATGGGCGACCCGAAGGACCCGTCGGTGTTCATCGGGCCGATGATCTCGGAGAAGGAGGCCAAGCGGCTCGACGGCTGGATCGAGGCGGCGCTGGCGGCCGGCGCTCGCCGGCTGTGCGGCGGCGAGCGGGAGGGCGCGATGCTCCCGGCGACGCTGCTCGAGGACGTCCCCCGCGACCAGGACGTGGTCTGCCAGGAGGCCTTCGGCCCGGTGGCCGTGCTCTCGCGCTTCTCCGACTTCGACGAGGCCCTGGCCCGCGTCAACGACAGCACCTTCGGGCTCCAGGCCGGGATCTTCACCCGCGACCTCTACCGGGCGCAGCGCGCCTGGGACGTGCTCGACGTGGGCGGCGTGGTGGTGGGCGACGTCCCCAGCTGGCGCGTCGACCACATGCCCTACGGCGGCGTGAAGGACTCGGGTCTGGGACGCGAGGGCATCCGCTTCGCCATCGAGGACATGACCGAGATCCGCCTGATGGTGGTGCGCACGCCGCCCGACTGAACGAGACTCCGCCCCCATGCGCCGTTGGTGGATCCTGCTGGGTGTCGTGCTCGCGCTGGGCGTCGCGTTGCGCGCCGCGCTGCCGTGGGCGCTCGCGCGGGTGGCGGAGTCGCAGGCCGCGTCGCAGCTCGGTCTCGACGTGCGCATCGCCGACCTCGACCTGCGCCTGCTCGAGGGAGCATTGGCCGTCGAGGGGGTCGAGCTGGTGCGGCGGGACGCGGGGTCGGAGACGGCCGGCGCGTCTTCGCCGCTGCTGCGCTGGGACGCGCTCCAGGTCGACCTGGGCTGGCTGGACCTGCTCGACGGGCGCCTGCACCTCTCGGTGCTGCGGCTCGACGGTCCCGTGGTCCGACTCGAATGGGCCGACGGCGCACTGGTCGATCCGCTGGCGGACGCGCCGTTTCGCAGCCCGGGTCCGGAGCCCGAGGAGCCCGAGGAGCCCGAGGCGGCCGGCGCGTCCGCCGCCTGGCCGATCTCCATCGAGCGGCTGGAGATCCGCGCGCCGCAGGTCGCGCTGGCCGACGCCGCCGACGGGCGCGAGCTGGCGAGCGTCTCGCTCGACGCCCTGGATCTGGTGGGGCTGGTCTTCGCGGACGGAGCGCTCGGCACCGAGGAGGTCGCGGTGCGCGAGCCGCGCGTCGTGGTGGACGACGCGCTGCTCCAGCAGCCTCCCGCCGATGCGCCCGCACCGGATCCGGACGCTCCCCCGCCGGCAGCCGGCGAGCCCTTCGACTACGCGTCGCGCACGATCGCGCTGGAGACCGGCGTGTTCACCCTGCGCACCGGAGAGCGCAGCCTCGAGGTCTCCCTCGAGGCGAACGCCAGCGATTTCGCACTGACCCCGGGACACCGCTTCCCGCTGGAGCTCGAGCTCGGCATCGACGAGGGCACGCTGGCGGCCGACGGAGAGGTCGCGCTGTCCCCGTTCGCGTTCAGCGGCCGCGTCCGCTGGCAGGACCTGCCGCTGCCGCCGCTCACGATCCTGCGCAACCCGGAGCTGCTCGACTGGCTGACGTCGTGCCGCGCCTGGGGCGACGCCGAGCTGACGCTGCGCCTCGCGCCCGGCGAGGAGCCGGCGGTGGTCGAGGTCTCCGGGACCGGCGGCATCCGCGACTTCGCCTTCGCCGACCCGCAGCGCCGCGACCTGGTGCTCGCCTGGAAGCAGCTCGAGCTCGACGTCACCAGGGCGGTGCTGCCGCTGTCCGCGGGTCCGGACGGGAGGCGGCCGCCGGCGCGCCTCGACCTGGCGCGCGTCGAGTGGCAGGAGCCGGTCTTCCACTACGCCCGCCCGCCCGAGGCGCTCGACGCGTTCCTCGCGCGGCTCGGCCTGGCGGGCGAGGACGCGGAGCCCGCGGGCGAGGACGGCGGCGCCCCCGCGCAGCTGCGGCTCGCCGCCTTCGACCTGGTGGACGGCGAGCTGCGCTTCCAGGACCGGACCGTGTCGCCCGCGCCCGAGAGCGAGCTGCGGGCGGTGCAGGCGTCGGTGCGCGACCTGCGCTGGCCCGAGGCGGACGCGCGGGCGCTCTCGGTCCGGGCGATCGCTCCCGGCAACGGACCGCTCGCGCTGGAGGGCGACCTCGACGGGGGAAGCGGCGACCTGCGCATCGACCTGGAGCGGCTGGCCCTGCTGCCCTTCCAGTCGCTCCTCGACGCGGCCGGCTACCAGGTGGAGCGCGGGCGGCTCACCCTGGCCAGCGACCTGCGCGTGGGCGAGCTCGAACGGGTGGACGCGCGCAACCACGTCGTGCTGCACGACCTGCGCGTCCAGGCCCGCGACCCGGGCCAGTTCGAGAAGACCTTCGGCATCGGCATCGACCTGGCGCTGGCGCTGCTGCGCGACCCGGGCGGCGACATCGCCCTCGACGTCCCGCTCGACTACGGGCGCGGCACCGTGGGCGTGGGCTGGCGCGGCGTGCTCCAGCGGGCGCTGCGCCAGGCGCTGACCAGCGCGCTCCAGTCGCCGCTCAAGCTGCTGCGCGTGGGGCGCGGCGGCGCCGGCGAGCCCTTCGAGATCGCGCCGCTGCGGGCGACGCCCTCGCTGGTGGAGCTGGCCGACGGGGAAGACGCCCGCTTCGACGCGATCCTCACGATGCTCGCCGACCGGCCCCAGCTGGGCCTGCGCCTGCGCGGATCCGCCGGACCCGCCGACGTCGCGGAGGGCGAAGGCCCGGACCCGTCGGAGCTGCCCGCGCTGGCCGCTTCGCGCGCCGAACGGCTGCAGGAGGTGCTGGTCGAGCGGGGCGTCGACCCGGCGCAGCTGGAGCTGGGCGAGGTCGTCGTGCCCGGCGAGCCGGGCGTCGCCTTCGAGCTGCGCGCCCTGCGCTGAGCCGGCCCCGGGCCGCAGCCGTTCCGCTACGCTGGCTCCGATGGGGACGGAGTCGGTCCGGGAGATCCTGGCGCGCGCGTCGGCCGGCGGCGAGGTGACGGTCCGCGGCTGGCTGCGCACCGCGCGCCACTCGAAGGACGTGTCGTTCCTGGAGGTGGCGGACGGATCCTGCTTCGCCGGCATCCAGGTGGTCGCGGGTCCGGAGCTGGCCGACCACGAGGCGATCCGCGCGCTGCGCACCGGCTGTGCGGTGGTGGCGCGCGGCGAGCTGGTCGACTCGCCGGGCAAGGGACAGCGCTACGAGATCCAGGCCGCGGCGGTCGAGATCGTCGGCACGGTCGGCGACGACTACCCGCTCCAGAAGAAGCGACACAGCTTCGAGTTCCTGCGCACCATCGCCCACCTGCGCCCGCGCACCAACACGATCGGAGCGGTGCTGCGCGTGCGCAACGCCGCGGCCCGCGCCATCCACGACTTCTTCCAGGAGCGCGGCTTCCTCTACCTCCAGTCGCCGATCATCACCGCCTCCGACGCCGAGGGCGCCGGCGAGCTGTTCCGCGTCAGCACGCTGGACGCCGCCGACCCGCCGAAGGCGGACGGCGCCGTCGACTTCTCCCGGGACTTCTTCGGCCGCGAGGCCTTCCTCACCGTGTCGGGCCAGCTCGAGGCCGAGATCGCCGCGCTGGCCATGACCAACGTCTACACCTTCGGCCCCACCTTCCGCGCCGAGAACTCGAACACCAGCCGCCACCTGGCCGAGTTCTGGATGGTCGAGCCCGAGATGGCCTTCTGCGACCTCCAGGGCGACATGGACGTGGCCGAGGCGTTCCTCAAGCACGTCTTCGCCGCCGTGCTCGAGAGCTGCCCCGACGACATGGAGTTCTTCGACCAGCGCATCGACGACACCGTGCTCTCGACGCTGCGCCACATCGTCGAAACGCCCTTCGAGCGGCTCACCTACGGCGACGCCATCGGCATCCTCGAGAAGAGCGGCCGCGACTTCGAGTTCCCGGTCGAGTGGGGCGTCGACCTGCAGAGCGAGCACGAGCGCTTCCTGGCCGAGGAGCACCTGAAGAAGCCGGTGATCGTCACCGACTACCCGGCGTCGATCAAGGCGTTCTACATGTATCTGAACGACGACGAGCGCACGGTGAGGGCGATGGACGTGCTGGTGCCGAAGGTGGGCGAGATCATCGGCGGATCGCAGCGCGAGCACCGCGAGGACGTGCTGCGGCGGCGCATGCGCGAGGCGGGTCTCGACGAGGAGAGCTACTGGTGGTACCTGGACCTGCGCCGCCACGGGACGGTGCCCCACGCCGGCTTCGGCCTGGGCTTCGAGCGGGTCGTCCAGTTCATGACCGGCATGGCGAACATCCGCGACGTGATCCCCTTCCCGCGCGTGCCCGGATCGGCCGAGTTCTAGCCGCGCCGATGTCGGACGCCGTCCCGCCGACCGGGCGCCGGTACTTTCCGGAGCTCGAGTCGCTGCGCGGCATCGCCATCCTGCTGGTGGTGGTCTTCCACGCCTACCACTTCCGGGCCTTCGCCGGCTACGAGCCCGCGCCGCTGCCGCTGTTCGTCGGTGGTGGACACACCGGGGTGTCGCTGTTCTTCGTGCTGAGCGCCTTCCTGCTGGTGCGCCCCTACCTGGTGGAGGCGGCCGGCGGGCGGCCGGTGGATCGGCGCCGCTTCCTCGCCCGGCGCTGGCTGCGCATCGTTCCCCTGTACGCCGGCTTCGTGGCGGCGGCGGTGCTGTTCTCGCCGGGCGGATCCACGGTCGACCGGCTGTGGCCCGCCCTCACCTCGCTGCTCTTCTTCCACCAGGGCGACTACGCGCTCTTCCCGTTCAGCACGCCCTGGTGGAGCCTGGTGACCGAAGCCCAGTTCTACCTGGCTCTGCCGATCCTCTCGCTGGCCTGCCGCGGACCGCGCGGGCGGGCCGTGTTCCTGGTCGGCGTGGCGCTCTATGCGGCGGTCTATCTCGTGCTGGTGACGGTCGAGCTGCCGCCGGCGATCCGGCCCGGAGGGCGCTTCTGGCACTCGTTTCCCGGACGCGGTCCCGTCTTCCTGTTCGGCGTCGCGGCCGCCTGGCTCCACCTGCGCCACGGCGAGGCCTGGGAGCGGCGCGTGGCCGCGTCGGGGCGCGGGGTGCGGCTGGCCTTCGACGCCGCCGTGGTGCTGGGGATCGCCGCACTGGGCGGGCTCCTGCACCGCATCGCGCCCATCCCGTACTTCGAGCTCGAGGTGGTGGCGCCCTACTGGCACGTGCCCGAGGGCCTGGTCTGGTCGGCACTGCTGCTGGTCGCCGTGGTCGGACGCTTCCACCTGCGGCCCCTGTTCGTGAACCCCTTGCTGCACCGGCTGGGCGTCGTCTCCTACTCGCTCTACCTGTGGCACTGCCCGGTGCTCTTCTTCGGCATGAGCTGGATCGAGCGAGTGGCGCCCGGGGTCTTCGCCGACGACGCGCCGACGCGCCTGCCGCTGTTCGCCGCGCTGATCGCCGCCGCCTGGGCGCTGTCGGAGCTCACCTACCGTTTCGTCGAGGCGCCCGTGCTGCGCAAGAAGGACACGATCCGCTAGCGCACCCTAGGCGGCGCACACGTAGTCGACGCATTCCCGGTAGCCCAGGCGCGCCAGCTCGCGACGGATGCGCGTGCGCGCGGCAGCGCCGGCCACCGACACCAGCAGCGGGCGCCGTCCGGGCGGTCCCAGGGCGTGGCGCGCGATCACCGGCGCGCCCTGGATGGTCCGCCCGATGCGGCCCGGGTGCAGCTCGACGATGCGCGCCGGCTCGCGACCCTCGCCGCGCAGTGCGCGCACCAGCGCGCGGCCGGTCCCGCCGTAGCCCCACAGGTCGTAGCGCGTGGCCCCGGACAGGAAACCGCGGGCCAGGAAGTGGGCCTTGCAGGCGGTGAAGCGCAGCGGGTCGTAGGTGGGGCTGGTGCGCGAGTGACGCCCGGCGGTGTGGCGCCAGCCGACCAGCCGGTGCGGCACCACGCCGACGCGCAGGCCCGCGTCCAGCAGGCGCAGCAGCAGGTCGTAGTCCTCGGGCCAACCGGCATCGCGGTAGTCGAAGCGTCGGAGCACGTCGCGCCGCACGAGCAGGGTCGGGTGGGCCACCGGGCACTCGACGAAGCGCTCCTCGAAGACGCGTCGCGGCGAGTCGATGGAGTGGAGCCACGCCTCGTAGGCGCGCAGGCCCGGTCCCAGGTCGCGGCGCGGGAAGCAGCGCACGTGGCTGCCGACGGCGGCGAGGCCCGGGCTCGCGTCGAGCTCCGCGCACTGGAGCGCCAGCCGGTCGCGGTGCATCCAGTCGTCGGCGTCGATGCGCGCCACCAGCGGTGCGCGGCAGGCGGTCAGGCCGCGGCGCAGCGTCGGGACGAGCCCGCGGCGCGGGCCGGCCAGCACGCGGAAGCGCGGATCCTCCGCGGCGGTCTTCTCGGCCAGCGCCAGGCTTCCGTCGCGCGAGCCGTCGTCGGCGACGACGCAGTCGAAGCGGGCCTCGCGCTGGCGGCGCAGGCTGGCCAGGCAGGCGGGCAGCGTCGCCGCCGCGTCGCGCACCGGCAGCAGGATCGAGACGCGGGGCTCCATCGCTGGCGGACTCCTCCGACTGCCGGGTACGGTACCGCCATGCAGATCCGCACGCTGCGCGCCTCGGACCTGGACCGCGCCTTCGATCTCGACGCCGACGCCTTCCATGTCGACGAAGGGCGGCGCGAGTCGTGGAAGCGCTTCACCGACCCGGCGCGCTTCGTCGGTGCGTTCGAGGGGGAGCGGCTGCTGGCGATGACGGGCGCCCTCGGCTTCGGCCAGTTCTTCGGCGGCCGCGCGGTGCCGATGGGCGGTCTCTCGTCGGTTGCGGTGGTACCCGACGCGCGCGGACGCGGCATCGCGAAGCCGGTCATTCGCGCCTGCGTCGACGCCATGCGCGAGCGCGGCGAGGTGATCTCGACGCTCTTCCCGGCGACCACCGGCTTCTACCGCTCGCTCGGCTGGGAGGTGGCCGGCAGCTACGCGATCCGCAAGGTGCTGCCGCGGCTGCTGCGCGACCTGCCCCGGCCCGACGCCGGCGCGCTGCGCCCGGGCGAGTCGGGCGATCGGGACGGCATGCACGCCTGCTACGCGTCGCTGGCCGCGGGCGTGAACGGCTGCCTGGACCGGCCGGACGACTGGTGGGAGCGGCTCGAGGCGCGCCGCGAGGATCGCGACGTCTACGTGCACACCGGTGTCGACGGAACGATCGACGGCTACCTGGTCTACCGCCAGCTCGACGGCGAGTTCGGCCAGTTCGGCGGCGACTTCAGCATCGCCGTCGACGAGTGGGTGGCGACCGGCCGCGACGCCAGCCTGGCGCTGTGGCGCCTGCTCGCCGGCTGGGCGACCCAGGTCGACCAGATCGTGTTCCACGGACCGGTCGAGGATCCGCTGCTGCTGCTGCTGCCGGAGCAGGTGTTCGAGGCGATGGCGGAGATCCGCTGGATGACGCGGGTGATCGACGCGGCGGGTGCCGTGGCGGCCCGCGGCTTCCCGGCGGGCCTCGACGTCGAGGTGCCGCTGCGGCTGGTGGATCCGGAGTGCGACGCCAACGACGGCGCCTTCGTGCTGACCGTGCAGAAGGGGCGGGCCCGGCTGGCGCGCGGCGCCGGCGACGCCGGTCCGCAGATCGCCGCCACCGGCTTCGCGAGCCTCTACACCGGCTGGGCGACGACGGCCGACCTGGCGCGCGCCGGCGTGCTGTACGGGGGCAGCGACGCGGAGCGCGCGGCCCTCGACGCCGCCTTCGCCGGCCCCACCCCCTGGCTGCTCGACGAGTTCTAGGGTTCTTCGGCGGGGGCGCCCGTGTCCGCGGCCTCGATCCAGATCGGACTGCTCCAGGCGATGCCGCCGTCCTGCTGGATCGCGCGCACGTAGAGGTACTCGCCCGGACGCAGCTCCTTCACTTCGCGGTGGAGCGACACCTCGAGCCGACCCTCGACGAGCACGCCGTCGACCAGCGCGCCGCTGCGCACCAGCTCGACGCGGTCGAGCGGCGCTGCGGCCACGACCTGCACGAACATCACGTCGTCGACCGGAGCGTCCGCATCGACGCGGCGCACGCTGCCCATGCCGTCCGAGCCCAGGGCGAAGCGCAGCAGGATGCGTGGTCCGTTGGTGGCGTAGGTGCGGCGCCGGCGCAGCGCGTCGAGCACCGACGCGCGGGTCGGCTCCTCGGCCAGGATGGCCGCCAGGCCGCCGCGGGCGCCGGTGCGCCGGTCGGAGCCCGGGTGTCCGTCGTGGCTGTCGCCGCTCCCCACGAAGCCCAGCCGGTAGCCCCGGTCCAGGGCGTCGCGCACGCTGTTGCCGCGCACCGGCGAGTAGATGTAGCCGGGCGCGTCGGGCGCCTCGCTGTGGCCGTGCACCGAAGCGACCTCGGTCAGCGGCTCGAAGCGCGGGTCCGGCGGGATCTCCCAGTTGGTGGGGACCGGGCCGCCGGCCGAGTGGTGCGCGAAGGTGAGCGCGTCCTGCCCTTCGAGCGCACTCCACAGCTCCTGGGGCGAGTCGGTGGCCTCGTCCACCGAGTCGATCGGGCGCCCGTCGTCGGAGAAGTAGAGCACGTGGCGGTGGCCGTGGATCCAGTTGGTCCACTCGAAGCCGAGCAGCGTGACGAAGCGTCCCGGCTCGTGGAAGCGCAGCGTCTGGCGCCGGATCTCGTCCCAGTACGGCGGGTGCGACACCAGCGGCAGCACTCCCCAGTGGTCGTGCTCGGTGATGGCGGCGACGTCGAGGGCCGACACGTCGCGCGCGTAGACGAAGTAGTCCTCGGGCACGCCGGTGCCGTCGGCGTAGTTGGTGTGCCCGTGCAGGTCGCCCCACAGCACGCGCGGACCCTCGGCCGCCACCAGCATGGGGTTGCTCTCCGCCTCGATCTCGCCGAAGCGCGCGCGCAGCCGGTAGACGCCGGGCTCGCGGGCGGTGCCGAGCAGCGTCACGCGACCCCCCGCGCCCGCGGCCACGCTCGCCTCGCGCGCCAGCTCCAGGCCCTCCGGAACCTCCAGCGCGATCGCGCCGTGGTCGGCGACGTCGGTGTTCCCGAAGGCGTCGAGCAGGGCGAGGGTCACGCGGAACGCCTCGCCCGGGCGCGCCACGGTGGGGAGCGTCGCCAGCAGCTGCATGGCTGGACCGGACCGCACGTCGATGCGCGCCGGCTCGGGGATGAAGCGGCGCGTGCCGTCGCCGTCGCCGTCCACCGCGAACCAGAAGGGCGAGTCGCGCTCGGCGTAGAGGTCCGGGTAGGCGCCGGCCTCGCCGGCACCGTACACCAGGGTCAGGCGCTCGCCGGCCGCCAGGGCGCGACCCGTCACGCGGATCTCCAGCAGCTGCTGGTCGATCTGCTCGGCCTCGAGCACCACGTCGTCGGCGTCGGCGCGGACCGTGGTGTAGCCGGGCCGCTCCGGGGCCCGGGTCTGGGGATCGCTCCACTCCCAGAAGGGCGACACCTGGAAGTGGATGGTGCCGCCGCTGGCGATGCCCAGCGGACCGACCTCGAAGACGAAGCGGAAGCGGTCCGGCGTCGCGACCGTGGCGGCCTCGGCCTGGTCCGGGTCGCGCTCGAGCCAGGCGCGCCCGCCGCCGTCGGACGGATCGTGCGCCAGGTCCGCCGTCTCGCGCAGCGACTCGACCACGTCCCAGCGCGCCCCGGGCGGTCCCGGCCGGGCGTCCGCGTCGGGCGCCGCGGGCGCGTCGGGGTCGCCGCCGATCGGCTCCTGGCCGCAGGCCGTGGCGAGGATCAGGGCGAGGGAGGTGGCGAGGATCGAGCGGAGGCGGAGGGCGCACATGCGGGGCCAGGAGCATACCCCTCCGCCGCGCGGCCGGCGCCTTCGCCGGCGCGCAGCCGGCGGGCCAAGTCCCCGCCGTGGTGTCGGATTCCGGACCGGCGCCGGACGCTGCCCAGGGCGCCGCCACCCGGCCCGCGACCTTCATGGGATGGAAGGCTTCAGCCGGCCCGGTGAGTTGCCGTTGCAGGCTGTGGAGAGGGAGACCATGGGTAGTTCCAGGACGGGGACCGGCGGGGGAGGACGCATCCCCTGGATCACGCTCCTGCTGGCGCTGGTGTTCGGGCTCGTCACCTGGCAGGCGGATCGCGCGTCCGCCCCGCATGCGCAGGCGGCCGGCTCGGGCCTGGCGGAAGCGACCCGCTACTTCGAGGCGCATCCGTACCTGGAGCCGGGCGACACGCTGCGCGCGAAGCTTCCGCAGCAGGCCATCGCCGCGCTGCGCGAGGCCTACGAGAGCGACCGCGAGGCGAGGGGCGAGGACCGGGAGCTGGGCGCCGTCATGCGACGTCAGCAGGAGACCCTGGACGGCATGCTCCGCGAGGTCGACGCGTCGATCGCCGGCGTCTCGGCGCGGCGGCTCGGCGTCGATCCCACGGCCTGGCGTCCGGCGACGCTGCTGACCCATGCGGCCGTCCACAGCGATGCCGTGCACCTGGCGGGAAGCGTGCTGCTGCTGCTGCTGCTCGGGCTCTACCTGGAGCCGGCGCTCGGAGCGCTTCGCACCGCTCTCGTGTCGCTGGCGGCGATCCTGGGCGGCGGCATGGGCTTCGCCTTCGCGTGGCCCGAAGCCCAGCACGTGTTCATCGGGTCCGCGGGCCTGCTCGCCGGGCTGCTGGCCGTCTTCCTCTGGGAGCTGCGCGCGTCGCGCGGCGAGGCCTTCTACTGGGTGGGCGCGGTCGGCGGACTGCTGTGGCTGACCGTTCCGGGCGAGCTGCTCGGCAGGTCCTGGTCGCTGTCGCACCCGGGTGTCGAGCTGCTCGGGGCGATGCCCTCGCCACGCGTCGTCTACGCGGCGCTGCTGGGCGGGGCGGGGGGCGGCTTCGCCGCCTGGTGGATCCTGCGGCTGCTGGCGGGCGCGCGCGACGAGCGCGGCGTCGCCCACAGCGCGCGGACGTCGACCGGCAGCGCGACCCTCGACGAGGCGCTGGCCGAGCGGGCCGCGGGACGCGACGAGGTCGCGTTCCAGAAGCTCACCGTCCTGCTCCACAAGGAGCCGGAGCAGCTCGACGCGGCGCTGCTGCTGGCCGACGTCGCCCGCTCGCTGGGCCGGCACTCGGCCGCCGACACCGCCATGCTGCGGGCCATCCGCATCGAGGCGATGCGCGACGAGACGACGGCGGCCGTGCGCCACTGGCTCGACCTGGCCCAGCGCGAGATCCCGCCGGACGCGGACCCGGCGCTGCTGATCCGGGTGGCGACGCTGCTGCGCCACCACGACCACCCGCGTGCCGCCGGCGAGGCGCTGCGCGCGGCGCTCGATCGCACCCGGGGATCGAACACCGCGCCGGTGGCGTCGCGCATCGCGCGCGCCGCCCAGGAGCTCGACCCGACCATCGCCCACGACGCGGCCTGGCGCGCCCTCGGCTGCCCGGAGCTGACCCTCGAGGAGCGGCAGAACCTGGAAGACCTGCTCGCGGTCGTCATGCGCCGCATGCCCGGTGCGGAGGTGATGATCTCGAACGCCTGGAGCGACGCCGCCGACAAGCCGTCGGTCGTCGAGATCGACACCCACACGCGCGTGCTCGACATCGTGCGCGCCGTCCCGCTGGAGCTCGACGACGAGGGCCTGCACATCCAGACCCGCGGCGGCGCGAAGAAGCGCATCCTCTACGACCGCATCGACGCGGTGGCGGTGGCGGCGGTGACCGGGCTCTCGCAGAAGCCGGTGCTGATCGTGGACGTGGTGCTGAACTGGCGGAAGACCGAGGAGTCGAAGCTGCGGGTGATCCGCATGCGCGGCGACCGCTTCGACCCGCGACGCGTGGTCCAGGCGGGCTCGGCGCTCGACGCCTTCCGCGGGCTGGTCGGGGCGCTGCTGGAGCGGGGCTCGGCGCTGCCGCTGCCCGATCGCGACAGCGCGCTCGGCAGCCCCTTCGCGTCGTTCGACGAGATGCCGCTCTACGAGCGCACCGTCCTGATGGCCGAGTCGCCCCTCTCCGAGAACGACGCCTAGGACGAGATCGTGGCTCCGCTCCTCCGAAGACTCGCCGGGCGTGCGCTGCGCTCGGTCCCGCCGCTTCGGCGGGCGTTCCTGCGGCGGCGGGCGCGGCGCGTGGCGCGAAGCATCGATCCGGCGCGGCCCGAGCGTCTGCCGGTGCTCGTCTACCAGATGGGCAAGGTGGGATCGTCCAGCGTGCTGCGCACCCTGGAGCAGGCACCGGAGCCGGCGCGTCCGGTGATCGCCGTGCACTACCTGGTGCCGCGCGAGCTCGAGGCGGCGCGCGCCTACTACCGCCGCGGCACGGGGCGCTCGTCGCCGGACCGCTACACCTGGATGCTCGGCGACGCGGTGGGTGCGCGGCTGATGCAGCTGGGCGATCGCGTGCGGCTGCCGGTCGTGTCGTTGGTACGCGACCCGATCGCCCGCGAGGTATCGAGCCTGTTCCAGGATCCGCGGGTGTTCGCGGACCGCCTGCGCGACGCGGAAGGACGCATCGACGTCGAGGGTGCCTGCGCCTTCCTGGCGGAGCGCTTCGCGGGGCCCGACCCGTGCGGCTACGCCG
>JBNLVK010000019.1:0-24135 GCA_050618055.1 Myxococcota bacterium
CCACATCCGGGCGCTCGAGCACCTGTTCCTCGGCATCTCCGACTCCCCACCCCAGGCCGCGAAGGCGGCCGACGCTTCGAGGTAGATCATGATCAAGGTCCAGGACGTCGCCTACGTGCGCTTCGCCGCTCCCGATCTCGAGAAGATGGAGAGGTTCCTCAGCGACTTCGGTCTGCTGGTGAGCGAGAAGGAGGGGGGCTGCCTGTACGCGCGCGGCACGGATCCCACCCGCTACCTGCACGTCACCGAGCCGGGCGATCCGGCCTTCCTCGGCCTGGCCTTCGAGGCCGGCAGCGCCGAGGACCTGCTCGCGGCCAGCAAGCTCGAGGGGGCGAGCAGCATCGAGACGATCGACGCCCCCGGCGGTGGCCAGCGCGTGCGCTTCACCGACCCGAACGGCTTCGAGGTGGCGGTGGTGCACGGCCGCGAGCCGCTGCCCGCCCTGCCCCTGGCCCCCGAGATGCGGGTGAACCTGGGCCGCGAGCGCCGCCGCCTGGGCGAGCTGGTGCGGATGCCGCAGGGTCCGGCCCGGGTGAAGCGCCTGGGCCACGTGGTCGTGCGCGTGCGCGACTTCCGCGAGAGCGAGGCCTGGTACAAGGAGCGCTTCGGCTTCCTCACCTCCGACGAGGTCTACGTCGGCGACCCGCAGAACGTGGTGACCGCCTTCATGCGCTGCGACCGGGGCGACGAGTACACCGACCACCACAGCTTCCTGTGCATCGGCACCGGCCAGCCCGAGTTCGACCACGCCGCCTTCGAGGTCGAGGACCTGAACGACGTGATGCTGGGCCACGACCACCTGAAGAAGGGCGGCTGGGACCACCATGCCGGCGTCGGCCGCCACGTGCTGGGCAGCCAGATCTTCGACTACTGGAAGGACCCGTGGGGCCACGTGGTCGAGCACTTCGCCGACGGCGACCTGCTGAACGCCAGCGAGCCGACCGGCCACTTCGACCCGAGCGTCGCGCTCGGCACCTTGTGGGGCTCGTTCATGGGCGACTGACGCCCGACTACGCGAGCCACACGTTGAGCGCGAGCTTGCGTCAGCGCCGGACGCGGTGCGCGCGGTGGACGATGCGCGCGTCGAACACGATGGCGCGTCCCTGCCGCGGCGCCTGCACCACGGGCAGCCAGTGCAGCCAGGCCGCGCCGGAGCGGCGCAGCCGGGTGCCCAGCAGCAGGCGCCGCAGGGACGGCGGCGCGAAGACGGTCTCGCCGCCGACGAGTCCGTCCGAGTCGCGATCGGTCAGGTAGCAGAGCGCCGTCAGCTTGCGGAAGTCGAGATCGCGCGAGTCCGGGTGCCAGGCGAAGAATCCGCCGCGCCGGTAGTCGACGAGCTGGGCGTCGTGGACGCCGCGCACGCCCAGCCGCAAGTGGCGCGCGTCCAGGTCGCGGACCAGGCGCTCGATGCGTTCGAGCCAGGGGGCGAGCCGGTCTCCCAGGGCCGGGTCGGCGTTCGGTCCCGCCACCGAGAGCTGGCGCGCGCGCCGCCGACCGCGACGCAGCTGCCGCTCGCCCTGGTGGAGCACCCGCGCCTCGTCCCAGCCGGGCAGCGTGTCGGCCAGCGCGACCAGGCTGCGGCACTCGGCCGGGGTGAAGACCTGGGCCCGGTGGATGGAGCGCCAGAGCCGGCGCGCGCCGGCCGTCACGGCGCGTTCTCGCCAGGCCGCAGCCAGCCCCGGGGCAGCGGCGCGTGGCCCCAGCCGTCCTCGCCCCGCACCGGCCGCTCGCCGGAGAGGTACTCGTAGAGGGCCAGCGGCACGGCGCCGTTCACCGCGCTGCGCAGCCCGCCGCCACCGGGCCGCTCCGCCAGCGGCTCGCCCCACACCGCGACCAGGGCGTTCTTCTCGTGGAACGACTCGCCCGCGTGGCGTCCGGGCACCACCGAGTTGTAGCCCACGCCGTCGCGCGGGAAGAGGTTGATCGTGCCGGCGCGGGGCGAGTCGTAGAGGTGCGCGATCTGCACCACCGCGTCGGGCCGCGGCGTGAACGAGGCGAGCCGGCGCCACTCGGCGCTGCGGCACCAGCTCTCGGGCGCCGCGGCGCTCGCGGCCAGGCAGCGGTGACGGATCGAAGCGTGCTCGCGGAGCTCGGCCTCTCCCAGGTCCGCGTACGGCGAGGGCACGCCGGTGTCGAGCAGGTCGGCGCCTTCCAGGGTCAGGTGGATGCGGTCGCCGCGGCGCCGCACCAGCGCCGCGGCGGGTGCGCCGTCGCGCGTTCCCAGCAGGCGCACCGCGCCGGCCTGCGGCGTGCAGGGCTCCTCGCGCACCGCCAGGTAGTCGAGCGAGTCGGCCAGGCGCGTCGTGATCTCGTGCAGCAGGTCCACCGGCTCCGCGTCCGGCGACGCCAGCGGCCGCAGCGCGCGCAGCTCGGCGGCCAGCGGCTGGCGCGTGAAGCCCCCGCCCTGGTCGGCGAACAGGTCGAGCATGTAGTTGCCGCCCGCCGTCGACGCCACCACCACGTCGATCCCCTTCATCGACGGCGGCGCGAACGGGTTGGTGAGCTTCGGCCCCTCGCCTTCGTCGGACGAGATCTTCTCCACGCGGAAGTCGACGCCCTCCTCGCGCAGCGCGTCGAAGATCTCGACCTCCGGGTTCAGCAGGTGGAAGACGGGCGACAGGCCGTGGTCGCCGGCCAGGCCGAACACGGTGCGCGAGCGCACGTCGCGGTAGGCGCGGGCGAAGCGTCCGAGCCAGTAGTCCAGCCGGTTCAGCTCGCCGGACGGCGCCACGATCTCGTCGGCGAACGGGCCCTCGAAGTGGGCGAAGTGGTCCGGCCACGGATCGTAGACGACCAGCAGCTCGGGCAGCGTGCGCTGCTCGAGGCGGGCGATCTCGGCGATCCAGCGCAGCGCCAGCTCCCGGTCCTGGCGGTCCGCGTAGCGCTGGCCCGGCCGGTACCAGGGCGCCTTCTGCGACAGGACGTCGCGCTTCGCGAGCAGCTGGCCGCGTAGCGCGCGCAGCCGGCGCTCGGCCTCGGCGCGCCGCTCGAGCTCGGTCGCGCACAGGCGCTCGCCGAAGTCGCGCACGGCCTCGCCGAGCCCCAGGTTGAGCAGCGCGTCGATGCCGTAGTGGGCGTGCTCGTCGTACTGGGCGGCGCAGCTCATGCTCGACAGCTCGGGCAGGCGCTCGAACAGGCTGCGCATGCCGGCCCGCTCGGTCAGCTCGGTCAGCGCGGCGGCGTCGCTGCCGAAGAAGTACCAGGCGCGGCCCTGCTCCACGCCGTCGCGGGTGTAGCCGCGCTCCACGAAGTGGAAGTTCGGAAGCCCCGTGCCGCCCGGACCGGCCACCGGGGCGCCGGTCAGCGCGATCGGGATGTTGCGCACGCTGATGGTCGGCGTGGTCGAGACGCCGACCGGCACCCAGTGGGTGCGCGGATCGGCCAGCCGCGCGCGGAAGAACGGCAGGTAGTGGGGGTGGCGGTAGCCGTCGCGGGCCAGCGCCTCCAGGAAGCGGGTCGACTGCTCCGGCGCCGCGCGCAGCGATCGCGCCCGCGGCGGCGCGCCGCCGGCGCGGCGCTGCTCCTCGGCGATCGCCTGCACGAAGGGGTCGCCGGCCCGCCCCCGCGCCAACGCCTCGAGCAGGCGCCCCTCCAGTCCGTCCACCACCACCAGCACGCCGTAGCGGCGCTGTGACCGGGCGTGCTCGAGGTACGCCCACAGCTCGCCGCCGCCCGGCCGTTCGAGCTCCTCGCCCAGGTAGCGCGCGAGCTGCTCCGCCCGGAACGCGCGGGCGGCGAAGAAGCGGTAGTTGCGGCAGACCGACTGGTCGACGAAGCGGATCAGCGCGGCGCTGGCCGCCTCCAGGCGCGGCGGATCGTCGAGCACCGCGCGCACCGCATCGCCGATCTCCGGCGTCTCCGCGAGGCGCTCGCCGAGCACCTCCAGCAGTCCCCGGATCGCCGGCTCGGCCAGCCGGGTCGCGGCCCGCAGGTCGGGCAGCGCGTCGCGGCTGGCGCAGGCGAGGCGCTCGCCGACGTGGGACGCCCGGGGGTGGTCGCGCAGGTAGAGCACGTCGTAGAGCGTGAGCAGGCGCTCGGCCACGCCGGGCGGCAGCGCGACACCCGGCGTCTCCCCCTCTTCCGCTTCCGGCTGCCAGGCGAACATCGAGTGCTCGATGCCGGGCACGTCGTCGGAGGGTGCGAAGTGGGCGCGCAGGTGGTCGTCGAAGACGCGCGCCGCCTCGCCCTCGGGCGGCTGGTAGGTCTCGTAGACGAACGTCAGGAAGGGCACCAGCTCGTCGACGAAGTCGTCGGCGTGGATGCGCGCGCGAAGCCGACGGCGCACGTCGTCGGGCAGCTCGATCTCGTCGACGAAGCCGTCGAGCTTCGCGCGGGCGTACAGCGACACCGCGATCTCCACCGGCACGCGACGCATCCATTCGCCGGCGTCGTAGATCTGGCGCAGCCGCAGCTGGACCGTGCTCTCGACGGGGCGGGTGACCTCGCGGCAGCCGGACGGTCCGCAGGACGCGCACAGCAGGAGCCCGGCCGCGACGATCCATCGCCCCCACACGCCGCCAGCATAGCGGCGCCCCGCTCGCGGGACGGTGTAGGATCGCCCCATGCGCGCGATCCCCCCGGAGGTGCTGGACACGCCCGCCGCCTGGCGGGGTCCAGGGCTCGCCGGCGACTGGATCGAGACGCTGGCGCCGGGCCTGGTCGCCGAGCTGGAGGACGCGGCCCGCGCCGCCCAGCAGGCCGGCACGGCGCCCGAGGCGCTGACCGCGCGCGACTTCGATGGCCCGCTGCTGGCGCGCGCCTCCGACCGCTGGCTCGCCGAGCTGGGCGAGGGGCGCGGCTTCCTGCTGCTGCGGGGGCTGCCGGTCGGGCGCTGGGGCGACGCGCTGTCGAGCCTGGCCTGCCTGGGCATCGGGCTCTCCATGGGGAGCCTGGCCTCGCAGAACGCAGCGGGCGACCGGCTGGGCCACGTGCGCGACACCGGCGCCGATCCGAACGACCCGGCCGTCCGGCTCTACAAGACCCGCGAGCCCCAGCCCTTCCACACCGACGGCGCCGACGTGATCGGCCTGCTCTGCCTGCGACCGGCGAAGAGCGGCGGCGCCAGCCGCATCGTGAGCTCGACGACCGTCGTGGCCGAGGTCCAGCGGCGGCGCCCGGACCTGGTTCCGCTGCTCTTCGAGCCCTTCCACTTCGACCGCAACGAGGAGCAGGGGCCGGGCGAGGCGCCCACCTTCCAGCTGCCCATCGCCCACGTGGCCGACGGCCGGCTGCGGGTCTTCTACATCGGCTGGTACATCCGCGGGGCCCAGCGACACACATCGGTGCCGCGCCTCACCCCGGCCCAGAACGAGCTGCTCGACCTGATCGACGCGCTCGCCGCCAGCCCCGAGCTGTGCCTGCCCATGGAGTTCCGGCCCGGCGACGTGCAACTGCTGAAGAACGCCTCGATCCTGCACGCCCGGGACGGCTACACCGATTGGGATCAGCCGGCTCGCAAGCGGCACCTGCTGCGCTTCTGGGTGGCCGCCCGCAGCGATTTCGCCGGCTCGGCCGACCTGCTGCGCGGCGGCATCCCGGCCCGCGAGGGGGCGGCGAGCGATCGCGAGGCCCTGAAGGCCGGAAAAGTCGATTCGGGCGCCGAACCAGCATTCCTGCGCTAAGGCCCCTCCCGCATTCGACCGATGAAGGCCGAAGGAGGGTTTCCCGTTGCCGTCGCTCTTCGACTCGGTTGCCGACGCCCTCGAGCAGTCGACCTCGCTCGACCGCCTCGAGGCCCGGGGAACCCTGCGCCTCGTCCTCAAGGAGGCGGGCCTGGAGGCGCGGGACGTCGATGCTTCGTCCATCTGCGTCGCCATCCGCAAGCTGCTGCCGAAGGAGCTGGAGTCGCGCGGCATCGACGAGGCCGAGCGCGTCTGCGAGAACCTGGCGAAGACCGCCGAGGGCCTGGGCGACGCCGACGTCGGCTCGGCCGGCGACTCGCCGGACGACGCCTCCCGGCGGCTGGGCGGATAGGTCGCGCGGCGTCCACACCGGCGGCAGTGCGAATATACTGCCCGCCATGAACACGACGCGCTTCGACAGCATCTTCCGGCCCGGCCTGTTCGACGACCGGGTCGTGCTGGTGACCGGGGGCGGTACCGGCATCGGCCGCTGCATCGCCCACGAGCTGGCTTCCCTGGGCGCCACCGCCGTGGTGGCGAGCCGCAAGGAGGAGGCCCTCGCGAAGGTGGTGGCCGAGATCCAGGAGGCCGGCGGCAAGGCGGACGCCTTCCCGCTGAACATCCGCGACGCCGAGGCGGCGGACGCGACCGTCGCCGCGGTCGTCGACCGCTATGGGCGCCTCGACGGCCTGGTGAACAACGCCGGCGGCCAGTTCCCGGTCGAGGCCGGCGAGCTCGCGCCGAAGGGCTGGTCCGCGGTGGTCGACACCAACCTGAACGGCACCTGGTGGATGACCCAGGCGGCCTTCCGCCACGCCATGAAGGAGCACGGCGGCTCGATCGTGAACATCACGGCCGACGTGTGGATGGGCGTGCCCGGCATGGCCCACACCGGGGCCGCGCGCGCCGGCGTGATGAACCTGACCCTCACGCTGGCCGCCGAGTGGGCGCGCTACGGCATCCGGGTGAACTCGGTGGCGCCGGGCCCGATCCTGACCAGCGGCCTCGCCACCTACCCGGAGGCGCTCCAGCGCCGCACCCTCGACGAGGTGTGCGTGACGCCGCCGTCGCGGCTCGGCACCGAGAGCGAGGTGAGCGCCGCGGTCGTGTTCCTGCTCTCTCCGGCCGCGGCCTACGTGAGCGGCGACGTGCTGAAGGTCGACGGCGCGAGCTGCGTCTACAAGAACCCGATGGTGCCGATCGGCCACCACGAGCCGACGCCGCGCTGGGACGGCTTCCACCTGCGCGCCCAGCTCGGCGGCCTGTTCGAGGACGGGGGGGAGGGATGAACCCTCCCATCCGCCTCTACTCCTACGCCATGAGCCCCTACGCGGCGAAGGTGCACGGATTCCTGCTGCACAAGCAGCTCGACTTCGAGGTCTACTACATCCACCCGCTGCGCGTGCGCGAGGAGCTGCCGGTGGGTCGCCAGATCCCGGTGCTGCGCATCGGTGACGAGAGCCGCGCCGACTCGACGCCGATCGGGCTGTGGCTCGACGAGCGTTTCCCGGAGCGTCCGCTGCTGCCCGCCGACCCCGCGGAGCGCGCCCACCTGCTCGAGATCGACGACTGGGTCAGCCAGCGCCTCATCCCGTGCAGCTTCCGCTCCTACCCGGGTCCCGGTCTCGACCGCTGGCGCAACGGCTGGAAGCTGTCGCGCGTCATGACGAAGACGGCGCGCGGCGGGCTGAACCCGCTGCTGCGCTTCCTGTGGCCGGCGTTCGTGACGCGCGTGCCCTTCGTGAAGCGGCTGGTCGCCCAGGCCGACGACGGCCGGCCGGTGCGCGAGTCGAAGCTGGGGCTCTACCGCGAGTTCATCGACCGGCTGAAGGGCGGTCCCTACCTGTGCGGCCGTTCCGAGCCGTCCCTGCCCGACTTCGCCTGCTACCCCCAGTTCGCCCTCTACTACGAAGTGGGCTTTCGCGGCAGCGAGGACGTCCTGGACCACCCGCCGATCATGGAGTGGCTGGGCCGCATGAAGGCGCGGCTGTCCGCCACGCCGGAGCTCGTTCCCGCCCGGGTCCGCGTGCGCGAGCTGCCCACGGGCCCGACCGGCTAGAGCAGCTCGTCCACCTCGATGCGGTCGCTGCCGGCGGGCAGGCGCACCAGCGTGCCGTCGCGGCCGATGGTGAAGGGGCCCGGGTAGATCCCGGCCACACCGTCGGCGAACACGTCCTCCATCGGCCCGAGCAGCAGCGGCGGAACGATGTGGTAGAGCAGCAGGTGGCCGGCGCCGACGTCGCGGGCGGTCTCGGCCGCGTCCTCGGGCGAGGCGTGGTAGTCGAGGATGTCGGTGGTGATCTTCGCGAGCCGCTCGCGTCCGGCCTGCCGTGCCGCGCGCGTGAGCACCGCCACCAGCTCCGGATCGAGCGCCTCGTGCACCAGCAGGTCGACGCCCTGGGCCGCGCGGGCCAGGTTCGCCGACTTCACCGTGTCGCCGCTGATCACCAGCGAGCGCCCGGCGTGGTCGAAGCGGTAGCCCACCGCCGGGCGCACCGGCGCGTGGTCGACCAGGAAGGCGGTAATGCGCACGCCGCCCTCGTCGAGCACGACCTCGTCACGACCCTCGGCGGGCACCGGGAAGGGTCGCGCGACGCCGCCTGCGCCCGAAGCGGGCACCACGTCCTCGCCGTGGTGGGCGACGCGGCCGGCGCGCGACAGCGCGTAGGCCTCGTTCAGCCCGTCGACCACCCGCGCGACGCCGGTCGGACCGTACACGGGCACCGGCTTCGAGTGTCCGCCGTTGGCCCAGCGCTGCATCATCACCTCGCCCAGGCCGTCGATGTGGTCCGAGTGGAAGTGGGTGAGCAGCACCGCCTCGATCCGGCCCTGGGGCAGCCGCGTGCGGCTCATCACGCGGGACGCACCGGAGCCGCTGTCCACCACGAAGAGCCGGTCGCCGGCCACGACCGCCACGCACGGGCCCGAGCGCTTCGGATCCGGCAGCGGCGAGCCCGCTCCGCAGAGGAGCAGGTGGAGCCCGTCGGGCAGGTCGTCGAGCAGGCTCGACGCCATGTTGGTCGCGACGACGCGCTCCATCAGGCGCATGGTGATGGGAACGCGCAGGGCCACACCGACCGCCAGCAGCAGCAGGACCACGACGGACACGACCAGCAGGAAGCGTTTCATGGAGACACCTCGTTCAGCGCGGCGTGGGCTGCATCCTACCCGCCCGCCAGGCCTCCGCCATGCGGCGCCCCTCGGCCAGGTCCTCGGGCCGGAGCGTCTCCTCCTTGTTGTAGAGCAGGTAGCGCGCCGAGTGCTCGGCGTCGGCGCAGAGCGTCAGCCACATCACCGCCCGCACCGGATCCGCCGCCACGCCGACGCCGTTCATGTACATGGCGCCCACGTTGAACTGCGCCTTCGTGTGACCGCCCTCGGCGGCCTTCAGGTACCACTCGAAGGCCAGCCCGGCGTCGGGAGCGACGCCCAGTCCCTCCTCGAAGGCGGACCCGAGCGCTCCCTGGGCCTCGCGATCGCCCTGGTGGGCGGCGCGCTCGAGCCAGCGGAAGGCGGCGTCCGGGTCGGCGTCGACGCCCACGCCGTCGCGGTACATCAGGCCCACGCGGCGCTGCGCCTCGGCGTCGCCGGCCTCCGCACGCTCCCGGTAGTAGGGGAAGGCGCGCGCGGGCTCCTTGCGGATCAGCCGGTCGTTCCTCTCCAGCTTCGCCAGCGCCGTCGCCGCCTTCGCGTGACCCTGCTCCGCCGCGCGTCGCAGCCAGCGCGCCGCCTCGACCCGATCCTTCTCGACGCCGTGTCCCTTCAGGTAGAGCGACGCCAGGCTGTACTGGGCCTCGGCGTCGCCGGCCTCGGCGGCGCGGCGGAACCAGTATGCCGCCTTCGCGTGGTCGGCCTCGACCTGGCGCCCGTGGTAGTAGACGCTGCCCAGCGTGCGCTGGGTCTCGACGTCGCCCGCCTCGGCCCGTTCGATGGCCTGGGTCACCGCCGGGTCGATCTCGGTGGCGCCGGCCGCGTGAACGGCGGCGACCCCGAAGGCCAGCAGCAGCGGGACGAAGACGGGGCGCGGCATGGTTCCTCCCCGCGAGCATGTCATGCCGGCGGGCAGGCGACCAGCCGATCAGGCCGCCGCGAAGACCACGCCCTCCGCCGCCAGCTCCAGCTCCTCCAGCGCCGCCGGGAAGTGGCACGCCAGCTCCGCCACGTCGGGCACCCGGTCCGCGTCGACCAGGATGCCCACGTCGATGCGGTCGCAGTAGCTCACGGCGGTGACGTTCAGGCCCTGCCCCACCGACAGCAGCGACAGGGGCATCATCGACTCGACCCGCGCCCCGCCCACGTACAGCGGCATGGGCGTCCCGCGCACGTTCGAGACCACGAAGTTCCCGGGCAGGGGCGCCGCCTCGGGCGACAGGCTGCCGGCGCGCACGAACAGGCTGGCCGCCGCCGGCGTGAACGACTCGGCCAGGGCGGCCACCCAGTCGAAGTGGCCGTCCGACACGCCCTGCTTGGCCCGGTTCGCGTTCTCGTGGATGGCGCGCAGGCGCTCGATCGGATCGCTGCGATCGGTGGCGAGCGGAACGGTCATGCTGGTGATCTGGTTGCCCAGGCCCTGCGCCTCCCGGCGTGTCGACACGGGACACAGCGCCACCAGGGGACGCGTCGGCGCGTCGCCCCGCTCGCGCAGCCAGCGCAGCATGGCGCCGCCCACCACCGCCAGCACCACGTCGTTCAGCTTCACGTCGAAGTGCTTCCCCAGGTCGCGGACGCGGGAGAAGTCGAGCGACGCGCTGGCGAAGCCGCGGCGCGGTCCGAGCGCGCCGTTGAAGAACAGGCGCTCGACACCCGGGGCGTTCACCGCGTCGGAGCGGGACGCCCAGAGCGAGCGCAGTCCACGCACGGCGTGGCCCAGCGCGCGACCGGGCCGCGCCGCGCCGTTGCGCGCGGCGCGGGTCCACATGTCGAGGGCACTGGGAGCCGACGGCGCGTCCTCCAGGTAGGCCTCCGGCACCTCGGGCAGCGCGGGCGCGTCCGGTGTCAGGTCGGCCATCACCTCGGCCAGGCCCGACCCGCCGGTGCCGTCGATCAGGCAGTGGTGCGTCTTCATGTAGAGGCCTACGCGTCCGCCCGCGAGGCCCTCGATGATCCACACCTCCCAGAGCGGCCGGTCGCGGTCGAGCGGACGCGCGTGCAGGCGCGACGCCAGCGCCGCCACCTGCCGCTCGTCGCCGGGCGACGCCACCGCCGTGCGGACCACGTGGTCGCGCGGGTCGAAGTCCGCGGCCTCCACCCACCAGGGGCGGTCCAGGTCGAGGGGCGTCGGGTGCAGCCGCCAGCGGAAGCGCGGGACCAGTGCCACGCGGGCGGCCACGTGATCGCGCAGGCGCTCGAGATCGAAGCCGGGCCGGTCCTGCGGGTCGAGCACCAGCAGGGCGCCGACGTGTCCGCCGGAGGTCGGGGTCTCCATGGAGAGGAAGACGGCGTCGCCGTCGCTGAGCTGGTTCGGGGTGCTGGGAGCCATGCGGGTCTCCGTGCCTCTTGGATAATATGAATTACCCCACAATCTACCACTGAATTCTCTTACGGCAATACGAAAAATATCTACAATTTTTCAGCATGGTTGGGAAGTCGAGTTGCGTTCCCGGCAGGCCGGGCGTCCGTTCGGCACGGGAACGCCGGGCCAGGGGTTGCAGTCGCGGACTCCTGGGTGAAGAATTCAGCTTTCCAGCTGGAGAAGCCCTCTTGGCCCGACCCCGCAAGAAGTCGAACCTGGCCGCCGCCCGCGCGCGCATGTACCACGACCTGGTCTTCGAGTGCGCCGAGCGCGTGTTCGCCGAGGAGGGCGTGGCGAAGAGCGCGATGCAGGACCTGGCCGCCGAGGCGGGCATCTCGCTGAAGACCCTCTACGCCACCTTCGCCGGCAAGGACGACATCTACCGCGCCATCCTGGCCGAGCGCGGCGCCGGCCTGGTGGCCGCCGTGCAGCAGGCCGCCCACCAGGAGGGCACGGCCTTCGAGCGGCTCGCCGCCGGCATCCGCGGACTGGTCGCCTACTTCGTGGAGCATGAGGCGTTCTTCCGCATCCTGCTCCAGGAGGGCCACGCCTGGGGGCTCGACCCGAAGGGCGGCAGCGCGCGCGGCTCCTGGGAGACCGGGCTCACCACCGTGCGCGACGTCATCGCCGAGGGCGTCGCCAGCGGCGAGTTCCTGCCCGCCGACCCGGACCTGCTGGCGCCGACCGTGAACGCGGTGCTCCAGGTGCAGCTCGCCGGCCTGCTCGCGCGCAGCGACGAGCCCGACACGGAAGCCATCTCCCGTGAGATCCTGCGCAGCATGCGAAGGCTGTTGTGCGGAAGCGACGCCGAGCCCAGGAGTCACGCCGCCTGAACGGGTCCCCCTCGTGACCGAGCCCCCCCGGTGACCGAGCACCACCTGCTCATCTTCCTGGTCCAGGTCCTGCTGCTGCTGGGCCTGGCCCGGGGCTTCGGTGAGCTGCTGCGCCGCTACGGTCACCCGCCGCTGGTCGGCGAGATCCTGATCGGCGTGGTCCTGGGGCCGACGCTGCTCGGCCGGGCGCTTCCCGAGGTCCAGGCGGCGCTGTTCCCGGCGGATCCGCTCCAGCACGCCATGCTCGAGACCGTCTCGTGGATCGGCGTGCTGTTCCTGCTGCTCGAGACCGGCCTCGAGGTGGACGTCACCGCGGCGTGGCGCCAGCGCGGTCCGGCGCTGCGCATCGGCATCATCGGCGTGCTGGTACCGCTGGCGCTGGGCACGGGCCTGTCGCTGCTGCTGCCCGACGCCTACCTCGCCGATCCGGACGACCGCATCACCTTCTCGCTCTTCCTGGGGACCACCATGGCGATCAGCGCCATGGTGATCATCGCGCGCGTGCTCCACGACCTGGACCTGGTGAAGAGCGACCTGGGCCTGGTGACGCTGTGCGGCTACGCGGTGAACGACATCCTGGCGTGGGTGATCTTCAGCCTGGTCATCGCCACCGCCACCCGCGGCAGCGTCGAGATCGGACCGGTCGCCGCGCTGCTCGCCTTCACCCTCGCCTTCACCCTCTTCTCGCTGACCTGGGGCCTGCGCGCCGTCGATCGCGCGATCGCCGCCATCGGTCGCGCGCGGCCGGACCACCCGGGCGCGGTGCTGTCCTTCGTGTGCTGTGTGGGCCTGCTGTCCGGCGCGGTCACCCAGTACCTGGGCCTCACGGCGCTGCTCGGCTTCTTCCTGGCCGGCATCATGGCCGGCGAGTCGCAGGCGCTCACCGAGCGCATGCGCAACGTCATCAGCCAGATGGTGCACGCCATCTTCGTGCCGCTCTACTTCGCGTCGATCGGCCTGCGCATCGACTTCTTCGACAACTTCGACCTGTTCCTGGTGGTGTTCGTGACGGTCGTGTCGATCGTCGGCAAGTACGCCGGCGCCTGGCTCGGGGCCCTCGGCCCGGGCATCGGCAGCGAGGACCGCAACTCCATCGCCATCGCCTTCACACCCAGCGGTGTCACCGGCATCGTGGTGGCCGGCGTGGCGCTGGAGCTGGGCATCCTCACCCAGCCGGTCTTCGTGGCGATCGTGTTCTCCACGCTCATCTCCTCGCTGGCCGTGGCGCCCTGGCTGGCCTGGTCGATCCGGCGGCGGCGCGAGGTCGACATCCTGGAGTTCGTGCCGCGGCAGGCGGTGCTGTCCGAGCTGGGCAGCGAGGAGCGGACGGACGCGATCCGCGAGCTGTGCGAGGCCGTCGCGGCCAGCGGCGCGGCCCAGGACGCCGCGGGACTGACCCGCGCGGTCCACGACCGCGAGGCGCTGATGGGAACCGGCACCGGGCACGAGATCGCCATTCCCCACGCGCGGCTGCCCGGGCTCGCCGCGCCCACCATCGCCGTCGGGCGCTCGTCCCACGGCATTCCCTGGGACGCCCCCGACGGCCTGCCGGCGCGGCTCGTCTTCCTGATCCTGACGCCGGAGCGCGAGCAGGGTCTCCAGCTCCAGATCCTGGCCGCGCTGGCCCAGGCCATGATGGAGTCGCCGGCCCGCCAGGCGCTGCTCGACGCCGAGACGCCGGAGGCGATCCGGGCGGCGCTGGGCGACGCGCTGCGCGCCCAGGACCTGGTGCGGGTGAAGCGCGAGCTGTAGTCGCGCTACATACCGGAGATGCCGCCGACCCTGCGCGCCGCCTGCTGCGCCCTGCTGCTCGCCGGGCTCCCGGCCTGCGGCGGCGACGCGCCGCCCGCCGCCGACCCCGCCTCGCAGCGCAGCGTTCGCAGCGGCGCCGTGGTGGGCTTCGAGGACGACGGCGCCCACGTCTGGCGCGGCATCCCGTTCGCGGCGCCGGCCCGCGGCGATCTGCGCTGGGCGCCGCCCGCGCCGCCGCAGCCGTGGCAGGGCGTGCGCGAGGCGCTCGACCTCGGTCCCGCCTGCCCGCAGCTCGACCAGGGCGGCGAGCCCACCGGCGACGAGGACTGCCTGGTTCTGAACGTGTTCGCCCCCCGCTTCGCGCCGCAGGAGGTTCCGGGCGCGGGGAGCCGGCTGCCGGTGATGGTCTTCATCCACGGCGGCGGCAACAGCATCGGATCCGCCGAGGTGTACGATGCGGCGCGACTGGCCCGGGACAACGGCGTGGTGGTGGTGACGGTCCACTACCGGCTGGGCGTGTTCGGCTGGTTCTCCCACCGGGCGCTGCGGCAGGACGCACCCTCGCCGGCCCACGCGTCCGGCAACTGGGGCACGCTCGACCTGGTGGCGGCCCTCGAGTGGGTGCGCGACGACGTCGCCGCCTTCGGCGGCGATCCGGAACGGGTGACCGTGTTCGGCGAGTCGGCCGGCGGCGTGAACGTCTACTCGCTGCTCATGTCGCCGCGCGCGCGCGGGCTCTTCCAGCGCGCCATCTCGCAGAGCGGCTTCGCCACCTCGTTCACCCGCGCCCAGGCCGAGAACCGCACGGACGACCCGCAGCCCGGCGAGGCCGCCAGCTCCGGCGAGGTGCTGCTGTCGCTGCTCCAGCGCGACGGACGCGCCGGGGATCGCGACGCCGCCAAGGCGCTGGCCGACGGCATGTCGCTGTCGGAGATCGCCGACTACCTGCGCGGCAAGTCGGCCTTCGAGCTGCTCGGCCCCTTCCAGGAGGACGGCGTCGGCATGGGCGGCATGTACGTGGCGCCCTTCGTGCTGCGCGACGGATCGGTGATCCCCGACCGCGATCCGCTGGCGCTGTTCCGGGGCGGCGACTACAACCGGGTGCCGACGGTGCTGGGCACCAACCGCGACGAGCACAAGCTCTTCCTGGCCTTCATGTCGCCCCACGTGCGCCGCGTCCTCGGCGTCCCCGTCGGCTTCCACGACCAGCGCCGCTACGACCTGCTCTCCGAGTACGGCGCGAAGCTGTGGAAGGCTTCCGGGGCCGACGAGCCGGCCGCCGCCATGCGCGCCCGGCAGGGTCCCAGCGTCTGGGGCTACCGCTTCGACTGGGACGAGCTGGCGGAGCCGCTGTGGATCGACCTGCCCCGCCTGATCGGCGCCGGACACGCCATGGAGCTGTTCTTCGTGTTCGGCGGCACGCGCTCCGACTTCGCGCGTTGGGTGATGGACGACCTGGAGACCGCCGAGCGCCTGTCCGCCGAGATGCGCAGCTACTGGGCGGCCCTGGCCGCCCGCGGCGATCCGGGCCGCGGCCAGCGGGGCGAGCTTCCGCGCTGGACCGCCTGGGATCCGGCGCAGGGCGCGCCCAAGTTCATGGTCTTCGACTCGCCGTCCGACGGCGGCCTGCGCATGTCGGACGAGGCGCTGACCCGGGACGCGGTGCTGGCGAGCGTCGCGACCGACGAGCGCATCGCCGGCCCCGAGGAGCGCTGCGAGATCTACCGGACCTTCGTGCAGTGGAGCGACGCGCTCACGCCCCAGGAGTACGCGGAGCTGCCCGGCTGCCGGGACTACCCGCTGCTCGCGCGCACCGCCTTCGAGGAGTAGCGCGCCCGACGCCGCGCGCCTAGCGGTCCGGCGGCTCCTCCGGAAGCTCCGGAGCCCAGCCGGCACCGCCAATGTGGCTTCCGCCGTCGGCGAAGAGCGTGTTGCCGGTGACGTAGCGCGCGTCGTCGCTGGCCAGGAACAGGACCACCGGCGCGATGTCGTCCTCCGGGTCGCCGAGCCGGCCCATCGGGAGCTGCGCGTCCACCTTCTCGAACAGCGCGGGCATGCGCTCGCGCAGGGCGCGCGAGGCCTCGGTCTCGGCGGCCGGACACAGCACGTTCGCCGTGATCCCGAACGGCGCCCACTCGCGGGCGGCGGTGCGCGTCAGCGTCCGGAGCGCCTCCTTCGCCATGTTGTAGTGGACCGTGTACATGTGGGCGTTCACGCCGTTCAGCGAGCACAGCGACACGACCCGGCCCCAGCCGCGCGCCTTCATGTGGGGGAAGCAGGCCTGCATGGCGAACAGGCAGGCGAGCGTGCCGACGTCGAAGGCACGGCGCACCGACGCCTCGTCCATCCACTCCACCCGCTTCAGCGCCGCCCCGCTCCAGGCGTTGTTGACCAGCACGTCGACGCCGCCGAAGCGTTCGACGGCGCGGGCGACCGCGGCCTCCACCTGCTCGCGATCGCCGACGTCGGTGGCGACGAACAGGCCCTCGCCGCCGAGCGCGTCGACCTCGCCGGCCACGCGCCGCCCCGCCGCCTCGTCGATCTCGGCCACGCACACCCGCGCCCCCTCCCGGGCGAAGCGCCGGGCGATGCCGCGCCCCACGCCGGCCCCGGCCCCGGTGACGAGCACCGTCCGCTGGGAGAAGGTCCCCACGTCCCGCTAGGCCACCACCCAGCTCGTCGCGACGCCGACGAGCACGAGCAGCCCGAGATAGGTGAGGGGGAAGATCCAGCGGCAGTGGTGGTCGATGCGGTCGCCCTTCGCGACCTCGCCCCGGCGGTCGAGCATGCCCACCCAGAGGCTCACCACCACGCTGGCGCACACCACGAAGAAGCTCATGTTCAGGAAGCCGTTCATCAACGTCAGGTAGGAGATGCGCGGCAGGATCTCGCTCAGCACGATCTGGTAGGCGACGACGGTGAGCACCGCGACGAAGGAGATGTTGACCCGGTCGCCCACCGACGACTTGTCCATCCAGAAGACCGACCAGGACAGCAGCACGATCACGAACAGCGGAACGACGACGAGCCGGATCATGAAGAGCGACTTGCGTCCGGCCTCGACGCTCAACACCAGGGTCGACGCCGTCCCCGACCGGCGGACCGACGTCTCGATCCGCCCGATCTCCCACTGCGGGAGCCGCACGCCGTTGCCCTCGACCGGCGCCCCCGCGTGCTCGAAGACCACCTCGCTCGCGTCGAAGCCCAGCACCTCGAACAGCGCCTCGAGCCGCTGGCGGTCGAAGGGGTAGGCGCGCAGGTCCAGGTCGGTCTTGGCCGCGGCGTTCAGGCGCTGGACCAGCCGCATCGACCCGTCGGGGCGCACGCGCAGCAGCACCCCGTTCTGCTCGAACAGGCCCGACTCGTTCACCAGCACCACCTGGGGGAACCATCCGGTGGCGATCTCGTCGAACTGGTAGTCCCCCTGGAAGACCTTCTCGTCGACGCCCGTCTCGCGCGGGTCGAAGGCCTGGCGCGCGTCCTGCCACTCGAGTACGAGGGACCCCTCGAATTCGAACACCTCCGACTCGTCGTCGATCCGGTTCAGGTCGCGCAGCTCGAACGAGGCGCGCACCACCACCGGCTCTCCACCGGGCCGCGGCGGAGGACCGAGCAGGAAGGGCTCGGCCGCGGCGGAGAGGGCGACGCAGGTCGATGCGGCCGCCAGGATGGCGAGCCAGAGACGTGCCCTCACCGGCGCACCGGCGAGCGGCGGGCCGGGAGCGACGGACACGGGACGCCGAACAGCGCCGGCGATCGGGACATGCGGGCCTCCCCCTGGAGTCGGGCACCACCTTTACGTAGCCCGGCGACGCTCTGTCAAGGACGGCCGGCTCCCGTAGAATGGATCGCCCATGCGAGCCCTGCTCCACCTGGCGCCGCGCATCCACGGCGAGTCCGCCTTCGCCGAGCGCCTGGCCGCGCTGGCCGGCGAGATGGCGGAGCGGGCGGCGCGACGCGGCGCGCGGCTCACCGCCCTGGAGCGCCTGGCCGACGATCCGATGGGGCCGCACACCCCGTATCGTTCGGTGATCGAGCTGACCGGCGAGGCGCTCGCGCCGTCCCTGGTGGAGGAGCTGACCGCCGGACTGGGCGACGCGCTCGACGACGTGGCCCACGTCGACTTGTGCACGCTGCTGTGGGGCGAGGACCGGGTGTTCGTGGCGTCCGCGGGTGCGCCGGTCCGCTACCAGTACCTGATGCGGCGGAACGCCCGGTTTACCCACGACGCCTACCTGAAGCGCTACGCCGAGGGCCATTCCAGGTTCGGCGTGGAGGCGCCGGGCAAGCGCGGCTACGTGCAGTTCCACGGCGACCCGCAGACGTCGCGGGCGCTGGCGCACGCGGCGGGCGTGGGCCTGTGGAACGTCGACAGCATCGCCGAGCTCCACCTGGACTCGAAGGAGACCTGGTTCCGGGCCATGCGCGACGCCGGCTTCGGCCCGGAGCCGTTGGCCGACGAGGAGCACTTCGTCGATCGCTCCCGCTCCTGGGACATGCTCCTGCGCGTGGCGTAGACTCGGCCCTCCCCGAGAAACCCCGAGGAGATCCCCATGGCAGACGACGTCGTCCTGGTCGACGATCCCGCGCCCCACGTCCGGCGCATCACCCTGAACCGGCCCGACAAGCGCAACGCGCTGAACCATGCCCTGCGCGGCGGCATCCTCGAGGCGCTGAAGGCGGCCGACGCCGACGACGACGTGCGCGTGATGATCGTGCGCGGCGCCGGCAAGTGCTTCTCGTCGGGCTACGACCTGGGCGGCGGCAACGAGGGCCAGGAGTTCCCCTGGGACACCGCCGGCGGCGACGGACACTGGCCCCGCCACGTGACCCGCGGCTGGATGGACATCTGGGAGCTGGGCAAGCCGGTGATCGCCCAGGTGCACGGCTTCTGCCTGGCCGGCGGCAGCGAGCTCGCCACCTGCTGCGACCTGGTCTACATGGCCGACGACGCGCAGATGGGATACCCGGCGGTGCGCTTCGGCGTTCCCGACAACCACTTCCACGCCTGGTTCGTCGGCATGCGCAAGGCGATGGAGATGATGGTCACCGGCGACTCCATCGACGGCAGGGAGGCGGAGCGGCTGGGCTGGGCCAACAAGTCGGTCCCGGCCGACCAGCTCGAGGAGCACGTGCTCGACGTGGCGAAGCGCATCACCCAGATGCCCATGGACATGGTGCAGCTGAACAAGCGCGTGGTGCACCGGCAGATGGAGATCATGGGCCTGCACACCGGCATCCGCGCCGGTAGCGAGCTGTGCGCACTGGGCGTGCACCAGAAGAGCATGCACGCCTTCCTGAAGAACACGGCCGAGAAGGGACTGAAGGGCGCCCTCCAGGAACGCGACGAGCCCTTCGGCGACTACCGCACCGGCGAGAAGGGCTGAGGGGGGCATGGGCGGCTACGACCCCTTCGCGCGCGGGCCCCACCCGGCCGGCGTCCGCACCGTCCACTGGACCGACGCCCGGCGCGATCGGACGCTGCCCGTCGAGGTCTGGTACCCGGCGACCGAAGACCATCGGGGTCGGGACCTGGACGACGCCACGAAGGATCGCTTCAAGACGCTGCCCATGGCGCCCGAGGTGACCCAGGACGCGGTGCGCGACGCGGAGCCGCTGCCGGGCCCCCTGCCGCTCGTGGTCTTCTCCCACGGCTTCGGCGGCGACCGCCGGCAGACCACCCACCTGTGCACCCACTGGGCGAGCCACGGCTACCGGGTGGCGTCGATGGACCACGTCGGCAACACCGGCGCCGACATGCTGGCGATGGCCACCGGCGGCGCGCCAGCCGACCCGCGGGCGGTGATGGAGGGCTTCCTGGCCGACCGCCCCGCCGACGCCTCCTTCGTGATCGATCGCGCGCTGGAGGAGCTCGACGTCGACGCCGGGCGCATCGGCATCTCCGGCCACAGCTTCGGCGGCTGGACCACCCTGGCCACCACCGCCCGCGACGAGCGCATCCGCGCCGCCCTGCCGCTGGCTCCGGCCGGCGGTCGTACGCCGCTCGCCCCGCCCGGCCCCTCGGGCGAGATGGCCGGCGCGCTGCCGCTCGACTGGACGCGGCCGGTACCGGTCCTGTTCCTGGTGGCGGAGCACGACACCCTGCTGCCGCTCGACGGCATGCGCGACCTGATGCAGCGCACGCCCGGTCCGGTGCGCGGCGTGAACCTGAAGGACGCCGACCATTTCCACTTCTGCGATCGCGTCGAGCAGGTGCACGACATGTTCAAGGTGATGGGCGCGACGATCGCGGGCGCCACCGCCGGCGGCGGAGGGCCGGACCTGACCGGCGTGATCGCGGCCATGAAGGGCAGCGCCGAGCTGTGCCCCGGCGACCACGCCTACACGCTGCTCCAGGGCCTGGGCCTCGCCCACATGGACGCCCACCTGAAGGAAGACGCCGACGCCGCCGGCCTGCTGTCCCGCGACCTCACGTCGCTGCTGGCCGAGCGCGGCGTGTCGATCGAAGAGCTCTAGGGAACGTCTGCACGAGCCGACTGCTCGGGCCATCCGTCTGGGATGACCCGAGCGAAACCACTTCGTGCAGACACTCCCTAGCGCGCGCCGACCCGTTCGGGCAGGCGCAGCCGGCGCGCGCGCTCCAGGCCCTCGGCGCAGGCCGCCTCGTCGCCGCGGCAGCGCTCCCAGGTCGACACCAGCGCCTCCGGATCGAAGGGCGCCGGGTAGCGGTTGAACCAGCGGAAGAGCTCCATCGACTCGTTCGCCCGGAACAGCGGGATGCGCGCGGTCGACCCGGTCGGCGTGGTCAGGCGCACCAGCCTCTTCAGCAGCGCCGGCTCGATCTCGCCGCCCAGGCGCGCGCCCGGCGACCGGTTGATCGTCGCCACGACCTCGCGCAGGTCCTTCGAGTCCGGATCCAGGTGCTTCCACTCCACCAGCAGCGCCAGGCACAGACCCTTGCGCAGCCGGCACGCCTCCTCGGTGGCCTCCCGCCGCGCCCGGGCCGCGTCGACTGCGGGATCCGCCAGGTGGCGCCGCAGCAGCGAGTTGCGCATGCCGAGCGCCGTCACCTCGCCCGACGTGATGTCGGGCAGCCGGCCCAGCGCGCCGCGGAAGAAGGCCTCTCCCGCCACGTGGTTCAGGATCGGCCGGTAGAGGGTGTGGAGCGGTCCGTCGAGGCGGCTCGCCGCCAGCACGCCCACCGGCATCAGCTCGTGGGCCAGCACCGCCGACAGGGTGGTGATGCCGGAGCGCTCGAAGCCTTCGCGGATCGCCGGCTGACGGAAGCGGCGCCCCACCGCCTCGGGCGTCGGCAGGGCCTCGTCGTCGTTGAAGCCCAGGATCAGCAGGTCGGGCCCCAGCGCGTACCAGACCGCCACCCGGTCGAACACCGACGCATAGGTGCGCAGCACCAGCGCCACCGCCTCCTCGTCGGTCTCGTACTGGTGGTACCACTGCACGTAGACGCCCTGGGGCGTCAGCCGCGAGCGCGCGGCCTCCAGGAACTCGCGGCTGAAGAGCATCTCGACGCCGGTCACCCAGGGGTTCGACGGCTCCGACGCGATCACGTCATAGCGCTCGTCGCTCTGCATCAGCGTGCGGTAGGCGTCGCTGGCGACGATCTCGACCTTCGGGTGCGTGGTCACGCCGTGGTTCGCGAAGTCGAAGAGCGGCGCGGCGTCGACCACGCCGGGCGAGATCTCGGCCACCCGCACCCGCCGGATGCTCGGCATCTCGGCGAACTCGCCCACCGTGATGCCGGTGCCGAAGCCCACCACGAACGCCTGCTCCGGCTCGTCCACCATCAGCGCCGGCACCAGCGCCGCCAGCGCCATGGTGGCGTAGTCGCCCAGCGTGTCGCCGTCCGGCTTGCCGTTGGTGATGAGCGAGCGGCTCTTCGTCTCGTCCTCCCCGGTCTGCACGACCACGACCGTCGCGGTGGGATCGTCGTCGTGGAAGACGACCGGGCTCTGCGGGTTCTCGATCATGTGGCGGGCCTGGGCACGGGCGCTGGCCAGCGGCAGGTCCTTGTGGTCGCGGCCCCGGAAGAGTCCCCAGGACACGTAGGCCGGGTTCCAGCCGGGCAGCAGGGCCAGCTCCAGCACCGCCACCGCCAGCCCGCCGCCGGTAGCCGCCGCGGCCGTCCGCGACAGCAGCGGCAGGGCCAGCAGCGCCGCCCCCGCCGCCAGCGCCGCGACCGCCAGCCGGTACACGTGGTGCAGGTCGACCAGCGAGAGCAGCGCGTAGCCGCCGATCAGCGCGCCGAGCAGCGAGCCGACCGTGTTCCAGCTGTAGAGCGTCCCGGCCACGGCGCCCAGGTCGCCCACCTGGCGGCGCAGGTGGTGGAACAGCAGGGGGAGCACCGCGCCGGAGAGGATCGCGCCGGGACCGATCAGCAGCGCGAAGCCGGCGAACACCGACAGCTGGTACGGAAGGAAGTCGGCGGTGGTGTTGCCGAACCAGCTGCGCAGCACCAGCGCCCAGACCGGCATCTCCTCGAGGTGCAGGTAGAGCAAGCCCAGGTAGGCGACCAGCGCCAGCTGGTTCCACAGCAGGGCCAGGCGCGGAATGCGAGACAGCGCCGACACCACGAAGCTGCCGATCGCGATGCACACCACGAAGACGGCGACGACGGTGGCGAAGGTGTACTCGGAGGATCCCAGCGCGGGCCCGGCCAGCCGGATGAAGACGTTCTGGAGGACCATCAGGGCGAAGCCGCACAGCAGACCCACCGTCGCGTAGAGCCGCAGGCCCTCCACGCGCGGCGCGGTCCCGGACACCTCGTCCTCGCCGGGCACCGCCGCGCCGCCCCGCTCGAACAGCGCGAACAGGACGCCGGCGAAGAGGTTGAGTCCGCTCATCCAGAGCATGGTCCCGGACAAGCCCAGGTTCGGGATCAGCACGAAGCTGCCGGTCAGCGCGCCGGCGAAGGCGCCCAGGGTGTTGGTGGCGTAGACCAGCGCGTGGAAGCGGGTGGCGTCCTCCAGGTCGCGCGACAGGGCCTGGGTGAGCAGCGGGATCGTGCCGCCCATCAGCACCGTGGGCGGCAACAGCAGCAGCGCCACCAGCACCACGTCGAAGGCGAAGCCCAGCCCGCCGGCGCCATGGGGGACGGACAGCGAGAGCGCGCGCACCGCCTCGAACAGCCAGGGGAAGCAGAACGCGTAGACGCCGATGCCGCCCTCCACCACGCCGTAGGTGAGGAACAGGCGCGGCGCGCGGCCCTGGGCGGCTGCGCGCCGGGTGAGCCGCCGCGTCAGGCGGCCGAAGAGCGCGTAGCCCAGCGACAGACCCGCCAGGAAGATGCCCAGCACCGACGCGGTCGCCTCGCTGTGGGAGCCCAGCAGCGTCGCCAGGTACTTCTGCCAGCTGACCTCGTACACCAGGCCGCTGAAGCCGGTGACGACGGTGAGGAAGAGGGCAACCAGACGCAGCAACGTTCAGCGGCTCACTCGTTCAGGCTCACCGGTCGGTGATCGCGCTCGGAGAGCAGCCGCGCGAAGAGCTCCGCGTCGAGTCCGCCTGCCGCGTCCTGGAGCAGCGTGCGCCCGCGCGAGCGGCGCTGGAGCGACGCCCAGATCGCGTCGATCCCGGCCGCCGCCTGCGCCAGGTGCGCGTCGCCGGCCACGTAGTCGTAGGCGACGTCGCCGTAGCCCTCGTGCCGACCCATCGAGCGCCCGGCCACGAAGCGCACCGCGTCGTAGGGATCCAGCATCAGCTCCTTCAGGATCGGCACCATCCAGTCGCTGCCCGAGACCTCGCGGGCCGGCTCCCAGCCCATGTGCCAGGCGATCAGCACGCGCAGGCCCGCGTCGCCGCGCAGCGCCCACAACGCCGACGCCGCGATCTCCCGCCGGTCGGCGTCGAGCTCCGGCCCGGGGATGTCGTAGCGCGCCTCGAGGTGCTCCGCCGTCCACGCGAGGGTGCGGTCGAGGTGACAGAGGTTGCAGGCGTTGGGACGTCCGGTCGCCAGGCTCACCGCCACCGACGGCGAGTCGACCATGTGGCTGCGATGCGCCTTCAGGATGCCGTAGGAGGTGAACGGCATGTGGCAGTCGTAGCAGCCGCTGCCCGTCGACTCCGGCGCGTGGTGGGTGTGGGCGGTCAGCGCCTCGGGCTCGCTGAACTGCGGGTGGCAGCCGAGACAGGCCTGGTCGCCGGCCATCTCGGGGGTCAGCTGGTCGTTCGCCCACTCCTTCAACGGCCGCGGATCGTCCTCGCCCCGGTGCATCGTGTGGCACGACAGGCAGGAGACGTGCCCGCCGTCGAAGCAGGGGGACGCGATCAGCCCGCTGTACTCGCGGCCGGACACCCGGATCATGCCGTCGGACCAGAACTTGGCGCGCAGGTACTCGGGCATGTTGTCGAGCAGGTGGTTCATGGTCAGGTGCTTCTGCGGATCCTCCCCGCGGTAGCGATCGTCGGCGTTGCGGTACTCCAGGTAGATGCGGTGCGC
>JBNLVK010000020.1:0-11463 GCA_050618055.1 Myxococcota bacterium
CCGGGGGTCCTCGGTCAGCTCCGGGTGGAACGTGGTGGCCATCACCCGCCCCTGGCGGACCCAGACGGGCCAGCCGTCCACCCGGGCCAGCACCGTGACGTCGGGCCCCGGGCGGCGCAGCCGGGGCGCCCGGATGAACACGCAGCGCAGGTCCGGGAAGGCCTGGGAGTCGGCCGTGGCGGCGAAGCTGTCGACCTGGGTGCCGTAGGCGTTCCGGCAGGCGATCACGTCGATCAGGCCCAGCGAGCGGACCGGGTGGTTCTCGACCTCCCGGGCCAGCAGCACGGCCCCGGCACAGGTGCCCAGCACCGGCTTGCCGCTGCGGGCGAAGGCCTCGAGGGGCTCGTAGAGCGCCAGCCGCGCGAGGCCCTTCGAGATGGTGGTGCTCTCGCCGCCGGGCAGGATCAGGGCGTCGAGCCCGTCGAGATCCTTGTCGCGACGCACCTCCACGGCCCGCGCCCCCACCCGGGCCAGCGCCCGGGCGTGGGCGGCGACGTCGCCCTGGATGGCCAGCACACCGACCTTCATGGCTACCAGCCGCGGTTGGCCAGCCTTTCGTGCTCGCTGAGGGTTTCCATCTCGATGCCGGGCATGGCGCCGGAGAGGCCGCGGCTGGCGGCCAGGATCTCGGCCGGCTCCTGCCAGTGGGTGGTGGCGCGCACCACCGCCCGGGCGCGGGCCTCCGGGTCCTCGCTCTTGAAGATGCCCGATCCCACGAAGACGGCCTCGGCGCCCAGCGACATGCACAGCGCCGCGTCCGCCGGCGTGGCGATGCCGCCGGCGGCGAAGTTCGGCACCGGCAGGCGTCCCGTCTCGGCCACCTTGCGCACCAGGTCGACCGGCGCCTGCAGCTCCTTGGCCGCGCTGGCCAGCTCCTCGCCGCGCAGCGCGGCCAGCTGGCGCATCTGACCGGTCACGCTGCGCAGGTGGCGCACCGCCTCGACGATGTTGCCGCTGCCGGCCTCGCCCTTGGTGCGGATCATGGCTGCGCCCTCGCCGATGCGCCGCAGCGCCTCGCCCAGGTTGCGCGCGCCGCACACGAAGGGCGAGCGGAAGGCGTGCTTGTCGACGTGGTGCTCCTCGTCGGCCGGCGTCAGCACCTCCGACTCGTCGATGAAGTCGACGCCGAGCTGCTCGAGCACCCGCGCCTCGGTGAAGTGTCCGATGCGCACCTTGGCCATCACCGGGATCGACACCGTCTTCTGGATGCCCTCGATCACCTGGATCGAGCACATGCGCGCGACGCCGCCCTCCTTGCGGATGTCGGCGGGCACGCGCTCCAGCGCCATCACCGCCGCCGCACCCGCGTCCTCGGCGATCTTCGCCTGCTCGGGCGTGGTGACGTCCATGATGACGCCGCCCTTCAGCATCTCGGCCAGGCCGACCTTGATCTCGAAGGACTCGGCGGTGCTCCGCGCCCCTCCGTTCGCGTTTCCGTTCTGCTCGGACATGGTTCTCCTCCTAGATGTGCACGCCGGCCGTCCGGGGCCGGCGGTCGAGTCGGTCCTTCACGCAGCGCGCCAGCCGGGCCACGCCGAGGCGCAGGTCCCCGGACTCGGCCATGGCGAAGGTGAGCCGCAGGCCGCGCGAGGCGCGGCCGTCGTGGTTGAACTGGGAGCCCGGGGCGAACAGCACCCCGACCCCGATGGCGTCGGTCAGCAGGTCGCGCGTGTCGATGGCCTCGGGCAGCTCGACCCACACCTGGTAGCCGCCCTCGGGCGTGGTCCAGGTGGTGCCCTCGGGCATCTCGCGCTCGAGCGCTTCGAGCAGCGCGTCGCGCCGCTCGCGCAGCACGCGGCGCATGCGCGCCAGGTGGCGATCGTACTCGCCGCTCTTCAGGAAGGCTGCCAGCGCCGCCTGGAGCGGCAGCCCGTCGGAGAGGTCGGATGCCTGCTTCAGCGCCAGCAGGGCGTCGACGGTGCGGCCGCGGGCGGTCATGGCGCCGACCCGAGCACCGGGGAACAGCGACTTCGAGAAGGAGAACACGTGCACCACCAGACCCGAGGTGTCGAGCCCGGCCAGCGGCGGCAGCGAGCGCCCCGAGAAGCGCAGGTCCATCTCGTAGCCGTCCTCGACGATCGGCACGCCGTGGCGCCGCGCGATGTCGAGCACGGCGCGCCGGTGGGACAGGTTGGTGGTGGTGCCCAGCGGGTTGTGGAAGGTGGGAATGGTGTAGAGGGCCTTCACCTCGGGACGCGCCAGGGTGCGCTCGAGCACGGCCAGGTCCATGCCGCCCTCGCGCATGGGGACCGGCGCGGTCTCCAGCCCCAGGGACACGGCGGCGGCCAGCGCGTTGTTGTAGGTGGGCTCCTCCAGCGCCACCACGTCGCCGGGCGACGCGAACAGGCGCAGCGCCAGCGAGATGCCCTGGCTCGCGCCGTGGCACAGCACGATCTCGTCCGCCGTCACCGCGATGCCCGCGCGGCCCAGACGCTCGGCCAGCACCGCCCGCAGGCTGGCGTCGCCCTGGGGCGTGGCGTAGAGCAGCATCTCCGGCCCGCCGTCCTGGAGCACCCGGTTCAACGCGCGCCGGAAGGGGTCCAGCGGGTAGAGGCTCGGGTCCGGGATGAGCGAGTGCATGGGCACCGCCGCCTCGGCCGTGCCGAAGTGGGGACGCCCGCGCTCGAAGTCGAGCAGCCGGTCCACCGGGGTGGAGAAGCGGGCCTCGAAGGGCCCCTCGTCCGGCGCGTCGGCCAGGGGCTCGGTCACGAAGGTGCCGCGCCCCACCGCCGACTCGATCACGCCGGTCTCGGCCAGCGACTCGTAGGCCAGGGCCACCGTGTCGCGGTTCACGCCCAGGTCGCGGGCCAGGTCGCGGATCGGCGGCAGCCGGTCACCGGCCGCCAGCCGCTCGGCCTCGATCTGGGCGCGGATCTGGTCCGCGATCTGCCGGTACACCGGGCGCCGGTCCCGCGCCGAGTCGCGCTCCAGGGAGATCCGCATGGTGCGCAGAGGCTAGACGGGGCCAATCATCGGGTCAATGGGAAAATAGTCCGGGTCATATCTCAGAAATATGGTCCCAAAAGACAGGTACAATCCAGGAGTTCCTGGGTCACCGGTAGGCGTAGGTGGTCTCGATCTCGTCCGTCTCCTCCAGCTCCCAGGTGAGCTTCTGTCTCGAGTAGCCGATCCGGTGGTGCCGGCGTGCGAAGGCGGCGTGGGGATGGAGACCGTCCGGCTCGGTGGTCAAACGAAAGAGATTCTCGACCTCGATCGACTCGACCACCGGCGGGCCGAGGCTCCGGGGATCGCCGTAGTTGCGGGCGCGGCGCACTGCGCGCTCGAGCTCGCCGGCGTCTGGCGCCGCGCGGATCTCCAGCTCCACGCACGTGCGTTCGGATCCTCTGCGCGAGCAGGGGACGATCCTTCGCGCCGTGTGCACGAACGACCAGGTCACGGTCTGGCCAGGCAACAGCTCCATGGGCAGGACCGCGGTGCGTTCGATGGGCGATCCGGTCCAGAGCCCGGCCCCCGACCAGGTACCGGCGAGGGCGTTCCAGGACGAGGCGAGGTCGCCGCGGCTCACGGCGGTGAGCTTCTCGATGAGCTGCGCGCGCTGCCGGGTCATGATCCGCTCCTGGAGCGGGTCATGGACGATCCTCCAGGGGAGCGAGTCCCTGACGAACCCCCACACCTTCGCGTTGAAGGCCGCGGGGTCGAGGATGCGTGCGAAGTGGCCTTCGCGAGTGACGACGACGTCCGGCTCGACGAGCACGACGCGGGGGAGTCCCTCCACCAGGGCGCCTCGTTCGACGGCCTCGAAGTCGTCGCCGAGGGTGACGGCGTAGTCGGTGCGCCGCACCAGCAGGTCGCTCCGGTTGCCGGCGTCCTCGACTCTCAGGCGCGAGCGCGTGGTCGCGCTGCGTTCGATTCGTTCCGGGGACTTCTGTGTCCAGGTCCGCTTCGTGGTGACGTCCATCTCCAGGCCCGGCTCCCAGCCGAAGGTCAGGTAGACGGCCACCCGCTCCGGCTCGCCCGGCAGCAGGGAGGCACAGCCCAGCGCGAGCAGCGCGAGCACAGCAAGGGTGCCGTGCCATTGCGCGCGCTTCATTCCACCTGCTTCGCCATGCCCAGGGCCCGGCCGATCCCGACGGCGGTCAGGCCCACGAAGGCGGAGAACAGGGCGCCCATCTTGCCCTGGCCGAGCAGCACCGGGTCCTGGAAGGCGGCGCTGGCCACGAACAGCGCCACGGTGAGCCCGAGGGCCGCCACGTAGGCGGCCATCACCAGCTCCTTCACGCCCATGCGGTCGGGCAGCGGGAAGCCCAGGGCCTTGCCCAGCAGGCCCAGGGCCGTGATGCCCACGGTCTTGCCCACCACCAGCGAGCCCAGGATCAGCCAGGTCATGCCGCCGATGTCGGCCAGCTGCACACCCGCCTGGGTGAAGGCGAAGAAGAACAGCCCGAAGTCGACGAAGGTCTTCATCTGGTGCTCGAACAGGTGGAGCGCCGAGCGGTCGACGTGGATGTCGTGGGCCAGCTCCTCGCCCATCTTGTCCACCTCGTCCTCGTCGAGGAAGAGCCCCGTGTCGCGCTGGGGCGGCGGCAGGAAGGGCACGATGAACACCAGCGCCAGCGCCGGGTGCAGGTGGGCCAGGATGAGCCCCGACCAGGCCAGCGGTCCGGCCACGAAGATGTAGGGGAGCCACTGGTTCACGCCGGCGCGGCGCAGCGCGAAGGCGACCGCCATGCCGGCCAGCACCAGCCCCAGGAACTCGGGACGCGCCGGGTGCACCGGATCGCCGTAGAAGACGGCGATGATCACCAGGCCGATGGCGTCGTCGGCGACGGCCAGCAGCAGCAGGAAGTTCACGGCCGGGTGGCCCTTGCCGAACACGGTCCGCGCCACCAGCCAGGCCAGCGCGATGTCGGTGGCCGTCGGTACGCCCCAGCCGCGCCGCAGCGCCGCCATGTCGGGATCGGCGCCGAACAGGCCCATCTGCGTCATCACGGCGAGGCCCAGGAAGAACACCCCGACCGGGCCCACCACGCCGCCGATCGTCGCCAGCAGCGGGTTCATCGCCTTGGCCGGCGGGTTCAGCGCGCCGCCGGGCAGCACCGACTCGGTGATCTCCTTGGCCGCGATGCCGAAGAAGAACACCATGAAGATGTCGTTCACCAGGAAGTGCAGCGTCAGCTCGTGGCCGAACAGGGCGACGTCGCCGAAGGGCTTCCAGTGGGTGGCGTGGTGGTACCAGTCGGGCGCCAGGTTGGCCGCGAACATCGCGACCACCACGCCGGACAGGAGCGGGATCGAGAACTCCTGGAGGATGTTGAGGAAGCCGTGCCGGGGGGAATCGCTCATGTCTCTCTCTGGGCGTGGGCGTGGACGTGGACCTGGGCGGGAGGCCGCACAGCTTAACCGCTCAACCGGCGCGCGGCGGCTCGGCCTCCGGATCCCGGTTGTAGCGGTTCATGGCCGCCTCGACGCCGGCCGTGAAGGCGAGCGTCGCGGCGTCGGCGGCCTCGGCCAGCCGCTCGGGCAGGGCCTCCCGCTCGTCGGGGGAGAAGCCCTCCAGCACGTAGTCGCGGGTGTCGTGACCCGGCGGCGGCCGGCCGACCCCGAAGCGCAGCCGCGGCACGTCCCGGTGGCCCAGGCTCTCGAGCACGTGGCCGAGCCCGTTGTGACCGCCGGCGCCGCCGGCGTGCCGCAGGCGCAGGCGGCCGAAGGGCAGGTCGACGTCGTCGTAGACCACCAGCAGGTCGCTCGCCGCGTCCACCGGCAGCTCGGCCAGGGCAGCGCGCACCGCGTCGCCGGAGAGGTTCATGAAGGTGAGCGGCTGGAGCACGCCCACCTCCACGGGTCCGCCGTCCGCACGGATCTCCCCGCGCCCGAACAGGCCGTCGAAGTCCTCCTCGACCACGGCGATGCCGTGGTCGGCGGCGAAGCGCAGCGCCACCGCGAAGCCCACGTTGTGCCGGGACTTCTGGTAGCGCCGTCCCGGGTTTCCCAGACCGACGAGCAGCTTCACGCCAGCGCGCTAGTCGTCGGACTTGGCCTCGTCGCCGCCGCCCTCGGCCGGCGCGGCGCCCTCGGCGGGAGCCTCGCCCTCGGCCGCGGCCTCGGCGCCCTCCTCGCCCTCTTCCTCGGCGGGCGCCTCCTCTTCCTCGGCGCGCGGCTGCACCACCGACACCAGCGACAGGTCGCCGTCGGTCAGGAGCTCGACGCCCTCGGGCAGCGGGATGTCGCGGACGTGGAGCGAGTCGCCCAGGTCGAGCGCGGAGATGTCGACCCGCAGCTCCTCCGGAATGGCCCGCGGCAGGCACTCGAGCTCGACCTCGCGCAGCGCGTGGTCGACGATGCCGCCCATCTTCACGCCGGCGGCGGTGCCGTCCAGGTGGACCGGCACCGAGACGGTGACCGCCCGGTCCACGTCCACCGCGTAGAGGTCGGCGTGCAGCGCCCGGCCGTTGACCGGATCGCGCTGGAGCTCCTTCACCAGTACCACCTTGCCGTCCAGCTCGCCGCCGCCCGACAGATCGATCAGCGTGTTCATGCCGGCGCTGCTGGTGCTGAGCAGGCGCACCAGGTCGTGGGCGTTCAGCTGGACCGGCTTCGGATCGGCGCCGCCCCCGTAGTACACACCGGGGATCATTCCGGTGGCGCGCAGCTTGCGCGCCACGCCCTTGCCGGTGCCGTTGCGTTCCTCGACGGCCAGTACGTGCTCGGACATCGTATCTCCTCGAACCTTCGCGGCGCCCTCGGCGGAGCCCGCGGTCTAGACGAACAGGGAGCTGACGCTCTCCTCGTTGTTGATGCGGCGGATCGCCTCGGAGAGCAGCGGGGCCGTGGTCACGACCTCGAGCTTCCCGCAGTCCTTCGCGTCGTCCCGAAGCGGAATGGTGTCGGTGACGATCAGCTTCTCCAGCGACGACTCGGTGATGCGCTTGATCGCCGGGCCGGACAGCACCGGGTGGGTGATGGCGGCGGACACCGACGCGGCGCCCGCGTCGGACAGCGCGCGAGCCGCCTCGGTGAGCGTGCCGGCGGTGTCGACGATGTCGTCGACGATCACGCAGTTCTTGCCCTCGACGTCGCCGATGATGTGCATCACCTCGGAGACGTTGGCCACTTCGCGGCGCTTGTCGATGATCGCCAGGCTGGCGTTCAGCCGCTTGGCGTATGCGCGCGACCGCTCCACGCCGCCGGCGTCGGGCGAGATGATCGACAGGTCGTTGCGCGGCAGCACGTCGCGGATGGCGCCCAGCAGGATCGGCGTGGCGAACAGGTTGTCCACCGGGATGTTGAAGAAGCCCTGGATCTGGCCGGCGTGCAGGTCGAGGCACAGCAGGCGGTCGGTGGAGGCGGTGGAGATCAGGTCGGCGACCAGCTTGGCCGAGATCGGCAGCCGCGGCTTCACCTTGCGGTCCTGGCGGGCGTAGCCGTAGTAGGGAATGACCGCCGTGATGCGGCGGGCCGACGAGCGGCGCAGCGCGTCGATGGTGATCAACAGCTCCATCAGGTGGTTGTTGGCCGGCGCGCAGGTCGACTGGAGCACGAAGCAGTCGCAGCCGCGCACGTTCTCGCCGATCTCGACGTTCACCTCGCCGTCGCTGAAGGTCCCCACGTGGGCGCGGCCCAGCTCGACGCCCAGGTGCCGGGCGATGTCCTCGGCGAGCTGCGGGTTCGCGTTGCCCGTGAAGAGCTTGAGCTGCTGCATGGGGGCCTGGCCTTCTCGATGGGTTCGTGGAGTCGTTGGGTCGTTCGGCGTCGGGTCGTTCGGAAGTGGCTGGGGCGGCAGGACTCGAACCTGCAAATGGCGGCTCCAAAGGCCGCTGCCTTACCAATTTGGCGACGCCCCACCGGCCCGACCGCCCCCACCGTCCGGGGTGGAGAGACGCTCGCGGGTGCCGGCACGCACGCCCCCCGCGGCCGCCGTACACGACGCAGGTCCCCAGGGGCCCACCAGATTATCGGGATTCGGCGGTCGTGGCGACCCGTGTCCACAGGGGGGCGGGGAAGCGCCGGGCGGCCGCCCGGGCCTGGTCCCGGTCGCCGAACACCCCGTAGAGGGTGGGCCCGCTGCCCGACAGGGCCACCGCCCGGGCGCCCGCCTCCAGCAGCCCCTGGCGCAGGCGCCGGACCTGGGGGCAGAGCCGCACGGCCGCCGCCTCGAGATCGTTGTGCAGGGGATCGTCGGGCGAGGGCTCCGGGGCCGGCCCCAGGGCGTCCCGGGCCCGGTAGACCTCGGCGGTCGCCAGCCGGGCCTCCGGCTTGACCAGCAGCAGCACCCGCGACGCCACACCCGCCGCCGGCTCGATGCGCTCGCCCACGCCGCGCACCCGGGCCGGCCGCGGATCCAGGAAGAAGGGCACGTCCGCGCCCAGCGCCCGGGCCAGCCGCGCCAGCGCGTCCCCCGTCAGCGCCCCGGGGAAGGCCCGGTCCAGCAGGCGCAGCACGGCGCCGGCGTCGCTCGATCCGCCGCCCAGGCCGGCGCCGGAGGGGATGCGCTTCGTCAGGTCGATCGCGACGGCGGCTCGCAGCGCGCCGGCGGTGAGGAAGCGCCGGGCCGCGCGCGCCGCCAGGTTGCGATCGTCGGCGGGCACGTCCGGCGTGGCGTCGTGCAGGCGCAGCACGACCTCGGCGGGGCGGCCCTTTGCGACGCGCAGCTCCACCCGGTCGCACAGGTCGATCGGGACGAACAGGCTCTCGATCTCGTGGTAGCCGTCGGCGCGGCGCGCCCGCACCCGCAGCCCCAGGTTCACCTTGGCCGGGGTCTCGAGCGCGAGCGGGGTGCTCACTGGCCGTCTTCGGCCCGGACGAACTCCATGCGCAGCTCGTAGAGGACGCTCTGGATCAGCTTCGTCTCCTCGTCGTCCAGGTTGCCGCGGGTCTTCTGCTCGAGCATCTCGAGCGTGTCGATGGTCTGGCGGGCCAGGGGCAGGTTCGGCTCGGCGGGGGCGGCGTCGCCGGCCAGCTCCGGCGCCCGTCCCAGGTGGATCAGTCCGGACGCGGCCAGCGACAGCACGAAGGTCGAGAAGTCGATCTTCGGCAGCTCCTCGCCCTTCGGCGGGTCGCTCATCTGGAAGCCGCGTTCCTGCTTGGGGTCGCTCTCTTCGCTCATGGCACGGGCACCTCCTCGGGCTCGGCGCTCTCCTGGGCGTCGAGCCGGTCGAGCTCGCGCTTCGCCAGGGCGAAGCGCTGTCCCACGGTGATGGTACTTCCGATGGCGATGATCCAGAGCGCCGGGACCAGCAGGTCGAAGACGGCGCCGGCGGCCAGCAGGCCGATGCGCTCGCCGCGCTCCAGCAGGCCCACCTCGAAGTGGGCGATCTCGCGCTCGGCCCGCGCCTTGGCGTAGGAGACCAGCGCGGTGGCGGTCAGCGCGACGCCGCACAGCAGCACGTGCGACGGTTCGCCCCGGGCCGCGAAGTGGACGGCGATGCCCACGAACAGCGCCATGTCGACGAAGCGGTCGAGGGTCGAGTCGAGGAAGGCGCCGAAGCGGGTGGAGATGCCGTGGTGGCGGGCCACCACGCCGTCGACCAGGTCGAAGAAGCCGCCGGCCAGGATCAGCACGCCGGCCGCGACCAGGCGGCCCTGCATGAAGGCGACCGCGGCCAGCGCCGAGACGGCGGCGCCGGTCACGGTCAGCACGTCCGGGTTCAGCTTCCGGACGAACAGGAACGGGAACAGCGTGTGGATCAACTGGTCGAGCCGCTGCCCGACCGACGACTTGATCACGACCGGCTACTCCGCGGGCGACGGCTCCTCGCCCTTCGCCTCGTCCTCCACGGCGCCGAGCGTCGTGGCCTTGTGGGCGTTGTCGGGCAGCGCCTCCAGCTCGCTCTCGACCTCGGCGGCGGTGATCCAGCCGGGCCGGCGCAGCAGTCGGCGGTCGAGGCGGAGCCTCTGCATCGATTCGCGGTTCATCGGGGACCCCCTGGCGTATGCGGGCGCGGAACCTAGCAGAATTGGCAGCGCCGGCATGGATCCGGCAGCATGCGGGCCGGTGGCGGCCCCGGGCCGCCCGGGGGTCGCTTGGAACGCCGGATCCTTCTCACGGTCGCGCTCGTCGCCGGTCTCTGCCTCGCCTGCCAGAGCACGCCCGAGGTCTTCTTCGAGGACGTGGAGCCGGCGGACGTCCTGTTCGACAAGGGCATCCAGGAGCTCGACGGACGCAAGATCCTGTGGGTGTATCGCCGCGTGAACTACGTGAAGGCGATCGAGATCTTCCAGTCGATCATCGACAACTACCCCTACAGCGAGTACGCGGTGGAGGCGGAGCTGAAGATCGCCGACGCCTACTTCGACGACGGCAAGTACGAGGAGGCCCTCTCCTACTACCGCGACTTCTCCGACCTCCACCCGGACCACGCCAAGGTCCCGTACTCGATCTACCGCTCGGCGCTGTGCCACGAGACCCAGGTCGAGGACGAGCTCCGCGACCAGACCTCCACGCGCAGCGCCCTGCTGTTCCTCGACCGGCTGCTGGTGCGCCATCCCCACTCGGACGAGGCCCGCCTTGCGGAGCCGCTGTGGCGCACCCTCCAGGTGCGGCTGGCCGAGAACGTCGAGCAGGTGGCCGACTTCTACCGCAGCCGCCAGGAGTACGAGGCCGCCGCCGAGCGCTACCGCGCCCTGCTCAACGACCACCCGGGCCTGGGGCTCGACGCGCGGGTGCTCTACAAGCTGGGCGACTGCTACGCCCGGCTGCGGCGCACCGACGAGGCGGACCGCATCTTCCGCACGCTGGTGGTGCACTATCGGGACAGCCGCTACGCCTTCGAGGCGAAGCAGCGGCTGGCGTCGAACCTGGAGGACCTGAATTGACCGGGGCACTGACCGCGCCGGAGCGTCGGGCCTACGAGCTGGGCCGCCGGCTGTACGAGCAGGGCGACACCGACGGCGCACTCGACGCCTACCGCGAGCTGCTGCGCACGCGCCGCGGGTTCGCCGACGTCCACTACCGGGTGGCGACCCTGCTCGAGCGCAAGGGCGATCTGGAGAGCGCGAGCCAGCACCTGCACGAGGCGCTGCACCAGAACCCGGGCTACATCGAGGCGCTGCTGGCCCTGGCCAGCCTCTACGAACGGCAGGGCGACTTCGACCGCTCGAGCGACCTGGCGGCCCGCGCCGGCGACCTGGCCGCGCCGGCGAAGGGACGCCTCGACCCCACCACCCGCGCCAAGCTCGCCAACCTCCAGGCCGAGCTGGCCGACGCCTACCGCGAGGCGGGCGAGCTGCGCGAGGCGATCACCGGCTACAAGAAGGCGCTGGAGCGCTGTCCCCATTTCCACGACATCCGCTTCCGGCTGGGCCTGGCCCTGCGCGAGGCCGGTCGGCCCGACGCGGCCTGCGCCGAGTTCCGCCGCGTGATCCGCGGCAACCCGGCCTACCGCGACGCGAGCGTCCAGCTGGGCGTCACGCTCTACAGCCTGGGCCACGCGGCCGAGGCGCTGGACCTCTGGCGCGAGGTGCTGCGCGACGAGCCCGAGCGCGCCGACGCCGAGAGATCGGAAG
>JBNLVK010000021.1:0-7732 GCA_050618055.1 Myxococcota bacterium
CGCCGCTCGCTGGTCGACGTCGCCGCCTACGTCACCTTCTTCCCGCAGCTCGTGGCGGGGCCCATCGAGCGCGCCAGCCGCCTGCTGCCCCAGATGGAGCGGCGGCGGAGCCTCACGCCGGACGCGCTCCGGCTGGGGCTCATGCTGATGCTCACCGGCTTCGTGAAGAAGCTGGTCATCGCCGACGGGATCGCGCCGGTGGTCGACTGGTACTTCGCGGCCGCCGGCGCCGGCGAGCCGGTCCGGCCCGAGCACACCGTGCTCGCCTGCTACGCCTTCATGATCCAGAACTACGGCGACTTCGCCGGCTACAGCGACATCGCCCGCGGCGCCGCCCGCCTGATGGGCTTCGATCTCGTGATCAACTTCCGGCAGCCGTTCTTCGCGCCACGCTACTCCGAGATCCTGAATCGCTGGCACATCAGCCTCTCCACCTGGCTTCGCGACTACCTCTACGTCCCGCTCGGGGGAAGCCGGCGCGGACGCCTGCGCTCGCTCGCGAACCTGGCGCTGGTGATGGTGCTGGCGGGGCTCTGGCACGGCGCGAGCTGGACCTTCGCGGCCTGGGGCGCGATGGTCGGGGCGCTGCTCGTCGCGGACCACCTGGTCGGCGGCCCGCCTCCCTCCCAGTGGCGCCTGCCGGCCCCGCTGCTGGGCAGCGTGTTCACCTTCTCGCTCTGGGCCCTGGGCGCGGTCTTCTTCCGCAGCCCGTCGATCGAGGTCTCCTGGCGCATGCTCGAGAGCCTCACCACCGGGCCGCTGCCCTTCGCGGCGCCGGACGCCGCTCCGGCGCTGGCGGTGGGCGTCGCCGCGCTGCTGGTCGTGCTGCTCGACCTTCCCCAGGAGCTCCACCCGGACGAGGAGCTGCCTTCGGCCCGGCGGCGCGGCTGGGCACTCGTCACCATGACCGTCGCCGCAGCGGGCTTCTTCCTGGTGCGCCCGCTGGACTCGGTCCCCTTCATCTACTTCCAGTTCTGAGCGCCAGTTCTGAGCGCGCTCGGCGGGCCGGGTCAGCTGGCCGCGCGCTCCGGTTCCGCGGGCGACTCGTCCTGGAGCGCGCGGACGCAGCCCACGAGCTCCGAGGGCAGGTAGGGCTTCGGCAGGTAGGCGCGTACCGGCGAGCTCGATCCGCGCAGCTCGGCAGCCCGTTCGTCGTAGCCGCTCGAGAGCACGACCGGAATGTCCGGGCGCTCGCGCCCGATCCAGCCCAGGATCTCGCGCCCGCCGAGCCGCGGCATCACGACGTCGAGCACGACGCCGAGGATCTGGTCGCCCAGCTTCTCGAGCAGCTCCAGGGCCTCCACGCCGTCGCGCGCGCTGGTGACGTGGAAGCCGGCGCGCTCGAGGGCCGCGCGGCCCACCCGCTGGACGGCCTCCTCGTCGTCGACGAACAGGACGGTGCCCCCGCTGCGCGGGGTCCGCGCGGCGGGCGGCGCCTGCGGCTCGACCGCCGGTCCCGCGGCGCGGGGCAGGACGAGGCGGATGCAGGCGCCGCGCCCCGGTGCGCTCTCGGCCTGGATCCCGCCGCGGTGACGACGGGCGATGCCGAGCACTCCGGCCAGCCCGAAGCCGCGACCCGGCACCCGCGTGGTGAAGAAGGGCTCGAAGACGCTGTCGAGCATCGCCGGCGACATGCCCGATCCGTCGTCCCGGACCTCCACGTACGCGCAGGGGCCCTCCAGATCGCGATCGTAGATCACGCAGCTCTCATGAAAGCCGGGCGGCGGCTCGAAGCCGCCGGCGCGCACGGTGACCTCGCGCGCGCCGGCCTCCACCGCGTTGCTCACCAGGGCGATCAGCGCCCGGTCGATCTGCCCCTGGTCCGCTTCGACCCAGACCTCCTCGCGCGGCGGATCGACGCGCAGGCGCACGCCCTTCGGCACCAGGGTCTGGAGCATGGGAATGGACTCGGAGATCAGGGTCGAGAGATCCCGCGTGCGCATCTCGGCCGGACCGGTTCCGGCGTAGAGCAGCATCTGCTGGGTCAGCTCGCTGGCGCGCTCCGCGGCGGCGGTGATCTCCTCGAGCTTCCCGCGCGCGGCCGGGCTCGTCGACGGCTCCTGGAGCGCCAGGTCGGCGTTGCCCAGGATCGCGACCAGCAGGTTGTTGAAGTCGTGGGCGATGCCACCGGCCAGCAGGCCCAGGCTCTCGAGCCTCTCGCTGCGTCGCGAGCGCTCCTCCAGCGCGAGGCGCGCTTCCTGGAGGCGATGCTGCTCGGTGACGTCGATCATCACACCGCGCAGCGCCCGGGGGGGCCCGTCCTCCTTGCAGACGGTCACGATGTCGCGGATCCAGCGGATGCCGCCGTCCTTCGCCAGCATCCGGTACTCGAACTCGTGGTCCAGGCCCTGCTCGGTCTGCGTCCGGCAGAAGGCGGCCGTCCACTCGCGGTCGTCCGGGTGCACGTGGTTCGTCCAGAAGTCCTCCGCGTACCAGGCCTCGATGGGATGACCGAGGAGCGGCACCGCCTGGGGACCGACGTAGGTGAAGCAGTAGGAGGGAAGCTCGACCTCCCAGGGGATCACGTTCGACGTCTCGACCAGCCGGCGGTAGCGCGTCTCGCTCTGGCGCAGGCTCTCGAACGTGCGGGCGCGGTCGCGCACGGCCCAGGAGATGGCCTCGACCGTGAAGCCCAGCATCAGGAGCTGGGCGAGCAACCCGTAGGGAATCGGGTTCGAAGGAAGGTGCAGCGGCAGCGCGATGATCGTGATGATCGCCAGGCCGACGCGGTGCGCCCAGGGCCGGAAGAGGATCGGCATCAACGCCAGCGTGAAGCCGGAGACGATCAGTGGCTGGACGGGGGGCTGGAACACCGCCTTGACCAGGGCCAGGGCCGCGGTCTGCAAGGTGAAGCCCAGCAGGAACCAGAGAGGGTGCTCGCTCAGCCAGCTCGCACCACGATGGCCCAGCCCGGACGAGTTCCGACCGGTCGACAACACTCCCCCATGGCCCTGCGCACCAGGATCGAGCCCGGGGACAATCTACCCGGCCGACGCCTCGCGCGCAGCCACCGTCGGGCCCGACCGCGCCTCAGCCCGCGGGCAGTGCCCGGAGCGCGGCGCAGGTGTCGTCGTAGAGCCGGCGCAGCGCCACCAGCCGCGCTCCGGCACCAGCCAGATCACCCCGGCGCAGCGCCACCTCGACGCCGGCGACCGCCTCGGACAGGCGAAGCGCGGCCACCATCTGGCTCGCGCCCTTCAGACCGTGCGCCAGGCGCAGCGCGCCCTGGGCGTCGCCGGAAGCGATGGACCCGCCGATCTCCTCGAGCTCGCGGTGCGAGCGCGCCAGGAAGTCCGTCACCAGATCACCAAGGAATCCGGGGTGATCGGGCGTATCGAGCTCGCGTAGCTGGCCGAGCATGCGCTCGTCGAGCAGCGGCTCGGAGGCTCGCCGTTCTGCGCTCAGGACGTTCTCCCCATGGCCGGCCGATCCTACCCCGCCGTCCGCGCCGAGCGAAGCAGAAACGTGGGTATTTCCTACTACACTCTATTGTGTAGGTCCGTCAGAAGCCCCCGCGATCGACGGGATTCCTCAAGCGCCCCCGGCAGGCGCCCGATCAAGGGGGCGTCCGACCGCTCCCCCCACACACGGGAGTGAAACGATGAACCACCTCGTCATCGACGCCGACAGCCACAAGTGTGAGAACCCCGTGGTCTTCCTGGACTACGTGGAGAAGCCGCACCGGGACCGGATCTCCTTCGTGCGCGATCGCTACGGCGAGCAGCGCATCCGCATCCTGGACCGCGATCCCTCCGACGGTGAGCTTCGCGAACGACTCTTCCTCCAGCCCGACGGCTGGGGCAAGGGGACCTACCGGCCCTACCACGAGGAGTCGACCATCGGCGGGCTCTTCAACCGCGTGCGCCTGGAGCACATGGACCGGGAGGGCATCGATCACCAGGTGGTGTACGGGTCGGTCGCGCTGGCCTTCAACTCGGTGGTCGACCCGGAGCTCGCGGTCGGGCTGTGCCGGGCCTACAACGACTACATCGCGGAGGACTGCGCGCCCCACAGGGATCGCCTCCACCCGGTCTGCGCCCTGCCCCTCCAGGACCCGACGGAGGCGGTGGCCGAGATGCGCCGCGGCGTCGAGGACCTGGGGCTGGTGGCGGCCATGCTCCCGCCGAACCTGCCCCGGCCGCACCCCGCCGCGCCGCAGGCCTTTCCCGAGGTGCGCGTCCCCCGGCACCTCTCGGACCCGGTCTTCGACCCCCTCTACGCCGAGGCCGAGCGTCTCGACGTGACCCTCGGCATCCACGGCGCGCCGGGGTTCCAGCTCGCCGGAGGCGCCAGCGACCAGCTCGACACCTTCACCCTCGTGCACGTGTTCGCGAACCGCGACATGCAGCAGATGGCCCTGGCCAAGCTGATCTTCGACGGCGTGATGGAGCGATTCCCGGGGCTGCGCTTCGGCTTCCTCGAGGCGGGCTGCGGCTGGCTGCCCGACTTCATCCACAACCTCTACGAGCACTGGGAGAAGCGGATCGTCCAGTTCGATCCCACGCTCGAGCCGAGCCGGACCCAGTTCCTGATGGAGCTGGCCCGGGAGCGTCGCGGCGGCGACCTGGCCCTGGTGCGCAAGGCCCACGGCCTGCTCCAGATGCTGTTCACGCCGAGCGAGGAAGCGGCCCCGCCGGACGAGCTGGAGCGCTTCCGCTGGGAGCACCGGGAGCTGCGGCGCGATCCGCGCGAGTACGTGGAGCGCGGCCAGGTGTTCCTGACCAGCGAGCCGGACGACCCGGCTCCCGGCTACCTCCCGGCCGCGCTGGGCGAGGCCGGCACGCGGGTCGCCTGCTTCGCCGTCGACTACGGCCACTGGGACGCCACGCTGAAGGACTGCGTGGGCCTGGTCGCGGACAACCCGGGCTTCGACGAGGCCACCCGACGCGCCGTCCTGTCGGACAACGCGCTGCGCCTCTACGGCCCGAGGCTGGAGGAGAGGATCCGATGCTAGAGCTGGCGACCGCGACGCCCATCCGCGAGCCCGCCCACGAGCCCCTGCCCGAGCCGAGTGCGCCGCCGGAGCGCTTCGACCCCTTCCAGGCGCTCGGTCCCGCGGCGCGCGAACGCGAGCGGCGGGGCTACCTCGCCCACCTGCGCGCCCGGGACGGAGAGATCGACTGGGAGGCCTGGACCCTGCCGCGGCGCGCCGAGCGCATGCAGCGGCTCCGCGAGACGCCCCTCGAATGGGGGGGACCGCTGGACCGCGACGCCTTCTACCAGCACTTCCACCGGGTCGGGTCGCCCGAGGTCGACCCGCGCACCGACTGGCTGATCCTGGCGGCGCTGGCCAACGAGAGCGAGCGCTACGGCGTCGAGATCGAGACCCGGGAGCTGAAGAGCCAGGGCCGGGACGCGGACGTGGTGATGGTCTACCACGTGCTCCAGGAGGACTTCCACACCCACCTCCTGCTGGAGGCCTGCCGCACCGCCGGCCTGCCGGGGGTGACCCTGCTCGATCCGCGCCGCGCACACCGCTGGATCATCCGCGCCATGTCGCACCTTCCCGACTCGCTGCGCTACGTGCTGATCGCGGTCGGCGAGGCGATCGGGACCGCGGTGGTGAAGCGCCTGCGCGACACGGTGCACCTCTTCCAGGATCCGGTGGTCGAGGAGCGGCTGCGCTCGATCCTCGACGAGATCCTGCACGACGAGCGACTGCACGTCGTGCACTGCCGGACCCGCCTGGAAGGGTGGGGGCTCACCGCCGCACGCTGGCTGCTGCCGCTCGGCGCGCGGGTCGCCGTCCGCACCTATCCGCAGATCGGCCGGCTGGGTCTCGACCACCGCACATTGCTGGCCGAGATCCGCCAGGGGATCGAGGTGCCGCAGGGCGCCGACTGGGTGACGCGCAGCACCGGGTGACACGCCACCGGCCGTTGCTAGACTTTCCGCGTCTCCGAACGGGGTGGGGGGTTGTCGGAGCCGCGCGGTCGTGGACTGCTCGAGAAGGTGGCGGCACAGACCACGGAGTCGCTGCTGCCGAAGGGCCTGCTCGTCGCCGGGCTCGCCTTTCCCTTCTGGCACCTGCTCATGCCGGAAGACCTGGTCGACTGGTGGCCCGCCTGGTGGCTGGTGGCGGCGGCGATGGTGCTGCCGCAGACGCTCTCCTGGCTCTCTCCGCGCATGCGGCGGCACGAGCGCGGCCTTTCCCACCTCGCCCTCGCCGCGCTGACCGCCCACTTCATCGTGCTCGCGTCCGCGAACGACATGCACCCGATCTACGCGGGCGCATCGGTCGCCAACGCGCTCAACTGCGCCGTCATCTTCTCGACCCGGCGCGGCTACCTGGGCTTCGTGGGCTTCACGGTCGCGCTGACCGCCACGTCCTTCGCGCTCTCCCCCGACCTCCTGAAGCTGGTCTACTGGTCCGGGCTGTACGTGATGTTCGGCTTCGCCTACCTCCCGCTGCGCGGGCGGCTGCGCGCCGAGGCGAAGCTCGAGCGCCACCACGAGGATCTCGAGCGGCAGGTCCTCGAGAGGACGCGGGAGCTCGCCGAGTCCAACGACCAGCTGCGCAGCGAGATCCGGGAGCGCGAGCAGGCCGAGGCCCGGCTGCGGGACTGGCAGAAGCTCGAGGCGCTGGGGCGCCTGGCCGGAGGCGTGGCCCACGACTTCAACAACCTGCTGACCAGCATCACCGGCTTCGCCGAGCTGCTGCACGATCGGCTGCCCGAGGGGTCCTCCGAGGCGGAGGACGCGGAGGAGATCTGCCGCGCGGCGAAGCGCGCCGCCGACCTGACCCGCAACCTGCTGGCCTTCAGCCGGCAGGACACCTTCGAGATCACGCGACTCGACCTGAACGCCGCGCTCGTGGAGGCGCGGAACATGCTCGAGCTGATGATGGGCGAGGACGTGGACGTGGTGATGGACCTCGCGCCCTACCCGGTCCCCATCCGCACCAACAAGAGCCAGCTCGACCAGATGCTCGTGAACTTCGCCCTGAACGCCCGCGACGCCATGCCGGAGGGCGGCGTGCTGACCTTCGCGACGCAGATCGGGGGACGCGACGGCTGCGAGACCGCCGGGCGCGAACGAATCGCCTGTCTCTCCATCGCCGACACCGGCGTCGGCATGGACCCGGAGACCTCGGAGCGGATCTTCGATCCCTTCTTCACCACCAAGGACGTGGGCAAGGGAACGGGCCTGGGCCTCGCCGCGGTGTACGGGTTCGTGCAGCAGACCGAGGGCGTCATCCACGTCAGCAGCGAGCCCGGCGGCGGATCGCTGTTCGTTATCGAGTGGCCCGTCGACAGCGAGCCCGCCGTGGAGCACCAGTCCGTCCCGGTGTCGGCCCTGCCCGAGACGAGCCGCAAGCACATCCTCGTCGTCGACGACGAGCCCTCCCTGCTGCGCATCGTGAGCCGCGTCCTGCGCGAAGAGGGCTACGACGTGCGGACGGCCCCCGACTCCCAGGCCGCGCTCCGCGTGGTGAAGGACGGCCGGCACCGGATCGACCTGCTGCTCACCGACGTGGTGATGCCGCGCATCAGCGGCATGGAGCTGGCCCGGGAGGCCGCGAAGCTGCGGCCCGAGCTGCCCGTGGTGCTGATGACCGGGTATCTCGACCACCCGTCGCTCAGCCACACCGAGCTGCCCGACGGTCCCCTGCTCTCGAAGCCGTTCCCGCCGGCCGAGCTGCTGGCGCGGGTCCGCCACGCCTTCGACCAGCCGCGGGTCGCCGCACCGCCGCCCGCCTAGCCGGACGGCCTGGCCGGCGCGGGCGCCGCCC